>JBPCMD010000076.1:0-18332 GCA_051002595.1 Gaiellaceae bacterium
ACGTCATGGAGCCTGAGATCACGCGCGTCATCCGCCGGGAGGAGCCCGACCTCGTGCTCGTGTACGGCGATACCAACTCGACCCTCGCCGGAGCACGGGCGTCGGCCGAGGCTTCGGTGCCGCTTGCACACGTCGAGGCGGGCCTGCGAAGCGGCGACTTGGCGATGCCCGAGGAGCGAGCGCGAATCGAGGTCGACCGCCTGTCGTGGCTCCTTTTCTGCCCCGACGACCGGTCGCGAGCCACGCTCGCCGAAGAGGGCGTTCTGGGCCAGCCTCATGTCGTCGGTGACGTGATGGCCGAGGCCTGCAGCCGCTTCGCGCCGATCGCCCGTGAGCGCTTCCCGATCCCCTTCGAGCCCAAGAGCTACCTCGTCGCCACGGTTCACCGCGAGGCGAACGTCTTCCAACCCCGGCTCGGGCGCATCGCCGAAGGCCTGAACCGCTTGAGCGAGCGCGTCGTGTTTCCGGCGCATCCACGCACGCGCGCCCAACTCGAGAAGGAGGGCATCGAGCTGGGTGGGCACGTCCATCTCACGGATCCGCTGAGCTATCTCGAGCTCGCGTCGCTTGCATCGCAGGCTCGTGTCATCGCTACCGACTCCGGCGGTCTCCAGAAGGAGGCGTACTGGTACGGCGTCCCCTGCGTGACCCTGCGCCCGTCGACCGAGTGGATGGCGACGGTCGAGGTGGGAGCGAACATCCTCGTTGACGACGACCCGGACGCGATCGAGGCGGCGGTGGCGGTCGCGACGATGCCTCAGAATCCCCCGCGGCTGTACGGAGACGGACACGCCTCGGCGCGGATCGTCGGCTTGCTGGTCGCTACGATGCCCGACCGATGAAGCGGGACGTCGCCATCGTGGGCGCCGGCTACGTCGGCGTGCCGCTCGCACATGCATTCGCGGAGGTGGGCAAGAAGGTCGTCCTCGTCGACATCGATCCGACACGGGTCGAGCGGCTGAATCGCGGTGAGAGCTACATCGAGGACATCCCCTCGGAGACGCTGAAATCGCTCGTGGAGAGCGACCTGATCGCGGCGACGACCGACTACGACGAGCTGGGTGAGGCGGATGCGATTCTGATCGCGCTCCCGACCCCGCTCTCCCGACAGCGCGAGCCCGATCTCCGGATCCTCGTGTCGGCTGCTCGAGAGATCGCGAAACGGCTCCGTCCGGGACACCTTGTCGTCCTCGAGTCGACCACCTATCCCGGCACGACGCGCGAGCAGGTGCTCCCCGTGCTCGAGGCGGGGAGCGGCCTCACGGCGGGGAAGGACTTCCACCTCGCCTTCTCGCCCGAGCGGGTCGACCCCGGTCGTGACGACTGGACGACCAAGACCGTCCCGAAGGTCGTGGGCGGTATCGACCAGGCGTCGACCGACGCGGCCGCAGCCTTTTACGCGACCGCGATCGACACTGTGCACAAGGTGTCCTCTCCGGAGGCCGCCGAGCTCACGAAGCTCCTCGAGAACATCTTCCGCTCGGTCAACATCGCGCTCGTCAACGAGCTGGCGCAGCTTTGCGACCGCATGGGAATCGATGTCTGGGAGGTCGTGGAAGCCGCCGCGACCAAGCCCTTCGGATTCATGTCCTTCAAGCCAGGCCCCGGTCTCGGCGGGCACTGCATCCCGATCGATCCCTTCTATCTCACCTGGAAGGCGCGGGAGTACGGCTTCTATACGGAGTTCATCGAGCTCGCCGGAAAGGTCAACGAGTCGATGCCGTGGTTTTGCCGCTCGGTCGTCTCCCAGGCGCTCAACCACTCGCTGCAGCTCTCGCTCAAAGGCTCGCGCATCCTCGTGCTCGGCGTCGCGTACAAGCCGAACATCGCCGATACACGCGAAAGTCCAGCGGTCAAGCTGATCGGGCTGCTTCGCGCCGCGGGAGCAGACGTCTCGTACCACGACCCGCATGTACCCTCGTTTCGCGAGAACGGGGTCACGATGAGCTCCTCTCCGCTCGACCCGGGCTCGTATGACTGTGTCGTCGTCGTCACCGACCATTCCGGGATCGACTACGACCGGCTCGTAGAGGACTCGAAGCTCGTGGTCGACCTGCGAAACGCGACCGGCGCCAATGGAAAGGGCTCCGACAAGGTCTGGAAGCTGTGAGCTCGACGCGGCCACCAAGCGAGGGCGAGGCAAGCCTCGCCCCTGCGCCACGATGACGGCGCGCGTCGGTGTTGCGGGCCTCGGCCACTGGGGGCCGAATCTCGCCCGCAACTTCGCCGAGCTGGCCGAGCTCACCTGGCTCTGCGACTCGGAGGTGGAGAAGGGTGAGGTCGCGTCGTCCCGCTATCCCCAGGCGCGCTGGACGACGAGCTTCGACGAGATGCTTGCCGACCCGGAGCTCGACGCCGTCGTCGTCGCGACGCCCGTTCCCACCCATTTCGATCTCGCCCGCCGCGCGCTCGGCGCCGGCAAGCACGTCCTGGTCGAAAAGCCTCCGGCGATGCTCGGCGCCGAGATGGACGAGCTCGTCGCGCTCGCGCAGGACCGCGACCTCGTCTTGATGCCCGGTCACCTGCTCCTCTACCACCCCGGCGTCCGGCGCCTGAAGGAGATGATCGACGCGGGCGAGCTCGGGGAGGTGCTCTGCGTCTACGGGAACCGCCAGAACCTGGGAATCATCCGGTCGAACGAGAACGCCCTCTGGTCGCTCGGCGTGCACGACCTGTCGGTGATCCTCCACCTCTTGGACGAAGACCCCGAGCAGGCAACCGCGCTCGGCCGCGACTTCCTGACCGACGGGGTCGAGGACGTCGTGTTCTGCTACCTGCGCTTCCCGTCCGGGAAGATCGCCCACATGCACCTCTCGTGGCTCGACCCGCACAAGATGCGGAAGATCACGGTCGTGGGCACGGAGAAGATGGTCGTCTTCGACGACATGGAGCTCGAGCGCAAGATCACGGTGTACGAGAAGGCCCCCTGGCGGCCGTCCGACCGCTATGGCGAGTGGCAGACCCGCACGGGCGACATCTTCAGCCCACGCATCGCGAGCGACGAGCCGCTGAAGCTCGAGTGCCTGGAGTTCCTGCGCCTGATCGGGGGCGAGGGCGACCGCCGCAAGGTCGCCGAGGACGGCGCGCGCGTCGTGCGGGCGCTCGACATGCTCACGAGATCGCTCCGTGGAGGCTGAGGTCCACCCGACCGCGACGGTCTACCCGGGGACGGTGCTCGGGGAGGGCGTGAAGGTGCTCGAGCACGCGGTCGTCGGGAAGCAGCCGTCGCTCTCGCCGCGCTCGACCGCGAAGCGGGATCCGCTGCCTGCGACCGAGATCGGCGAGGGAACGATCGTGTCCACGGGCGCGATCGTGTTTGCCGGCTCGCAGATCGGCGCGCGGGTCATCCTCGGCGACCAGTCGTGCGTGCGGGAGCGGGTGACAATCGATGACGACGTCGTGCTCGGCCGCGGCGCGCTGATCGAGAACGACACCACGATCGGCGCGATGACACGGATCCAGGCCGAGGCCTACATCACCGCGTACTCGACACTGGAGGAGCACGTCTTCATCGCCCCCTGCGTCGTTACGACGAACGACAACTTCATGGGACGAACTGAGCAGCGGCACGAGCTCATGAAGGGCCCGACGATCCGGCGCGGGGCGCGAGTCGGAGGTGGCGCGATTCTCTGTCCGGGGATCGAGATCGGAGAGGAGGCGTTCGTCGGAGCGGGCGCCGTCGTGACGAAGGACGTCGCGCCGCGGACGATCGTCGTCGGGAACCCCGCCCGAGTGCTGCGTGAGGTTCCCGGGGACGAGCTCCTGTAGATGCTTGATCGGGAATTGACGTGCAGTCGGGGCGGTCACGATCAAGCTGGGCGGCGCACTCACTCGTCGTGCAGGCCAATGAGCCTGGACGACGAGGGAGGGTGGCGATCCGGCGCAGTGTCGTGGCCGTCATCCGGCCCGCCGTGAATTCCCGATCAACCATCTGAGCCTCAGCTCGCGACGGGGAGCGTCGTACTTTCGCCTGCGGCCGCGGCTCAGCGGGTCTTGCGAGCGACGCCCTCTGGAGCAACCAGAACGAGCCTTCCACCGTCGGCCCGATCAGCAAGGCAAAGGCAAGGGTGCCGATGCCGACGGTGCCTCCCAGTCCGAAGCCGACCACGAGCGCAGTCAGCTCGATCACGCCGCGGACGATGCCGAGGCGAAACCGCGTCCGCTCGGCCCCTACGACCATCAACGAGTCGCGTGGCCCCGCGCCGAGGTCGGCGCCCAGGTACATGCCGGTTCCAAAGCCCATCAGCGCGATTCCGATCGCGAGAAGGGCGATCCTGAGTCCAAGCCCGCGCTCTGAGAGCGCCGAGATCGCCTCGACGCTCGTCAGGAGCTGCACGAAGCCGCCGACGAGAAGCGCATTGGCGAGAGTCCCCACGCCGACGCGTGCGCCGAGGGTCCAAGCGACCGCGAGCACCAGGATGCTGACGACGATGTTCGCCTCGCCGAACGAAAGGCGTGTGTGCTCTGCGAGTCCCTGATGAAGAACATCCCAGGGCGAGAGACCGAGTCCCGACTCGAGCAGCGCGACGATTCCGGCAGCAAAGACGAAGAGACCGCAGATCAGGATCGCAAGACGCGCTGCGAGCGGTCCGCGAAGGCGAGGTGGCGCGCGCATTTCAAAGCACGCGCATCAGAAACCGAGCGCCTGTCGTACGAGTATCAACGTCGTGCGACCGGGCACAGGATCGCGGTCATAGACGACGAGCTTGTTCACGGAGCTACCAGTACCCCCGGTCCGCCGCATTCGCACATCCTCGAGCGGGAAAGCCACCTGGTACACGCGGCGGATCGCGGCGTCGAGGTGCGGAACAATCTTGTTCGCGCCGGCGACCCAGATGACCCGCTTCGGTCCCCAGACGTACGGACCCTGGCGACTACCTCCGGCATCCGCGCCGACGACCTGGCCTGTGCGCGCGATCGCCTGGACGCTGCCGAGATAGACGTCGGCGAAGATCGAACGGTGCTTGCGCAGCTCGAGTCTCTCCGTCGCATCGTCCTCGGCCAGCCATTCGGCGTTGCCATAACGAACACGCTCCGACGAGGCGAGCTCGTCGATCAGGCCGATCTCCTCCAGCGTCGTCGACCCGCCGTGCGAGACCAGCGCGCCATCCGGAATCAGCGACAGCACGGCCTCTCTCGCAGCCTCGGCATCCGAAACGGCGAGCGCCTCGAAGCCGCGGGCAGCGAGAGCCTGCAGGAGGTTGCTGTCGATGACCGGCAGCTCGTCGACGAGCGCGAGCGGTGAGGAGCTCATGCTCTAGGAATATCATGCTTCATCGTTCAGGCACACTTCTCTTTGCGATGTCAGATATAAGCGAAGCCTTTAGGTGGGCCGGGGTCGAGCTTCGGCATCTGATCACGCTGAGAACCGTCGCCGAGGAACGCTCACTGGCCGGAGCGGCGCGGCGGCTCGGTTACAGCCAGCCGGCTGTGAGCCAGCAGCTCGCTGCGCTCGAGCGTCTGGTCGGCGCTCGGCTGGTCGAAAGGAGGGCGGGCGGGCGCGAGGTGGCGCTCACCCAGGCCGGCCGGCTCGCGCTGCTTCATTCCGAGGCCATGCTGGCCCGCGCCCAGGCGGCGGACGCCGAGCTCCGGGCTCTGGAGGACGGAAGCGCAGGGATCCTCCGCCTCGGCACGATCCCGAGCGTCGGCGCACGTCTGGTTCCGCAAGTCCTGCGTCGATTCGCCAGGCACTGGCCGGACGTGGTCGTCGAGCTCGCCGAGCATGACGACGACGCCGTGCTGCTCGAGCAGATAGAGGCGGGCAATCTGGATCTCACCTTCGCGCTCTTGCCCCTCGCAGGAGGACCCTTCGAAGCGGCCGAAGTGCTCCAGGACGGATACATCCTCGCTGTCGCCGCCGATTCAGCACTGGCCACCGTCGGACGAAAGGTCTCTCTGAAGCAGCTCGCGAAGCTTCCCTTGATCGTCTGCACGCAGAGCTCTGCCCCTGAAGCGCTCCTGCGCGCCCACGGAATCGCCGCCCAGATCCGCTACCGAATCGAGTCCAACGAGACGGTCGCCGGTCTAGCCGCCGCCGGGCTCGGTGCGGCTCTCGTACCCCGGCTTGCCATCGATCCGGGACGCGACGACCTCGTGCGGCTCGAGCTGGTGACGGAGCTTCCGCCGCGACTCGTCGGCATCGTCTGGCACCAGGATCGGCACCAGACCGAGGCCGCCCGCCAACTCGTCGAGCTCGCGAGCGAGGTCGGCGCGACGATCTGATCGCTCGGAGTCAGCCCTTGACGATCGTCAGGCGATAGCGGGTCACGCCGGGACTCGACATGCGCACCTGCACGTAGTACGAGCCTGCTTTCGCAGCGCGGTGGGAGAAGTACTCGCGCGCGGCCGGGCGCGCGGAGATGCGGGCTCGGAAGCGCAGGCTGCGCACGTTGCTGATGGTGCGCGTCTTCGGGAGCCAAAGCGCGAGGCTCAAGTCGGAGCTGGCAAGAGCGCCCGTCAGCCCGACGTACACCCGCTGGCCCTTCTTCAGCTTGACCGCGTAGACGTCGTCCTGGTCGTCCCAGAAGTCGACCGTGGCGTTGAGCCGCCGGTTCGACCCCGACAACTTGTAAGCGCCTGAGCCTGCGTCGTCGTTCGCCTCGAACCGGTCGGCAAGTGGCAGAGGCTCGGCCAGCGCGCCGATGGCTGCGGCGACGTCCAGCCGGCCCCGCCCCGAGTGCTCGTCGCGACCGACGGCGCAGGCGGCGCATCCCGTCGCCGGGGTCACGTCCACCGCCGTCTGCTCTAGGATCGCCGTGACCTGCTCCGGACGCAGAAGAGGCCGAAGACTGAAGAGGGTCGCCGCAGCCGCCGACACCTGCGGCACGGAGAAGGACGTCCCCTGCGCCTCGCGGTACTCCTCCGGGCCGCAGCTCGAATAGCCCTGCTCGGAGCACGCCGGGAAGCGCGACGTCAGCGGCCGCGGGAAGATCGAGAGGATCCTGTCACCGGGCGCGGCCAGGTCGTTGTAGATCTTGTCGCGGTTCGAGAACTTGGGGACGCCGCCGGTTTCGCTGATCGCGCTCACTCCGAGGACGTGCGGCAGCGCAGCCGGGTAGCTCGCGTACTGCCACGGGCTCGAGGGCGCCTGATCTCCGTTGCCCACGGCCGCCACGACGACCGCGCCGCTCGAGACCGCGTAGGCGACCGCGTCGGCCTCGAGCCGCGAGAAGCTGTCGCGCTTCGGGTCGAGTGGATCGCGGATGCCGCCGAGGCTCATGTTGATCACCCGCGCGCCGTTCTCGACTGCCCAACGGATCGCCTTCGCCTCCGCCTCGATCGGAATCGCGCGGGACGGCGTGACGACCTTGGCGACGAGCAGCTCGGCCGAGGGCGCCAGACCGGCGATACCGATGCCGTTGCCCACGCCCGCGGCGACGAGACCGGCGACAAACGTTCCGTGCCCGAGGGTGTCCTCGCTCGCCGATCCGCCGACGAAGCTCTTCGCATCGAGGATCTTTCCGGCGAGCTCGGGATGAGTGGCATCCACACCGGAGTCGATGACGGCAACTGGAACACGCTCGAGGGCTGGCAGGGTCAGCCACGGGTCGTAGAAGCGGCTCTGCGTCAGGTACCACTGGCGGGAGACGAGCGGATCGGACGGCGTGAAGGCAAGGCGCCGCGCGTGCAGGGTCTCGACGTAGCGGATGCCGTCGATGCCGGCGAGTGAGATTCCCGCCCGAAGATCGACCACGAGAGCAGGGATCGGCCGCAGAAGCTCCGGGCGCGTTCCGGTTCGACGCTCGACGGCGGCTGCGACAGCCGCGGGGTTCGCGTCCGGCTTCAGCCCGACCGCCACTCGGGCGGCGCCGGCTACGGCAGGTGTCACGAGGGAGGCGCCTAGGATCGCGGCGATCAGAAGAAGAGCGCGCCTCATTCGTCTCACCCGGCGACCACGAGCGCGGCCGTCAAGGCTTCGGCGTAGGCGCCGGTGGCGGGGATGCTGGCTCGGTACTCACCCTGTCGAGCGACCTCGGCCCGAAACGCGCCGGTCGTGTCGACCGTCTTCCTGGCGACACGTCTCCACGTCGAGCCTTCCCGGCGCTCGATGAAAACAGGGGCTCCGGCCAGGCGGGGGCGGACCGTGCCCAGCAACGACAGAGCCCCCGTTCCCCGTGAGAGCTGCACGCGTGGTGCGACCTCGACGAGGATGGCCGGCGACGCCGCGCCCTCGACCTCGATCCGGTAGCGCAGCGTCCGCTCCGGCTTGACGACGAGCGAGGCGATTCCGCTGGTCGATCGCTGGAAAAGGCCAACGCCTGTCCATCTCGACCCGTCCGGCGACGAGGAGAGCATCGGCGCAGGCAGGCTTCGCGCCAGGCCGGTCAGTCGCAGCGGCGAGCCGAAGACGATCGTCTCGCGCGGCTGATCGAGCCGAAGAACGCCGATCGTGACCCAGGTAGAGCGCAGGCCGAGGCTCGTTCGCAGAAGCGCGGCCTGGACGCTCGAGGAGCCCGCCTCGGTCTGAACCGTGATCGAGCGCAGGCGGCCGGAGGGTGTCGGCACGCCGACGGCGTCGAGGATGCGGTCGGCGACGCCGAGCCTGGACTGGAGAGTCCGTGCGCCGTACAGGAACGGCCCCCACATGTGATGGGGCGAGGCTTTGTCCCACGGATCGGGGCGGGAGAGGAGGTACGGCACGTGTGTCCCGAACACGTCCGCCGCGCTGGCGGTTCTCCCGCCGGAGGTCGAGAAGTAGTAGGTGGTCGCGAGGCTGCCGGCGTAGAGAACGACCTGCCCCGCAGTGGCTTGCACAGCTGCGCTCGTTCGGGGCTTCTCGCCCGCCACGCCGCGGTAGACCTGGCTGCGCACATCGGCGTAGAGATCGAACGGCTTCCCCTTGACGAGATTTGCAAGCGCGTAGGAGCGTGCTGCGACCGCCTGCGCCTCGAGCGCCTCGCTCGGCCAGGTGTGCGGCATCTCGTTGGCGACCACACCCGAGAGGTAGGCGTCGAGCCGGACGAAGTTGACGACGCGGAGATAATTGCCCTGCACCGCCAGCTCGAGGCTCCCTCGGTACTGGACTCCGTCGAAGGAGAGCGGCGCGTCCTTCCCAGGTCGGATCAGGAGTGGCGGCGCGGCCTTGACGGGTCGAGGCTTGTCCACGATGGGCAGCTTGAGCTTGGGCCTGAGCACGAGCGTGCCCGGAGCGAGCTTGAACAACTCCCCGCGTGCATCGATCGCGCTGAACGGCTTCGCGGACGAGACCGTCACCGCAGGCTTGCCCTCGGCGAGGAGCACGCGAACCTGCTGCGTCGCCGCCTGGCCGATCTCGGTTCCCGAGTAGTAGTGCGCGAGGATCTGCTCGTGCGAGTGACCGGCGTTGGCCATACCGTAAGCGCCGTACTGGCTCATCCCGACTCCGTGACCCCAGCCGCGCCCGGAGACGACGAACACCGCCTCCCCTGGCATTGCCTCGGACTGCGCCGGATGCGCCCAGGCCGCGCCCGCGGCCAGCGCGACGAGAACCGAGCAGACGGTCAGGAGGCGCACAACGGTGGACCAGGCTAGCGACATAACGTAAAGCTCGGTTTATCGGCGCAAGACCAGAATCCGCTAGCGCGAATTCCGGTCGCGTGGAAGACCCCTTTATGTGGTGCCCGAGAAACGGCAGTTCCGGGGTGTGAAGCAGGCAGCCGGAACGGCGCTTGAAATTAGTCAGCCGGTCCCGGCGCGGACGGCGACACCGCCGCGGGTCGCTAGCAGGAGGACCTTGCTGCCGCCCGGGGCACACTCGAGCGCGCCGGCCAGATCCCCTTCGATTCCGGTCGACGTCTCCCCGATGCGTGCCCCGTCCACTTCTCCACCGCCTGCCGTGATCGCGTCGCCCGACCTGGCGGTACGACCGCCGGGGAGGTGAAGCTCGGGCGGGTCCGTCGTCAGCGAGGTCCCGGCCGGCCAGACAACTGGCTTTCCGGAAACCACAACACATCCTCGATCGAGATCGAGCTCGAGGACTCCGCCGACGATCGCATTCAGATCTTCCTGAGGACCGTCGGGCGAACGGGTGAGAAGACCGTGTCGAGTCGGGCGCCCTGTGGCGCCGAGATCGCAGGCACTCGCCAGAGCTACGAGAGCAAACGACGCGGCTACCAGCAGAGCGTGCCTCATCTCCGGCGCTCTCGCGACCTCACCGCCAGGCGGTCTCCTCGACGGGCGCACGCTTCTTCAGCGGCTCCCACCAGTCGCGGTTCGCCGCATACCAGGCGACCGTCTCGGCGAGGCCGTCGCGCCAGCCGTGTGCCGGCTCCCAGCCGAGCTCGTCGCGGATCTTGGTCGCGTCGAGCAGATAGCGGCGGTCGTGACCCGGCCGGTCGGGCACGATCGTCTTCAGCGACTGCGGCTTCTCGGTGAGCTCGAGCACGAGGTCGGCGATCTCCTCGATCGTCGCTTCGATCCCCGACCCCACGTTGTAGGTCTCCCCATCGCGCCCGTTGCGAAGCACCAGGTCGATCGCGGAGCAGTGGTCGAGGACGTGGAGCCACTCTCGCTTGTTCTGCGTCGACGCGTACATCGGGAGCGTCTGATCGTCCAGCGCGTTGGTGATGAAGAGCGGCAGCACCTTCTCAGGAAACTGATAAGCCCCGTAATTGTTGGAGCAGTTTGTGATCGTGATAGGCAGACCGTAGGTCTCGTGGTACGCACGCACGTAGTGGTCGGCGGCAGCCTTGGACGCGTTGTACGGCGTGCGTGGGCGGTACGGAGAGTCCTCGGTGAAGACCTCCTCCGAGTCGAGCGCAAGATCTCCGAACACCTCGCAGGTCGAGATGTGGTGGAACCGCTTCAAGCCCGAGTCGCGGGCTGCCTCCAGCAGAAGCTGCGTCCCGAGCACGTTGGTCTGCACGAACAGCCCGGGATCGACGACCGCGAGGCTGTTGTGCGACTCCGCCGCGAAGTTCACGAGATTCTCGATGCCCTCGTCCTCGATGAGCTTCCTCGTCAGGTCGAGATCCGCGATGTCGCCCTGCACGAAGCCGATGCGTTCTTCGACGTCGGAGAGGCTCGGACGGTTGCCGGCATACGTCAGAAGATCGAGGACGACGAGGTGGTCGTCGGGGTATCGCTCGAGCCAATAGTGGACGAAGTTCGAGCCGATGAACCCGGCTCCACCTGTGACCAGGAGACGCATCCGGAGAAGGCTAGCGTCCAAGTTGCTCGAGGCACGCGCGAAGGCCCTCGCGCCAGTGCGGCAGAACGGGGGCGCCTTCTCGCTCACTGCGCAGGATCGCGTGCGCAGGGCGGGGTGCGGGGCGTCCGAGCTCCTCCGTCGAGATCCGCCGTACCCGGCAAGCGATCCCGGCGTCGACGAAGATCGCCTCGGCGAGCTCCGCCCACGTGCAGTCGCCTCCAGCGGCGACATGCCAGATTCCCCGCGCTCGCTCCCCGTCGACGAGCTCGCGCACGCCGACGGCGAGATGCCCCACGAAGGTCGGGCAACCGCGCTGGTCGTCGACCACCGCGACCTCCTCACGCTCAGCGCCGAGCCGAAGCATCGTCCGCACGAAGTTGTGGCCGGTCGCGCCGAAGAGCCACGAGCTGCGGACGACCCATGCATCCGAGTCGGCTGTCGCCTCGCCGTGGAGCTTCGTGCGCCCATACGCGGAGAGCGGGTTGGGGCGGTCGGACTCGACATATGGCTCGCCCTTGCGACCGTCGAAGACGTAGTCGGAGGAGAACGCAACCAGCGGCGCGCCCAGCCCCGCCACATTCGCCGTTCCACCCACATTCGCAGCGGCGGCGGCCTCCGGATCCGTCTCGGCGCCGTCGACATCAGTCCAGGCCGCCGTGTGCAGCACGAGATCGAACTTCCCTTGTGACACTGTGTCACTAGGCGGACTCGTGACGTCCCAGTCCTCACGGCGGAGCGCGGCGAGATCGTCGTCCGCGAACACGTCCTGGAGCGCCCGGCCGAGCTGGCCGCCGGCGCCCGTGATCAGGACGCGACGGCGGCGTCCCGCGCGGACAGAGTCGGTGTGCTCGTGCTCCATAGGCTTCGGACGCGCGGGTCGTTCCAGGGAATCGTCTGCTCGTCGGGGTCTGAAGGATCGTATTCGGCGGTCACGTGGTAGCAGAAGAGGATGTCCGTCAGCGCCTCGAAGCCGTGGCCGTGGCGGCCGGGGATGTAGAGCCCGATGCGATTCGACTCTCCGATGTCCTCGGTATACGTCTCCCCGCTCGAGCGGTCGAGCACAACGACGCGCGCCATTCCCTGCAGGCACGCGAACAGATCGTCCTGCCCTCGCTCGTGGAAGTGGAGGCCGCGGATGACTCCGGCACGCGAGAACGACACGTTCGTCTGCGTCATCCGCGCTGGAAGCACGCTGTCTTTGCGGAGCTCGCAGAACCAGCCCCGCTCGTCCTCGTGCAGCTGAAGCGGGATCCGTTGCAGCCCCTCGATCACTTGTTGACCCCGGTCTCGTCGATCCGCCTACCGATGTCGGCGAGGTGCTGCCAGTGCTTGCCCGCGTCCTCCCACCAGCCCTCGACCTCGCGCGCCTCGAGGCGGTCCTCGGCCGCGTAGTGCCGGTTCACGTCGGTGATCTCGAGCTCGCCGCGGCTCGACGGCTCGAGCCTCGTGATGACGTCGAACACGTCCGGTGGGTAGCAGTAGAGGCCGACCACCGCATGGGAGGAAGGCGGCGCGTCGAAGCGCATGTCCACCACGCCCGCCTTCTCGACAATATCTTCGACTGAGCCGTCTTCGCGATAGAGGACGACGCCGAAGTTCTCGGGATCGTCGACGTCCTTGACGAAGATCCGGGCGCGCTTCCCGTCCTCCGCCCACTCAGTGAGCGCCTCTGACTGCGCGTTCTCGAAGATGTTGTCTCCGAGCACGACCACCAGCGGAGCGCCGGCCGCGAAGTCCCGTGCCATGCCGACGACTTGCGCGATACCGCCCGGCTCCGTCTGCACCTTGTAGGTGAGATCGACCTCGAGGATCGGGTCGCCGCCACCGCGCGACGCGAGCCGTCCGTCGCCGAGTAGGTCGATCATCTGCCCCGCGTGACCTTTGCCGGTGACGAGGAGGACGTCGCGGATACCCGCGAGCTGGAGCAGCTGGAGCGGGTAGTAGATCATCGGCCAGCTCCCGACCGGGAGCAGGTGCTTGTTGGAGACGCGCGTCAGCTCGCCGAGGCGCGTCGCCTCGCCACCCGCGCAGATGAGACCCTTCGGCTGCACGCAGGGATGCTAAACGGCGGGCGGGCATCTGGCTGAAGCCAGGCCCCCTTAGTCCCCGCTCGCCGCTGCGGGCGCCGTGCGTGCTCGATGCGAGCCGAGCGGTGACGGCTCCACTCGGATGACCCGCGCCAGGCCGTCCGGCAGCCACCAGTTCCACTTCCCGAAGAGTTTCATCGCGCTCGGAACCAGCAACGCGCGGACGATCGTCACGTCGATCAGGATCGCGGCCGCCAACCCGAACCCGAACTGCTGCAGGCCCACGATCGAGCCGGCGATCAAGCCCATGAACGCGGCGAACATGATCAGCCCCGCGGCCGTGACGAGCCGACCTGTCTTGGTGAGCCCCAGCACGACCGCCTCCTCGTTCGTCGCCCCCTTGTCCCACTCCTCGCGCATCCGCGAGACGAGGAAGACCTCGTAGTCCATCGAGAGGCCGAAGAGCATGGCGAAGAGCATCACCGGGACCCACGCCTCGATCTGGTCGAACGCGGTCAGCCCGATCCACTCGCCCGCGCCCCACTTGAAGACGATCACAAGCAGCCCGTACGCTGCGCCGATGGAGAGCAGGTTCAGGATAATCGCCTTCAGCGGCAGCACGATCGAGCGGAATGCCCGCATCAGCAGGAAGAACGTCGCGACCAGCACCGCGAGCACGAGCCAGGGGAACCAGCTGTACGTGAGGTCGATGAAGTCCTTTCCTCCCGGCGGGCCGCCGCCCGCGTACACGACCGCGGTGTCTGGAAACCCCGCTGCGGGAATGATCTCTCCGCGCAACCGATCGACGAACTCGAGGCTTGCCGGATCACCGTAATCCCGCTTGCCGATGACGCCGATGTTCAAGTAGCGGCCGGTCGGATCGACGTGTTGCGCGCTTCGCTCGAACTGAACCGCCGCGACCTCTGGGTCAGCCTCGAAGAGCCCCGCGAGCTCCGTGACCGCTGACGCGATCGCCGGATCCCGAACGCCGCCCGCCCTTCCCGTGTCCACCACGATCGCGCTCGGCGCCGTCGCTCCCGCCCCGACGGCCTCGCTCAGGATGTCGAAGCCCCGCATCGCCTCGAGATCGCGTGGGATGCCCTCGTTCGAGCCGGGCCCGAGCTCGAGCGCGAGCACGGGCAGGGCGAGCAGGATGAGAACCGCGGAGGTCGTCCCGGCGACCGTCTTCGGGTAGCGCATGATGAAGCTCGCCAGCACCGCCCAGAAGCCGTGCTCGTGGTCGGCTCGATGCTCGAGGTAGCTCTTCGGAAGCAGGCGTACTCGATCGAGCGGCTTGCCCACGAGCGAGAGAACGGCCGGGAGGAACGTCAGCGCGGCAAGCACCGAGACGACGGGGATGATCAACCCGCCCACGCCGAAGCCGCGGATGAACGGCAACGGCATGAACAACAGCAACGCGAGGCCGAGGGCGACCGCGGTGCCGCTGAAGACGACTGCGCGTCCGGCGGTGAGCATGGTGGTCACGAGCGCCTCGTCGCGCGGCGACCCGTGACGGAGCTCCTCGCGGTAGCGATAGACGATTAGCAACGAGTAGTCGATCGCGATCCCGAGGCCGATCAGCGTGACGAGGTTTGTCAGATACGTCGTCAACTGCATGACGTTGGCGAATACCCAGATGATCCCGAGTGTGGTCGGGATGGTCACGATCGTGAACGCGAAAGGGAGCAGAAAGGCGAGCGTCCCGAAGGTGAAGACGAGGATCAGGAGCGCGATCGGGACTGCGATCAGCTCTCCTCGGGCGAGATCCTCGGCGAAAACGGGGTCGAGATCGTGCTCGATCGCAGCCTGGCCGGTGACATAGACCTCGGCGTCCGGGATGGCGCCTACCGCTTCGCGCATGGCGTCGGTGCGGCTCTTCGAATCCGCAGGCTCGAGGTTCGAGACAATCTGCGCGACCACCACGTCGCCGGTGACCGGGGCGACCGATACGAGCTTGCCGGTGCGAAGCTCGGCGACCGCCCTCTCCGCCGCCGCGCGCACACGCGGGACGAGTGACTTCGCGTCGCCCGGGCTCTCGACGACGATCGTGAACGCACCCGTGGTGCGCTGGCCGAAGTGCTCCTCGAGAATGAGCTCCGCGCGATGCGTGTCCGTGCCAGGCAGCGTGAAGCGGTTCGTCAGAAGATCGGAGAGCTGCGTCGACGCAAGCCCGCAGACGGCGAAAACGGCAATCCAGGCCCCGACCACGGGCCACCGGTGGCGAAGCACGAGGCGGGTCAGAGCCTCCATCGCCTCAGTCCGACGAGCGCGACCGCCTCGCCCGCCACTCGGCCCGTTGGACGATCTTTCGGCGTCGAACACCGGGCACCGCGCGCACCGCGGCTATCCACACGTAGGCGATCGTCGCGAAGATCCCCGCCAGGATGGTTAGCAATCGCCTCGGGTGGAGAAGAAGAGAGAGGATCCCCTGCACCTCGGCGATCCTAGACGACAGACTTCAAAACCAATGCGAGAAAGGTGGTGCAGCGCATGGCAAGGACCAAGGACACCGCGGAGGCCGTGCGCCCGTACGTCAAGCGCGCGATCGAGGATCCCGAGCTGCGGGATGACCTCGTCGCGGCATTTGCCTCGGCGCGTGAGCTCTACGAGAAGATCTCGAAGGGCGAAGGCGTCAAGGGCAAGGCGCAGAACATCTCCGGAAAGGACTTCCAGAAGGAGCTCCAGGAACTCGTCAACGATCTCTCCGACGCGTCCGATCGCATCAAGGGCGAGAAGGACGGCCACAAGGCGCGCAACGTGATCTTGCTGACCGGCGTCACGCTCGGGGTTCTGTACAACCCGTGGACCGGCCAGGCGACGCGCGACTGGATCATGGAGCGCGTCTCCGGCGGGAACGGCGACGGCTTCGAGGAGTTCGGTGGGAGCTACGGCAGCGAGTCCTCGACCATGACGTCCTCGGATATGACGTCCTCGGACATGGCGCCGGGCAACGGCAACGAGCCAGGCGACGAGTCGAAGCTGTAGATCGGCCGTGCCCTGCCGCCTGAGCGGGCTCTACCCGCGAGGCAGGGACTTCACCGATATCGCGGACCGGGATCCGCCCTAGCGGATCCCGGTGTTGCGCCGGCTCACGAGAACTCGCTCCAACGCCCCCGGCACCAGCCCGCTGGTCGCTGCGATGTCCTCGGCTTGCAGCAAGACGGCTCCGGGAGAGGGCAGCTTGCTTCCACCGGGACCGACGGGAACGTGGATACGTCCGGCCGCGAAGGAGATGTCCTCGGCACGGCGCCACGCGCTGAGGATCGGGTAGGGAGCGACGACACCGTCGTAGCCGAGCCCGGCCAGCGCTGCCGGATGGATCTCGAAGTGGAGATGAGGCGCCCCTCCGTCGGCGTCGCCGGTGTCGCCTACGAAGCCGATCACGTCACCCGCTTGCACGCGTTTTCCTTCGATCGCGAGGGGCGAGTAGGCGGAGAGGTGGGCATAGTAGAACTCGTTCCCGAACTCGTCGCGCAGCCACAGCCGGTAGCCGCCGAGCTTGATGAAACCGACTTGGTGGATCGTTCCGTCGGCGACAGCGAGAAGGGGCGCGCCTTCGCGGGCGAAGATGTCCTCACCGTGATGCCAACCGCCGGGAATCCCCGCTCGCGGGGCGCCGAAGCTGTCTCCGAACGAGGCCGTCCCGAAGATGGGAAACACATAGCCTCTGGACGAAAGCCGCGCCGAGACCTCTGGCGCGGCGAGAACCGGCCCGCCTGGGACCGCCCCATCGGTGTCCGGCTCGGGCGCAGTCGGTTGCGGGGGAAGGACGGGTGGTGTCGGGCGCGGCGTCTGCTCTCCCGGAGGACGAGGTCGCGCAGGCACCTGAGCGACCGCGACCGCTTGAGCGCTTCCGACGAGAACCTCGCTTCCGGCCGGCAGACCGCCGTGCGCAGCAGTCAGTGTCACGCGGAGCGCGACGACGGCGCCCTGCGCCCCCGGTGGCCCTGCACGGCGGCTCCCACTCTGTAACGAGAGAACGGAGATCACTCCCCAGTCCGCGAGCGACGCGGTCGCGCCCGGAGACCCCGGGACATCCTGTCCGAGCGCCCGCAATCCGAGCACGGCAGAAGCGGACACGTCGGACCCGGCCGACCGCTGGCTGGCGCCCGCTGTCGTCGACGCCGCCACCTGCGCTGCGGTGACCTCGCCTCCGAAGAGCGTGAGCCCCACCACCTCGGCAACCGCCTGCGCGGTGGCCGCCTCGCCAGTCTGCGCGGACACGAGCGCGCGCGAGCGGCCGACGCTGACGATGGAGCCGTCGGCCGGATACTGGAACGACTGCACGTCGGCGCTCAGGTTGGTGGGCCAGGTGAGCTCTCCGACCGAGACATTGTCCTGGCCGGGGATCGAGATCCGGAGCAGGACGGCGTTCGCGCCGCTGGTCGCGCCTTGCGGTGGCGGGGCGGCAGCGGCAAGCGCCGAGCAAACGGCCAGAGCCGCGCCGGCGAGGACGACGACACGGATCACGACGAATCAGGGTAGCGCGCTCGCGCTCGTGCGGTGCGCCACACAAGCTGAGCTGCGACCATGAAGAGAAGCGCGGCGAAGAGCCTTCTGAGCGTGATCTCGGAGAGCGAGGTCGCGATCCTGGCGCCGAATTCCACTCCCAGCACCGATGCGGCTCCGACGATCACCGCGGTCCGAGGCCGCAAGTTCCCGTACCGGCGCTGGTTGGCCGCGCCCACTGCGACTGTCGGCAGGATCGCCAGCAACGACGTCGCCTGTGCCTCGATCTGGCCAAGCCCCAGCGCGACGAGCGTCGGCACGAAGAGGATCCCCCCTCCCACCCCGAAGAGGCCGGACAGCACGCCGGCGGCGAGCCCCAAGACGATCCCGACCACGATGGTGGACGTCGTCACGCGACCAGCAGCCAGAGGCCGACCCCGGTGAGCAGAATCGCGAACCCGTAGGTCAGATGCTGGGTCGTGATCCGCTGTTGCAGCGCCGTCCCGAGAAAGGCTCCGCCGGCGGCCGGGAGCTCGACGAGCGACGCGTAGCCGACGTCCACCTCCCCGCGGTACGCGTAGGCGATCACTCCGGCCAGCGCCGTGATCCCGATCGCCCCTAGCGACGTCGCCGTGGCAACGCGCTCGGGGAGCTGCGTGAAGAGAATGAGCAACGGGACCGCGATGAGGCCCCCGCCGACTCCGAAGAGGGCGGAGAAGACCCCCGCC
>JBPCMD010000077.1:0-29176 GCA_051002595.1 Gaiellaceae bacterium
GCCTTCTCGATCTGCTCCACGATCGAGCGCGCCTCGTCGTCGGAGAGCTCGTGCGCGGTCGTGAGCTCCACCGCGAGCCTGTTCTGAGCGCGCGCGACGAGGGCTTCGAGCTCGGCGTTCGTCTCGGCGAGCTCGCCGGCGCGGCCTTTCTCGGCGAGGAGCCTCAGGAAGTTGCGCACCAGGTCGTCGGCGCCCGAGGCGATCTCGCCGAGCACCTGCGCCTTATCCAGCGCGTCGATCTGCGGATTGCGCAGGAACGCACGCAACTCGGGTGAGTCCTCGAGGGCGCCCGCCAGCGCGGCGAGGTCGGCTGCGACCTCGTCGAGCCGTCCTTCGTCCTGCGCGGCCTGGAAGATCGCGCGGGCGTACATCCGGTTCGCGACCGCCATTCGGGTCTAGCCCTCCTTGTCCAGCGCGGAGAAGTCGAGCTCGGCGATCGCCTCGTCGATCAACCGCCGCTGGTCTTCGGCGTCGAGAACCTTGCCCGTCACTCGCGCGGTGGCCGCGAGAGTCAGGTCGGCCACCTCCGAGCGGATCAGGTCGAGCGAGCGCTTGGTCTCCGCATCGATCTGCCTGCGGGTCTCCTCGAGCCGGCGCTGCCGCTCCTCCTCCGCCTCGACCTTCACCCGCGCGATCTGGGCATCCGCCACCTTGCGGGCGTCGGCGAGGATCTCTCCCGCCTCTCCCTTCGCCTGCCCCATCAGCTCCTTGTGCTGCTCGAGCAGGTTCCGGGCCTCGGCGCGGGCGTTGTCGGCCTCCTCGACCGCCTTCCGGATCCGGTCCCGCCGCTCGTCGATCGTCTTCTGGATCGGGCCGAACGCGAACCGCTTGAGGACGAAGAAGGTGATGGCGAAGCAGATCAGCGTCCAGATCATCAGACCTGGAACGACATCGATCAGACCTCCCGAGGACTCCTCCTGGGCGGCCTCCTGGGCAAGGGGCAGGAACGAAGACAGCATCGGCTCAGACGAGGACGTAGGCGAGCAGGCCGCCGATCAGGCCGTAGAAGACGACTGCCTCGGTGAGCGCGAAGCCGAGCCACTGGATGCCCGTTAGCTCTCCACGCAATTCAGGCTGTCGTGCGACCGCCTGGATCATCGAGCCGAAGATGTTGCCGATGCCGATGCCGGCGCCGAGCGACCCGAGCCCGATGCCGAGCGCAAGCGCGATGGCCTTCCCGGCGTCGGCGCCGTCCTCCGCAGCAGCGAGGAAGAAGAACGAGGAAAGCATGGCGGTGATCCTCCTTAGATCAGTGATCCGGCTCGATGGCCGAGCCGATGTAGATGGCGGACAGGGCGGCGAAGATGTAGGCCTGGATGGAGACGACGATGACGACCTCGAACAGGTAGAAGATCGTTGCGGCGGGCACCGCGATGACCGCCAGGAACACGTTGCCGATGACGAAGATCAGCCCGATGAATGTGAGGATCAGCATGTGGCCCGCGAGCATGTTGGCGTAGAGGCGGACCGACAAGCTGATCAGCCGCATGAACTGGCCGAGGATCTCGAGCGGGATGATCAGCGGCAACATCGCCTTCGGCACGTCGGGTATCCAGCTCTTGAAGTACCTCACGGGGCCGTTCCAGCGGATTCCCTCGATGTGGGTGAAGAAGAAAGTCATCAGCGCGAGCGCGAGCGTGACCGAGAGCGTGGACGTCGCGGCGAAGATCGCGAGCGTCGGCAGCTCGACCCCTCCGATGTCGACCCGCTCGTCCGAGAGTGGGAGCGGGATGAAGCCGAGCATGTTCACGACCCAGATGAAGATCATCAGCGTCGCCACATATGGGAACCAGCGGCCGATGGCCTTCGTCGGCAGGCCTTGCTCGGCCACCTGCACTTGCGCGACATCGTAGATCGTCTCCCCGAGCGCCTGCTTGCGGTCGGGATCGCGGCCAACCTTGACGCGCATGAAGAGGATTCCGATAGCGATCGAGACAAGCATCCCCAGAATCAAGTACGCGACCGCCTTGTTCACGGACATGTCGATCGGACCGATCTTCAGCTCCGGCCCCCAGGTCTGAAGGTCCCATTCGTGGGAGGGGTCGAACTCCTCCTCCTCGGCGGCGGGTGTGGGCTCAGTCGGCTCCTGAGCGAACGCAGCCCCGGGCAGCACCAGCGCGAAGAACAGCAGGAAGAGCGCGAGGCGCTTCATACCTTCTTTGGCTCCGCGCCGAAGTACGCGGCGAGCCCGACGAGGAGCTCGACCGTGAAGGCGAGCGCATACAGGCCCGCGGCGGCGATGCCGACGCGCTCGTCCGCGACCGTCACCGCGACGAGCGGAATGCCGACCATGAGGCCGCGAGATGTTGTGCCGATGCCGCGCATTCCTGCGGCGGCGAGGTTATCCGCGTCAACCGAGAGCCGCGTCAGTACGAACGCGAACACCTGGGCTGCGGCCCAGAGCACTGCGGCGAGCGCCCACCCGGAGAGCGGCCAGCCGGCGACCGCGAAGACCGGCAGCGCGAGCGCGATCACCGAGCCGCCTGCAATCGCGGGCGCGAGTCGGTTAGGGATGGGGCGGGGAGTCGAGAAAATGCGCGAGCTCACGTTGTCCCCTCACGCGAGTAGACCAGGTACACGCAGACGACCCCTAGCGGTATGCCGACGACGGCGCCGATGAGAAGGCCGATGCCCCATCCGCCGAGCAGCCAGCCGACCAGCGCGCCGGCAGCCATCGAGGCGCAGAGCGCGCCCAGGAGAAGCCCTGAGGCGGTGGCGAGCGAATGAGGCGAGGAAGCCGCGTGCGGCGTCATCTCGACCGGAGCATATCAGCGAGCTTGTAACAGCCCATTTCCGCTTCTGTTCGAGAGATGAGGGGCAGTTTGTTGCAGGTCTAGAATCGTTCGATGGCGCGCTTGCTGCTCGTGCACGGAAGCGTGGTCGGCGGTCGGCCGACGTGGGGCGCGCAGTTGCCATTGGCCGAGCGTTTCGAGCTTCACGTTCTCGATCGGCCTGGGTTTCCGCCCAATCCGCCCGTCGAGCGCGTCGACTTCGAGAAGGACGCCGAGCTGGTCGCGGGTCTGCTCGAGCGCGGCGACCACCTCGTCGGCCACTCCTACGGTGGCGTGATCGCACTGCTCGCGGCCGCTCGGCGATCGGAGCTCGTGCGCTCGCTAACGGTGATCGAGCCGCCCGCGACGCGGATCGCGCTCGACGTTCCCGCCGTCGCCGAGTTCGCGGCTGGGGGTCGCGCGCTCTACGCGAGCGGTCAGACCGACGACCCTGAAGCGTTCCTGCGCCGGTTCCTGACGGCTGTCGGCTCGACGTTCGCCCCTCCCTCCCCTCTGCCTCCCAACCTCGAGCAGGGCGCGCGGGCGCTCATGGTGGAGCGAGGCCCGTGGGAGGCCGAGATCCGGCTCGAAGCCCTCGCAGCCGCGCCGTTTCCGACGCTCGTGGTGTCCGGCGCGCACCACCCGGCATTCGACGCGATCTGCGACACGCTCGAGCGCGAGCTCGACGCGGAGCGTGTCGTGCTCCCGGGCTTCGGCCATGCCGCCCAGCGCCATCCAGACTTCAACGCGCACCTCACAAAGTTCGTCGACCGAGCGACCACGGACTCCTCCCGGGCCGAAAACGATCGAGCGCGACGGGGTTCGGAGCCTAGTGACACAGTGTCACAAGGCTCGTGTTGACACGGTTTCGACACACCTCGATGTGACGTTCCCAGCGACACTGACGCCTCATGCCGGTTTCGGCGCCGAGACTCGATCCACGCCTGCTCGAGAGACTCGAGAGCCTCGAACGCTCCGATCTCTCATTCGCGGAGATCCGTCGTTCGCTGGTGGTTCGCGCGAGAGAGCTCGACATACCGCCGCCGAGCTATGAAAACGTTCGGCGGCTTGCCGGGCGTCGACGGATCGAGCGCGAGATCACGGCTGAGATCCGCTCGCTCGCAATCAGTGTCGCGGTTGGAGCACGTCACCCGGCGGATCTCCTGGTCGCGCTGAAGTCAGCCGAAGCCCAGAATCAGACCTAGTGACACTGTGTCACAAGGGCACTACGCCGTCTGACGATCGCGTGATTTGGTCTCGGTCTGCTCTGCCTCCCGCCGCCGGATCCGGGGGTTCATCAGCTTGACGATCTCGAGCAGGTAGATCACGAAGATCGAGAAGGCGATCGCGGCCAACGCGATCACCGCCACCGCGATCGTCTCCCAGAGGTGCCAGTCGCCGCTCTCGCGGAACGGGATGAAGTGGGTCGCAAGCGCGGCGCCGGCGAGACTGGCGCACCAGAGCCACATGGTCACCGCCGCCCGCCGTTGCGAGAAGCCGATGTTCAGGAAGCGGTGGTGGAGATGGCCCTGGTCGGCGGTGTAGATCGGGCGGGCGTGCTTCAGCCGGCGCGCGACCACGAAGGACGTGTCGATGATCGGCACGGCGAGGACCAGCAACGGAAGCAGGAGGACGACCGTCGATGCCGTCTTCAGCAAACCCTGGATCGAGACCGAGGCGAGGATGAAGCCGAGACAAAGCGCGCCCGAGTCCCCCATGAAAATGCGCGCCGGAAAGAAGTTGTGCCTGAGAAAGCCGAGACACGAGCCGGCGACGATCGCCGAGAGGATCGCGGGGTCGGCCTTGCCGAGCGAGAGCGCGAGCGTGGCGTACGTCGCCCCCGCGATCGCGCAGACTCCGGCGGCGAGTCCGTCGAGCCCGTCGAGGAAGTTGACCATGTTCATGACTGCGACGATGAACAGCATCGAGAGTGGAACCCCGAGCCACGCGGGTAGATCCATCACTCCGACAAAGGGGAGCGTGAAGTGGTCGATCCAGACGCCGAACGCGGGCGGAATGGCCGCCGCCAAGGCCTGACCGGAGAGCTTCGCCAGCGGCGAGAGGCCGCGGAAGTCGTCGATCGCGCCGACAACGGTCGCGATTGCGGCCCCGAGCAGGACGCCTCGGCTCTCGCTCGAGAGATCGAGGAACGCGAGCGCGGGAACGAGGATCCCGAGGAAGATCGCCAGCCCGCCGAGACGCGGGATCGGACGTCGGTTCAGGCGGCGCGCATCCGGGTGATCGACCGCGCCGAGCAGACGAGCCATCCCTCCCACAGCCGGCGTGAGCAGCACCACGATTCCGAAGGCGGCGCCGAGCCCGTACAGCACCTCCGGCGTCGCCCTGAGCTCGTCGAGCACGGCCGCTACTTCGTCCCGTACAGGCGGTCGCCTGCGTCGCCGAGGCCCGGAAGGATGAATCCCTTGTCGTTCAGCCCGCGGTCGACCGAGGCCACCACGATCGGCACCTCGGGATGCTGGCGATGCACTCGCTCGATCCCCTCGGGCGCCGCGATCAGCGCAATGAGGCGAATCGAGGTCGCCCCCGCCCGCTTCACGGTCTCGATCGCCGCTGCGGTCGAGTTCCCCGTCGCGAGCATGGGATCGAGCAAGATGACGTCGCGGTCCGAGATGTCACCCGGGAGCTTCACGAAATACTCGACCGGCTCGAGCGTCTCCTCGTCCCGGAAGAGCCCGATGAAGCCGACGCGCGCGCCCGGAACGAGCGAGAGCACCGCGTCGAGCATCCCGACCCCCGCGCGCAGGATCGGGCAGACGGCGACCTTCTTGCCGGAGATGCGGCGCGCTGCCGTTCGCTCGAGCGGCGTCTCGATCTCGATCTCCTCGTCGGCGAGATCCTTGGTCGCCTCGTAGGTGAGAAGCAGGGTGAGCTCGTTCACGAGCTGCCGGAACATCTGCGTCGTCGTCGTGACATCCCGCAGCAGCCCGAGCTTGTGCTGCACCAGCGGGTGCATGACCTCCGTGACCTGAGCGGTCGCGGTCGGCCCGAGGTCAGTCCTGGTTTCCACGTCGATCTGCGAACGTCGGAAACGCGCCCTTGCCCGGGTACAAGGGCCGGCGCTCGCAGAGCGCGAAGCTGCGAGCAGCCAGGGAAGCCGTGTCAGGGTCCGAGCCCAGCGCTTCGCACATGATCCGGCCGACCTCGCGAAAGTCGTCTTCGTCGAAGCCGCGGATGGTGAGCGCGGGCGTCCCCACCCTGAAACCGGACGCAACTGTCGGTGAGCGCAGATCGAAGGGCACCGTGTTCCGGTTGACGGTGATGCCAACCTCCGCGAGTCGCTCCTCGGCTTCTTTGCCCGACCACTCGGTGGAGCGCAGATCGACGAGCAGCAGGTGCGTGTCGGTGCCGCCGGTCAGCACGTCCAGCCCGCCCTCCTGCAGCGTCTCCGCAAGCATGTCAGCGTTCTCGCGCACGCTCTCCTGGTAGAGGCGAAAAGGTTCCGAGCCGGCGATCAGGAAGCACGCGGCCTTAGCAGCGATGACGTGGTTGAGCGGACCGCCCTGCATTCCCGGGAACACCGCCCGGTCGACCGCCTGCGCGTGCTCCTCCTTGCAGAGGACGAAGCCCGACCGCGGACCCGCGAGCGTCTTGTGCGTCGTCGAGGTGACGAAGTCGCAGTGCGGCACCGGGCTCGGATGGATCCCGGCCGCGACCAGCCCCGCGAAATGGGCCATGTCACATAACAGGTACGCGCCGACGTCGTCGGCGATCTCGCGGAAACGCCGGGCTTCGACTGTGCGCGGATACGCCGACCCTCCACACACGATCAGCTTCGGCCGGTGCTCGCGCGCGAGGGCGAGGACATCGTCGTAGTCGACGAGATTCGTCTCCCGCGAGACCCCGTAGTGGACGATCGAGTACAGGCGCCCGGAGAAGTTGACCTTCAAGCCGTGCGTCAAGTGGCCGCCGTGCGAGAGCTCGAGCGAGAGGATGGTGTCGCCGGGCTTCAGGCACGCGAAGTAGACCGCCATGTTCGTCTGCGCGCCGGCGTGCGGTTGGACGTTCGCGTGCTCGGCGCCGAAGAGCGTCTTCGCGCGCTCGATGGCGAGCTGCTCGATCTCGTCCACGACCTCGCAGCCGCCGTAGTAGCGCCGGCCCGGATACCCCTCGGAGTACTTGTTCGTCGGCACGCTTCCGACGGCCTCGAGCAGCGCCGGCCAGGTGAAGTTCTCGGACGCGATCAACTCGATCTCGCCGCGCTGGCGCTCGAGCTCCCGCTCGAGGAGATCGGCGATCTCGGGATCGACGTCTGCGAGGCCGGCCGCGCGGAGGTCCTCGAGCGTCAACTGCGCGATGGCCATCGCCAGGATGCTACTGGGCCAGCGAGAGGACCTTGGCGAGGGCCTCGGCCGCGGGCACGGCGCCCTCGCGCAGGACACGAGGCTCCGGGCCGGTCAGATCGAGCACCGTCGAAGGCGTTCCGGGAAGGACGCCGCCGTCGACGATGACTGCGACCGCGCCGCGGAGCTCATCCGGCACGTCGGACACGCGGCGAGGGTCGCGTCCGCCGTGGAGGTTCGCGCTCGTGGCGGCGACGGCGCCCACCGACTCGAGCACGTCCCGTCCCGACCCGTGGAGCTCCGGCACGCGCACGCCAATCGTGTCCGGATTCGCTCCGCTGAGCCACGGAAACCGGCGGGCGGGATTCGGGAGCACGAGCGTGTACGGGCCGGGCAGCAGCCGCCGGGCGAGCTCGACGGCCCGTCCGGGGAGCTCCGGGACGCGCTCGACGAGCGCATCGACGCTCGAGGCGACGATCGCGATCGGCTGATCCGGCGAGCGGCCCTTCAGCAGCGAGAGCAACCGCACAGACTCCTCGCTGCTCGGGTCGCAGGCGAGTCCGTACACGGTGTCGGTCGGGATGACGACGACCTCGCCGGCCCAAATCGCGGCGATCGCTCGCTCGACCTCGCTCACGCTCCGAGAACGGTCCAGCCGAGCGAGCGCGCTGCTGAGGCAAGCCGACGATCGAACGTGACGAAGGGGAACGCTCCGCCGCCCAGCACGTCTGCAGCCCCGAGGTGAAGAGCGTCGAGCGCGCGTGCTCCGGTGCGCTCTGCGAGCGCGGCCGCCCGCTCACAGAGGGGTTCGTCCAACTCTGCGATCCGCATGTGACTCCACTGCAGTCGAAAGAGATTCCGCGCTGTTTCGAGTGCCGGCGGCTCGAGGGCGCGAACGAGATTCCGACGAACCTCGACCAGCGTATGCCGACCGGAGGCCCAGTCAGCATCCGCGTTCAGAACGTTCAGCGCCTCTTGCCTGTCCGGCTCGTCGAGGTGTGTCTTCAGAAGCGCGCTCGCATCGACGTACTGCATCAGTCGCCGCGATCTTCGTCCATCAACTCCTGAACGGTCATTCTGCCCTTGAAAACCTTCGTCGGCATCGGGGGTGGACCTGGGAGCCGTGGTGGTGTCACCCTTCCTTCCCGAACCAGTTGCTCGACCCGATCCTCGAGGGCGAGTGGCCCGATGGCCGCCTTGGCGCGGCCGCGATGGGTAACCACGATCGTCTCGCCGGCAGCAGCACGATCGAGGTAGTCAGATAGCTTCGCCTTCAGCTCGCGGATGCCCACTCGGGTAGTCACCTTCGCTCGCATTGTAGTCATGTCAATCGTCCGATGTGGTCACGCCATCGACGACCCTGTCTCGCCCGGACAGGTCTTTCGTGACCCTCACTTCGATGCAGCCGAGACCCCGGATGAGATCTCTCACGCGCCCGGCGTCGACGTCAGCGGTTTCGAGCACAAGCGCCCCGCCCGGCCGCAGCACCGAGACCGCGGCAGACGCGACTGACTCTGTAGCGCCCTCCCCGACGAGGGCAACGCGCGGCTCCCAATCTCGGACTTCTGGCTCGAGCGTCTCGATCTCGTCGGGCCGAACGTACGGTGGATTCGAGACGACGAGATCCCAGGGTCCTTCGGGTAAGCCGTCAAACAGGTCGCCGTGCACCAGCTCGACGGCAAGGCCGGTGCGGGAAGCGTTTTCGCGCGCCACCTCGAGCGCGTCTGGCGAGGCATCCATGGCCGTGACCTCCGCCCCTGGCGCATCGTCCGCGATCGCGAGCGCGATCGCGCCGCTCCCCGTGCCGACGTCGAGCACGCGCGGCTGGACGACACCCGCGATGCGTGCCAGGCACCGCTGGACGACCACCTCCGTCTCGGGGCGCGGTACCAGCACGCGCGAATCGACCTTCAGCGTGAGCCGCCGAAATCCCCACTCACCCAGAACGTAAGCCAGCGGCTCGCGACGCTCCCGGCGGGCGACGAGCCGGTCGAGCTCGGCCAAAGCGACGTGGTCCAGCTCGCGTCGCGTGTCCGCCCGAAGCGCGCTGCGAGTGGTCTCCAGCACCTGAGCGAGCAGGATCTCGGCATCGACGCGTGCCGACTCGCAGCCGGCGCCGGCCAGCCGGTCGGCAGCGCTCGCTAGAGCCGCAGCCGCTGTGGTCACGCCGAGGCGGCCGCGAGCGCTTGACGGCGCTCCTCGGCTTGGAGCGCCTCGGTGAACTCCGCGAGATCGCCTTCGAGCGCCTGATCGAGTCGATGCGCTGTGAGCTTGATCCGGTGGTCCGTGATCCGGCTCTCGGCGAAGTTGTACGTGCGGATCTTCTCGGCGCGCTCACCGCTGCCGATCTGCGACCGCCGCGTCGCGGCGAGTTCCGCCTGCTGGCGCGCGCGCTCGGCTTCATACAGGCGTGCGCGCAGGACGCGCATCGCTTTCTGGCGGTTCTGGAGCTGCGACTTCTCGTCCTGCATGGCGACGACGATCCCCGTCGGAATGTGGGTTATGCGAACGGCTGAGTCGGTCGTGTTCACGCTCTGCCCACCTGGGCCGGTCGAGCGCATCACATCGATCTTGAGGTCCTTCTCCTCCACTGCGATCTCGACCTCCTCCGCCTCGGGCATCACCGCCACGGTCGCGGTCGAGGTGTGGATCCTCCCTTGCGACTCGGTCTCGGGCACGCGTTGAACGCGATGCGTTCCGCCCTCGAACTTGAAGACGGAGAACGCGCCCTGGCCCTTCACGGCGAAGACGATCTCCTTGACGCCTCCCGCCTCGTTCTCGCTCGTGGACAGCGTCTCGGTCTTGAATCCGCGCCGCTCGGCGTATCTCCACAACATCCGGTAGAGCTCGGCCGCCCAGAGAGCGGCTTCGTCGCCCCCGACGCCCTGCCGCACCTCCAGGATCACGTCCTTCTCGTCCGCCGGATCCGTCTCCACGAGCGCCAGCTTGAGCTCCTCCTCGAGCCGCGCCAGCTCCGTCTCGAGCTCGGACGACATCGTTGCGAGCTCGGGATCGTTACGCGACGCCTCGAGATCGGCGTGCGTCTGGCGCCAGGCGTCGGCGAGCTTCTTCGGCCCCTCCAGCTCCTTGAGGCGGCGGCCCGATTCGGCGGCTTGGCGGTGGTCGTTGTAGACGGCCGGGTCGGACATCCGCTCTTGCGCCTCCGCATGAGAGCGATCCAGGTCGTCGACGAGATTCTCGATCGTGGACACGCTGGCGATCGTATCCCGCGCATGGTCCAGCTACGGCTCGAGGACGAACCCGAGCACGCGAAAGTCGGCGTCTAGGCCGAAGATGGCAGCGGCGGAACCCTCCCGCGCCGTGACAGCGCCGACGCAATCCGTGAACGAGAGCGTCAGGTCCGCATAACGCGCCATGACGTCCCAACCCTTGCTCTCGAGGTCGGCGTCAGCGTGGCGGACGAGCAGGCGTCCCGCCGCCACCGCCTCGTCGACGACACCACGGAAGCCAAGCGCAGCCGGCAACCCTGCGTCGTAGCGCAGGCGGGTCGCGGTCTCGGCGATGACCAGGTTGGAGGTCAAGAGCACGTCACCCACGCGCTGGAGGACCCGATAGTGCTCGCTGATCCGTCGGTGGGCCCGGTCGCGTTGCCAGAGGAGAGCGATGAACGCGCCGGTGTCCGCGTAGAAGATCCTCAGGTGGGTTCCTTCGGCGCGCCGTACAGGTAGTGGTCGTGGTTCTCGGCTACGTCGTCGGGTCCGTCAGCGTCCTCCACGAGACCGATCAGCCGCTCGAGAGGATCGTCGTCTGGCGAGGTGGCGTTACCCAGATACCGCTGAAGCGCCTCGCGAATGTGTGACGCCTCGGACTGACCGGTGCGCGCGGCAAGCCGCTTCAGCGAGCGCTCGCTGGTTTCGTCGAGGTAGATCTGCTTTCGACGCATACAGCGGAGTATACATCGCCGCCGACTACGTCATGGGCGCCGTTCGCCAGGCCTTCCTTGCTCGAGGCTGGCATCGATTGTCACGGTAGCGCTCGCCCTGATCAGCGCAGAGAAGGAGCAACCCTGGTCGGCGGCCTCCGCTGCCTGGGCGAATGCCGCGGCGTCACACCCGGGCGCGACGCCGGTCGCCACGATCGCCGAGTGGACGATCCGGTGGCCGATTCCCTCCACCTCGTCCATCGTGATCGTGCAGCGCACGTCCAGCCGCTCGGGAGGCGTGCGTGCGCGGGCGAGCTCGCTTCCGAGCGACGTCACGTAGCACGTCGCATGAGCGGCGGCCAAGAGCTCTTCCGGGCTCGTCTTTCCCTCGGGATCGGCGACCCGCGCCGCGATCGTGACCGGCAGCTCGAACGCGCCGGAGCTGATGGCCCGTACCACTCCCGACCCGCGAGAGATGGTTCCCTCCCATACGACATCCGCTTCGCGAACGATGCGCGGCACTGGCTCTACGCCATGACTTCGACGCGGGTGTCGAGCTTCTGCTCCTCGGGCGTCTCCGCCCGATCGCGCTCGAGCACGCTCGAAAGCGCGCGGATGGAGACCTCGACCTGGTCATCGGAGGGCTCACGCGTCGTCAACCGCTGGAGCCACATGCCGGGCGCCAGCATCGTCATCAGGAAGCGGTTGTCCTGGTTCTTGCCCGCGTAGCGGATCACCTCATAGGCGAGACCGGCGATCACTGGCAGGAGCGCGATCCTGGTCAGAATCAGCCAGTGCCACTCGGGCCGCCCGACGAACGCGAACACGAAGATGGCGATGACCATCACCCAGAGCAAAAAAGCAGTTCCGCAACGCGGGTGGATCAAGCTGAATCTCTGCACATTTACTGGCGTGAGCTCCACGCCGGCTTCCAGGGCGTGGATCGTCTTGTGCTCTGCGCCGTGGTACTGGAAGACACGGCGCAAATCAGGCAGAAGCGAGATGAGGAGGATGTAGCCGATGAAGACCGTCACGCGGATCAGACCCTCCACGAGCACGAACAGACCCGTCGACTCGATCGGGAGCCAGCTCGTCAAGAGCGCCGGACCGACCTTGAAGAGCATCAGCGCGAAGACGATCGCGATCGCAAAGGAGAAGAGGATCTGGCCCCGGCTGATGACGGTCTTGATCTCGCCGTCCTCGTCCGTCTCCTGCGTCGCCACATTCGCGGAGATCGCAAGCGCGCGAAACCCGATCGCGAGTGACTCACCGAGTGCGATAACCCCGCGGACGATCGGCAGACGCCAGAGCTTGCGCTTCGACATCGGCGAGGTGATCTCCTGGACGACCTCGGCGATGTCGCCCTCGGGAGTGCGTACGGCGACGGCCCAATTGGACGCGCTGCGCATCATCACGCCCTCGAGAACGGCCTGGCCGCCGTAGCTGACTGCCATGCGTTTACTGGCGGTTCGAGCCGCCGGCCTTCTCGAGCCGGCGCTGGAACCGCTCAACCCGACCGCCCGTATCGACGAGCTTCTGCTTCCCCGTATAGAAGGGGTGGCACTCGGCGCAGATCTCGACGTGCAGGTCAGGCTTCGTGGAGCGCGTCCAGAACGCGTTTCCACACGAGCACGTCACGTGCGCGAGCACGTAGTCGGGGTGGATCTCCGCCTTCATGGACTGGCCAGGATACCAGCGGCTGTAGGGCCGGCGACATTGCCGCCGGAGACGACACAGACCGTGCGATCGGTCTCGACCTTGCCGGCGAGGAGCGCCGCGACCGCTGCCGCGCCGGCGGGCTCGCAGGCCAGCTTCGCGCGCTGATAGAGGAAGCGGAAGCCTTCCGCGAGCTCAGCCTCGGTCACCAGGACGGGCTCGACCTCGAGCGCCAGCGCGCTCGAGAGAGCGAGGTCCCCCGCGAAGGGGGCGTTCAACCCGTCGGCGATCGAGCCAGCTTCGACGCGCATCGTCTGCCCCGCCTCGAAAGCAGCGTGCAGCGCGCGTGAGTTCTCGGGCTCGATGGGCACGACCTCGACATCGACTCCCTCGGCAGCCGCCGCGATCCCTGAGAAGAGCCCGCCGCCGCCGCAGGGCACGAGGATTCGCTCGACCTCGTGGACATCCTCGAGAATCTCGAGCCCCACGGTTCCCTGGCCGGCGATGACGAGCGGGTCGTCGAAGGGATGGACGAGAACCCGTCCGGTCTTCTCCCGAAGTGTGTCCAGGCGCTCGAAGACGTCTCCCGGACCGGTCGCCTCGAGGTCGATCGTCGCGCCGTACCCCTCGACAGCTCGGAGCTTGACCTCGCTCGCGCCCTGATACATGACGACGAGCGCGTCGATCTCCTCGAGCGCGGCGCCGAAGGCGAGCGCAGCGGCGTGGTTGCCAGCTGACGCGGCGATCACGCCGCGAGCCTTCTCCTCGGAGGTAAGCGAGGCGAGCTTCGTGAGAACGCCGCGCGGCTTGAAGGATCCGGTGCGCTGGAGCAGCTCGGCCTTCAAGAAGACGTGCGGTCCCAGCGTGCGGCACGAGAGGGTCGGAGTCCGGTGGAGACGGCCGGCGATGACGCCCGCTGCGCGCTCGACGTCCTCGCGGCCGACCGGCAAGGACTCCACGGCCCGATCGTACCTTTGGGGAACCGGGATCAATCCTCGGGTGTAGATGCGGAAGATGCGAACCCGGATCGTTCTCCTCGCGCTCGCTGCGCTGCTCGCGCCAGCGGCGCGTGGCGGCGCTCCCGTCCCCCCGGTCCCGGTCGAGAGCCTCGTCGTCGAGACCGGTTCCGCCCCATGCGGTACCGCCGTTGGGGCCGCATCGCTCTGGGTCGGTGTGTACGGGACGGGAACGCTGCTTCGCCTCGACCAGCGGAACGGGCGCATCCAGTCGCGCGCTCGCATCGGCGCCTGGGCGTGCAGGGTCGACGTGGGGCCGAAAGCCGTTTGGGTCACACGCGATCGGGCCGGCGAGGCCGTCCGCATCTCACTCGGCTCGGGACGTCAGAGTCGCGTGAAAGTCGGCGCCGGCGCCTTCGATGTGCTGCTCACGGGCGGCTCGGCCTGGGCGACGAGCTTCGACGCCGGAACGGTGTCGAAGATCGACCCGGCCAGGAGTGAGATCTCGCGGACCTTCCGGGTCGGGGGGAGCCCCGCTGGCCTTGCCGCCTGCGGCGGGCTCATTTGGGTCGGTCACGGAAGAGACGTGACGTGGCTGACCGCGATCGATCCCTCGACGAGCGGGATGCGGCGGGTTCCGGTCGGCACGATGGCGCCCGGCTGGCCGCATTGCATCCACGGCACGGTCTGGGTGACCACCCCGGACTCGGTGCTGCGACTTCACGCCCGGACCGGCCGCGTGCTGTCACGGCTCCGCCTCGGCGAGACACTCGCGTATGCCGCAGCAGCGCCGGACGGCCTGGTCTGGGTCACCGACAAGCAGCATTCGCGCGTCCACCGCGTTCATCCGTCCGGTCGGAGAGTCGTCGACAGCTTCGCGGCAGGGCCTGGCGCCTTCGCGATCGCGCGTGCCGACGACGCGATGTGGGTCACCAGCTTCGCCAGCGCCGACATCCGTCGCTACGAGCGCTAACGCCGGTCCCCGCGGCGCCGGGTCGTCCACAATGCGCCCGTGGCCGCCACTTCCCCGGCGCCTCCGATTCGCCTGATTATCCGCGACGACGACCTGCGCCGCAGCCGACTCACGGTTCTCCTCCGGCTCGTGCTCGTGCTCCCGCACCTCGTCTGGCTGACGCTCTGGGGAACCGCCGCCTCGATCGTCTCGTTCGTCCTCTGGCTCGCCGTCCTCATCGAGGGAAAGGCGCCTCAGAGCCTGCACGACTTCGTCGCGGGCTACCTCCGTTACGCAACTCATCTGAGCGCGTACCTCTTTCTCGCTGCTGACCCGTATCCCGGATTCCGCGGACGACCTGGCTATCCGCTGGATGTCGAGATCGACCCACCGGCGCCTCAGAGCCGATTGAGCGGCCTCGTTCGCCTCGTGCTCGCGCTCCCGGCGATCTTGCTCGCCGCATCGCTCGGGGCTGGGTTCACATGGAGCGCAAGCGGGGGCTTCTACCTTGTCTTCGTCGCGCTCGCGACGTCTTCGGGGGTCGCGGGAGCGACCGCCCTCCTCGCCTGGTTCGCAATTCTCGCGCTCGGGCGCGAGCCACGCGGCCTTCGTGATCTCACCGCCTACGCGCTCTGCTACGGCGCTCAGACCGGCGCTTATGCGCTCCTGCTGACGGGTCGCTACCCGAGCTCCGACCCCGTCCTCGCAGAGAGCTTCGCCGAGCTGCCCGAGCATCCCGTGCGGATCGTGGTCACGGATGACCTCGAACGCCCTCGGCTCATGGTCGTGTTCCGGCTCTTCCTCGCGATTCCGCACTTCGTGTGGCTCCTCTTGTGGTCGGTCGCCACCTTCGGCGCAGCCGTGGTCAGCTGGCTCGTCGCTCTCGCGACGGGGCGGCTTCCGGCGAAGCTCCATCGCTTTTTGGCCGCGTATGTGCGTTACGTGCTGCACCTCCTCGCCTTTGTCCACCTGGTCGGCCGCAAGTTCCCAGGGTTCACTGGGCACGCGGGCTCGTACGGCATCGACCTGGAGATCGACCCGTCAGCCGCACAGAACCGCTGGAAGACGTTGTTTCGCCTCGTCCTGGCCCTCCCCGCCCTCCTGCTCGGAGGCGCTCTCGGCGCAGTGCTCGTCGTCGTCGCCCTACTCGGCTGGTTCTACGCCGTCGTCACCGGACGCATGCCGGAGGGCCTCCGAAACCTGGGGGTGGCCTGTCTCCGCTACGGCGCTCAGCTGGACTCGTACTTCCTGCTTCTCACCGACCGGTACCCCCACGCGGCGCCGGTCTTGAATCCACGCGTGGCCGCTACTGCGGACGCGAGCGCAGAGGACCGGCTCTGAAGACGGCTGTCGGGGTCCTAGTCCTGGCGGGGTTGGCCGTGGGCGTGGTCCTCCTCTGGCCGACCGCCGTCCCGAACGGCCTTGCGCTCGGCGACCTCGACGAGAGAACGGTGTTCGGCGCGGATCTCGTCGCGAGAGCCGAGCGGTTCGAGCGCTTCCTGTACGCCCTCTGGGCGCTCTCGCAGATCGCGCTCCTCGCGACGTTGTGGATCTACGCGCGAAGGGGCATCGCCTTCACGCGGGAGTCCGCCGCCGGACCGATCGGGACAGGGATGCTCCTGGGCATGCTCGGACTGGCGCTCGTGTGGCTCGTGAACCTGCCGTTCCGGCTCGTCGGGCACTGGTGGGCGCTGCGTTACGACGTCAGCGACTCCGGCTACGTCAGCTGGCTGCTCGACGACTGGATTCTCCTCGGCGCGCAGTTCGTCTCGCTCTGCCTCGCGCTACTGATTGTGATGGGCCTGGCTCGCCTCTTGGGCGACTGGTGGTGGCTACCCGGCGCCGCGGCCTTCGTCGCCATCGCCGCCCTCTTCACGTTCGTCGCCCCGTACGTCGACTACACGACCGAGCCGCTCTCCGACGAGACGCTCGTCGAGGCTGGTGACCGCTTCGAAGACGAGCTCGGCCTCGCTGACGTTCCCGCGTACGTGCAGGAAGTGGCCGAGGACACCGATCAGGCAAACGCCTATGCGTACGGCTTCGGCCCGACGCGACGCATCGTGTTCTGGGACACGGTGCTCGACGATCCCTTCGACAGCGGGGAGCAGCAGGTCATCCTCGCCCATGAGCTGGCGCACCACTCGCAGCGGCACCTCACCGAGGGGATCGGCTGGTTCGCGATCTTCGCTTTTCCGGGCGCCTTCATCCTGATGCTGGCGGCGAGAAGGCGAGGAGGATTGGGCGCGCCGGAGGCGATACCGCTCGCCTTGGTCGTCGCCGCAGCGTTCCAGCTGGTGACGGCGCCGGCCGCGAACTGGGTCACGCGGCGAATGGAGGCCGAGGCCGACTGGAAGGCGCTCGAGGTCACGCGCGATCCAGCCTCTGTCGAGGGAGCGATGGTCGGGCTCTCGGAGACGTCGCTCGGCGACCCCGACCCGCCGCAGTGGGTTCAGCTCATGCTCGGGACACACCCGCCGCTCGCCGACCGCGTCGCGATGGCTCGTGCGTGGGCAAACCGTGACGTACATCAACGGCCGTGATCTAGAAAGCTCCGTCACTTCGTTGACGTTGCATCAGCGGACTATCGAGATGTTCTCTACTGGGCGGAGCACCAATGGGTAGATGGACCGAGGGTGCTGTCGTTCGAAATCCAATCCCCTCCTAGTGACACAGTGTCACAAGGCACTCTTCCGCCGGGCACGGGAGCTCGGCTAGGTGAGCGTGTACTCGGGGCCGGAGCCGCCCTCTGGAGGCGTCAACCGCCCACCCTTCGCGGAGATCGCCCCGCACTGGACGCAGTTCGAGGGCGTGACCTCGACCGTCACCATCCCGTCTCCGAGGTCGCGGCCGACCTCGTACACGTGCGCGGGGCACATCCAGGCCCACGCCTCCGCGACGGGCCGGCGGACGCGGTGGGCGACCTGGAGGTGATTCGGCTGGTCGTCGCGGGTTCGATTCCCGGAGGCGAAGACCGAGGAGAGCTTGTCGAAGATGTACTTCCCGTCCGGCTTGGGGTAGCGCGAGGCGCGGCCGGTCCTGATCAGCGACGCGTCCGCGTTCTCGTGCGTCGGGAAGCGCCCGTTCGGCATCCGGCCCTTCGTCACGGTCATCATGCTCGCGAGCGCGCCGCCGACGAAGAACCCCTTGTCGAAGGCCTGCCGCATGTTGCGCACCTCGTGCAGCTCCTTCCACATCGTCGTGGAGCGGAGGGACTCGTCGTAGGACGCGAGGGCGCCAATGCGGCTCGGAACCTCGCCGCGCTGAAGCGCGCTGAACGCGGCCTCCGCCGCCAGGCGGCCCGACTCGATGGCGTAGTGGATCCCCTTCAGGCGAGGGACGTTCACGAGGCCCGCGCCCTCGCCCACGAGCAGGAGTCCCGGCGCATGGAGCTGGCGCGGGAGCGAGTGGTAGCCGCCCTCGGTGATCGTCTTCGCCCCCCACGCGACGCGCTCGCCGCCTCCGAGGATGTCCCAGACGAGGCGATGCGTCTTGAACTCCTGCAGGACGTCGTGCACCGAGAACTCGACGTCCTTCGCCTCGAGCCCGGCGACAAAGCCGATGCTGACCAGGTCGTCCCCCATGGGATAGATGAAGGAGCCGCCGAACTCCCCGTAGCCGGCGAACGTCCGCAGCGGCCAGCCGAGCGTGTGCACGATCTTCCTGAGCGGCCGCCGGACGCGCCACACCTCCTTGACGCCGAGCGCCCAGATCTGCGGGTTCTCGCCCTCGATGCGGAAGTGGTCGATGGCGGCGCTCGTCAGCAAGCCCTGGCTCCCTTCGGCCAGCACCGTCACTCCGGCGACAACGTCAGAGCCGGGCTCGAAGGTGGCGAGCTGCTCGCCGTTTCGTCCTCGTCCCCGGTCGCCGGTGCGCACACCGAGGACACGTCCGTGCTGCACGAGGAGCTTCTCCGCCGCCGTCTCCGGGAGCACCGCGACCCCGAGCGCCTCCGCCTGCTCGGCCAGAAAGCGCGCGAGCTCGGACACGGACAGGATCACGTTTCCGTGGTTCCACATCGTCGGCGGCGGAGGGATCCGGTACGAGGAGCGTCGCGTCAGCACGTGCACGGCCTCGCCCGGCACCTCGCCGTAGGTCGGGATGTCGGCCATGGTCAGGCGCCCGCGGAAGAGCTCGCGCAGAGGACGGGGGTTGACCACTGCCCCCGAGAGCAGATGGGAGCCCGGCTGCTTGCCCTTCTCCAAGACCGCCACCGGAACATCGCCCAAACGCTCGCGCGCTTCCGGGTGCTCCTCGAGCAGCTGACCCAAGCGAATCGCACAGGCGAGCCCGCCGGGACCGCCACCGACGATCAGCACTCCGACCTCGATCCGCTCTAGAGCGGGATCCGTCGGCGGCGCGATCGCATCGATCGGGGCGAACGGAGGTGGGAACTCGCTCGGCCTGGCCACGGGTCGTCCTACCCGCCGCGGTGGGCGCGGACGAGCTCGGTCAGCTTGGGAACGATCTGATGCAGGTCGCCGACGACGCCCAGGTCGCAGAAGTCGAAGATCGGCGCGTTCGCATCCTTGTTGATGGCCACGATCGTGCCGGCGCCCTGCATGCCCACCTTGTGCTGGATGGCGCCAGAGATCCCGCAGGCGAAGTAGAGCTTCGGCGAGACGGTCTTTCCGGTCTGACCCACCTGGGTCGCGTACGGATACCAGCCTGCATCGACGACCGCGCGAGTCGCGGCCACCGCGCCGCCTAGCGCCGCCGCCAGTTCCTCGAGAAGCGAGAACGCGTCCGGGGCGCCGAGGCCACGTCCGCCCGCGACGATGATGTCCGCGTCCTCGATCGAAGGGCCGCTCGACTCCTCCTGCGTCTGCTCGACGAGCGTGGCAAGCGTCGAGAAGTCGGAGAACGTCGGCTCGAACTGCTCGACGTCGGCCGTGCCGCCCGACTCCGCGGGGTCGAGCGCGCCCGAGCGCACCATCCCGAGCCTCGGCGTAGCGGTCCAGCCGACGTCGACGAGCACGGTGTCGCCGAGCGCCGGTCGCTTGCCGACGAGCTCGTCTCCCTCGAGCACCAGGTCGGTCAGGTCCCAGTTGAGCCCGGCGTCGAGGCGCGCCGCGAGACCGGCGGCGACGTCTGCGGCGAGCACGGACGCTGCGAAGAGCACCGTGTCAGCGCCGGACTGCTCCACCAGCGCGGCGAGCGCGTCGACGCGCGGCTGCGGGAGCGGCGACTCGAGCGCGGCATCCTCGGACACGTACACCTTGGACGCGCCGAACGCTCCCGCTTTCGTGGCGACCTCCGCAGCGCCGGGCCCGAGGACGACACCGGTCGCCTCGCCGAGCGACGCGGCTTTCGCGAGGACGCCGAGACCGCCCTTCTCGAGCTCGCCGTGGTAGTGCTCGAGAAAGACCAGTGACTTCACAGGAGCCGCTTCTCCACGACGTACTCGAGAATCTTCTGCGCCCCGCTCCCGTCGTCCTCGAACTTGACCGAATCTCCCCGCGCCGGAGGCGCCCCGAGCTCACGCACCGTGGTTTTCGCACCGGCTTCGCTCGCGTCCACTCCCAGATCAGCCAGCGACAACGTCTCCTGCGGCTTCGTCTTCGCGCCCATGATCCCCTTGAGCGAGGGGTAGCGCGGCTCGTTGATCGCGTCCGAAACCGCGACCACCGCGGGCAAGGGAGCGGAGATCGTGTCGTAGCCGTGCTCCGTCTGGCGCTTGCCGGAGACGGAAGACCCGTCCACGGTGAGGGCGGCGACCTGCGAGATCAACGGGCGCTGCAACCGGTCGGCCACTGCGGCCCAGAGCACGGCGCCGTCACCGTCGTTCGAGGCCTGGCCGAAGAGGACGAGATCGGCCTGCTCGCGCTGGAGCGCCGCTGCCAGCGCGCGGCTTGTCCCGAGAAGATCGGAGCCGGAGGCGGTGTCGTCCGAGATCAGCACAGCGCGATCCGCGCCCATCGCCAGCGCTTTTCGCAGCGACTCGACGGCTCTCGCGGGACCGAGCGAGACGAGGACGACCTCCCCGCTCTGCGCATCCTTCACGCGAAGCGCCTCCTCGACCGCGTTCAAATCGGTCGGATTGAGCGCCGCCTCGCCGGTCCGGTCGAGCCGCTTCGTCTGCGGATCGATCTTCTTGTGGACGGTCGCGTCCGGAACCTGCTTGACGCAGACGGCGATCTTCATCGGCGCGGACTCTATCGGCGTGATCCGCTGATCCGACGCGCCAACCGGATGTCCCACAGGGAGGTCTGCTAGCGTCCCGCCCTTCGCGCGCGGAACCGGAGCGCACCCGTCACATGCGACGCCACCGGACGACAGCTCGAGGGATTCTCTTCCCACTTTTTGCCGGACTTCTGGCCGGGGCGTTTCTCGTACCCGCGGGCGGCGCCGAGTCGACCGGAAGCGCGGGCGTTCCGCGCCTCGTCTTCCCGCTGGTCGCCAAGACCGAGCTCTGGGACAACTACGGCGATCCGCGCGGCACGCACAGCCATGCCGGGATCGACATGGAGAACCCCTGGCGCGCTCCGGTCGTCGCGGTCGAGGCCGGACGGGTGTCCTACGCCGAGTCCGGTCTCGGCGGCTGCATGCTCTATCTCTATGGACGCAGCGGGACGATGTACATGTACATCCACCTGAACAACGACCTGACCGCCCGAAACGACAACCGTGGCGGGTGCGTGAAGGACGTCACGTTCGCGGTTCCGAACGGCGCCAAGGTCTCGGCGGGCGAGCAGGTCGCGTGGAACGGCGACTCCGGCGACGCGAGTGGGAACCCGCATCTGCACTTCGAGGTGCATCCTGGAGGCGGAGCGGACACGAACCCCTTCCCACACCTCAAGCGAGCCAGTCGCCCTCTCTTCTCCGCGAAGCTCGGTTCGCCGTTCAGCCTCGGACTCCGGGGCAAGCTCGTCGGGGCCGGCGGCGGAACCGTGCAGGTCGAAGTCGACCGCGTGCGCCACTATCCGGGCGGGCGCTGGCTCGAGATCGACAAGCGTCCCGTCGAGCTAAACGTCCCCCCGGAGGCCGACATCGCGCCTGCGCTGGCCGGCAAGCTAGCCGTCGCGGTTCACCGGTCGATCGCCAACGCAACCTCCCTCACCGTCTACACGACGAAGGAGCGAGCCACGGCGGAGGCGATCGTGGGCGGCGTCGGCTCCCTCGGGGTCAGCCGTATCTCGCCCGACGACTGAACATCCTGACTAGCGAGCGAGGGCGACGCTGAGCGGACCCCTGATTTTCGTCCCCTCCAGGCAGCGGACAACGTATTCGGAGCTGGCAGTGATCGCCTTGCAGTCGTCCTCTTGCCTCGCCGCATCGTCCGTGAAACGACCCATCACCGCTCCGATCGAGTAGTAGCACTCTCCCCGTAGGGCGATCTCGGCTGTCTCGCAGAGTACCGCCGCCTGAGTGCCGCTGGTGTAGTTCGACGTCATGTCCATCGCCGCTGCCGAAATGCAGTCCTTCTCGGCGTCATAGGGGTGCGTGACCGCGCACAGCTCGACGATCTCGGCCGGATCCCGATGCGTCTGCCCGGAAATGTCTCGTCCGAGAGAACGGAAGCACGTCTTCACGAAGTTGGTCTCCACCTCGGCACAGATCTCGGCCGCGTTCTCCCAGTCGAGGCCGTCGACCCGAAGAATGCGGGACGTGACCATCCCGTAGCACGTGATTTTGTCGTTCTGGTCGACCGCGTTGCATGGATACACCGGGTCGTCGGCCCGGATCCACTGCGACGTCACTCCGTACGACGACGAGATGTTCTCCATGAAGACGCCGCCCTTGCAGGACGTGCGATCCAGGTACGTCTCGATTCGCTCGCACGCGTCCAGAGATGTCGGGAGACCGTACCCGGTCGTAATCATCAAGCCGTGGCCGAGCCCGTGGAAGCACTGGTAGGCAAGCCAGCGCGAGACGAGGACGTCCGGATCGTCACAGAGGCCGCGCGCCACCCTGCCCAGGCGATCGGGGTCGTTAGTCCTCACGTTGACGAGCGCACGCTCGAGAACCCCGTGGTAGTAGCCGGAGAAACAGCTCGACGAGCCCTCGGCAAACGTCCGGGCCACGTTGCCCCGGTAGCGCACCAGCGAGGCCGCCCCGATTGCGTGCGCGATCCGATGGCAGCTCGGATCCCCTTCCGCGATGACCTCGTCGAACTGAGACATCGCGGTTCTCGGACCGTCGTAGTAGGCGATGTTCCCGAAGGCCTGCTCGAAGCACGCCTGCTCCGAGCACTCGTCCAGCTCCGTGCTGTCCGCTTTGAAGCTTCCGGCGACGGGGTGCAGGGGAAGCGCGACCAGTGTCTGATCCCCGTCTCCTCGCAAGACGGCGAACGCAAGCGCGGCCTCGAGCAAGGCGGCGAACGCCAGCACTCCAAGGATGACCTTCCTGCGCGAGAGGTCCACTGCTAGCCCCAGGCTCCCGTTCCGTTCGGCGCGACCTCGGCGATCGCCGCCTCGGTGCGGGCCGACGCATAGCGGGTCGCGACCCGCTCGCACGCCCTTCGTCGCGTGGCATCCGTCGGATACAGCAGCCCGACGATGATTCCCGCTCCTGCGAAACACGCATCGCGATCGCTCTCGGGAGCCAGCCGACACAACTTCGCCGCGCGTCTCACGCCGTCGAAGCCCTCGCCGTCCCCGACTGTCCGTGCGGCGCCGTAGAGACAGTCATCTCGGTTGTCATCGGCAAGACCACAGAGCGAGACGATCTTCACCGGGGAGTAGCGGGCCTCGTTCACGGCATCCCGCCCGTACCCGCGGAAGCACGCCCGCGCCCACTGGCGTGCGAGCGCCCCGCACGTTGCGGCTGCTTTCTCGAAGTCGTTCTCGTGAAAGGCGATGACCCGTACCGCAGCTCGCAGGTAGCACGAGCGTCGGTTGCGAAGCGCGATCCGGCCGCACGGATAGAGCGGGTCGTCGTCCTCTAGCCACTGCGAGCGAAAGCCGAAGCGCGTGGTCACGTTCTCCATGAACACGCCCCCGGTGCAGACGACGTCGTCCCAGCCCGTGGCGAGCCGGGAACAGGTCGAAAGCGCAAGAGGAAGGTCATACCCGGTCTGGATCATCAGCCCGTGCCCGAGGCCGTGCTGGCACTGGTAGTCGAGGAAGCCGCGCCGACGTATGCCGCTTCCAGAGCAGAGCTCACGAGCCACGTCAACGAGCTTCGTCTTGGTGTTCACGCCGACGAACGCCCGCTCGAGGATCCCGTGGTAGTAGCCGGACGCGCAGGTTGCAGAGCCGAGCGCGAAGGTGCGTGCCACGTTACCGTCGTACCGGGCGAACGCCGCCGAGCCGATCATGTGGGCGATCCGGTGACAGTCCCTCTTCACGTGGTGATTCGCCTCGATCTGGGTGTCGAAGAGCTCGAGCGCCGGCTTCGCGCCCTGGCGGTAGGCGATGTTGCCGAACGCCTGCTGAAGACAGGGATAGTCCGCCTCGCACGTCGCGAGCTCCGTGTCGTCAGGCTGGAAGTTCCCGGCAACGGGGTGGAAGGCTCCGCCGCTCGCGCCCTGCGCAAGCGCGACCCCCGGTTGATCGTCGCTTCTTAGGACGAAGCCGGCGACCGTGACAACCGCAAGCAACGGCACGACGAAAAGGAGGACGACGGTCAAGGAAAATGGCCTCTTTGCACCGTCCTTCACCGTCTGAGAGTAGATGCCCCTGCGGCGGATCGATACGTCAGAAGGGGTAGAGAGCGCCGGACCTTGGTTGAGGCAAGACAATGCACTCGAAAATGGCGAGTGGGACGTTCCTGATTGCCCCGAGGAGCCCCATCGACTCACACTCGAGGACTCGTGTGGGCCACGCGAGCGGCATCGCGGCGAGCGACTGCGCTACGTCTGAGCCGCTGCGCTCCCAGTACGCTCAGCGCCGGTGCGTGACTCAGTTCCTCCGCTCTCCCTACACGCGTGGCTTCGCTTCGACGCTATTCGGCGGCTCCTCCCTGTCGACGCGCAGACGATGCTAGAGATCGGTCCCGGGCAGGGATCCGTTGGCGCGCTCCTCTCGCAACGCCTCACCTATGTCGGACTGGAGCCCGACGTGGCCTCGTTCAAAACCGCTGTACGTCGAATCGGTGCGGCAGGCACAGTGCTGAACGAAGCGGTGGAAACGTACGGGCGACCGCAGCCGTTCGACATTGTCTGCGCTTTCGAGGTGCTCGAACACATGCAGGACGACCGTGCCGCGCTCACCGACTGGACGCGACATGTTCGCACCGGGGGCTGGTTGCTTCTGAGCGTTCCCGCGGGCAGGCATCGCTTTGGGCCGACGGATGTCAAGGCAGGGCACTACCGGCGTTACGACCGAGACGACCTATTCGAGCTCCTGACCGACGGAGGCCTCGCTGAAGTAGAGATCATCTCGTATGGATTCCCGCTTGGCTATGCCCTCGAAGCCGGGAGGAATCTCTATGCCAGGCGGACGGCAGCGGCGGCAACATTAGAGGATCGCACAGCCGCGAGCGGTCGCTGGTTGCAGCCGCCGGAACGAGCCAGTCGTTTGCTGAAAGCACTATCCGCGCCGTTCTGGTACGCACAGCGCCCATTCGGACGCACAGGCCTGGGAACAGGCCTCGTCGCACTGGCTCGAAGAGCGAACTAGATCACGTCACGCGGGTTCTTCGCGGGCGGCGTCGCCCGCAGGCACTTCGCGCAGTAACTCAAGATTCCTGACTTTCGCCGTTGTGTCCAATCTGGATGAAACGCGGCCTAGAGCGCATCCCCTCGACCGAGAAAAGCTCGACCCGATTGAACCCGCTACGGAACGCTTTGTCCGGCACAAGCGCGCTGAAGCGTTGCTCGCCCCTGATCCGAAAGCATCGAGTGGAAGCGACGATCCGGCCGTTCACGGCCACGACCAGCTCTTTGCCAGGGGGAATCTCAATGATCTCGACGGTTCCCGTTATCCGTGCTGGAACAAGCAACGACGACAAGTCGACCTGGGCGAACAACTCTTCATTGTCGAAACGAACCCGCGCATCGGCCGCTCCCAACGCTCGGCTTGATCCAATTTTGAGACCGACCAGTTGCGGTGGTAGTCCCGTCGCGAGAAGCGTGTCCCAGGTAGGGCCGAAGATGGTTTTTCGACGCACGGCGACGGCCATGTCTCGCTCCATCTGGGCTCGGGACGCCTGAACGACCGTCCCATCGGACTTGCCAACAGAGACAGTCCTCGGTCCTACCCAGGATTTGAGAAGCGAGCGCCCGTCCATCGACCACGGGACTCGCACGTTCAAGACATCAGCGATCGTCGGGAGAATGTCGATCGTTCTAGCCGCACGCGGATCGACGCGTCCCACCTTCTGGTGCGGAAACTTGATGAACAACGGCACGGGCGCGATGTCGGCGATGTTCTCCTGGCTGGCACTTCTCGCTGTCTTGCCCGGGATGAAACTGACACCGTGATCGGCGACCACCACGATCAGCGCGTCGTCGTATAACCCGGAGCGCTCGAGCTTGTCGAGGATCACCCCGAGCAGTCCGTCCGTATAGCCGACCTGCAGGAGATGTCGCTGGAGTGCTTGGCGGATGAGCCAAGGGTGGTCGCTCCACAGCAGTCCCGGAGCAAGGCCGATGGGGATCGGAGTGTCACCGTAGCTTCGTCCTGATGGAAAGAACTGCCACGGTGTATGCGGAAGCATCACGTGCAGGAAGTGAAGCGAGGCCGCCGGCTCGCCGCGATCGATGCCGTCAAGGAATTCGGAGAACCCGAGACGCTGCTCAAGCGGCAGTCCCCTCGGTCTCACGACTCCGAGAACATCGTGGAAGTCGGTCGCAACCAGAATCCGCTCCTTTTCGAACCCGCCCCAACGGTCCTGCACGCTCGGCAGTCCTCTCGACAGCGTGGTCGGAAGAATTTGGTGCATAAACCCGACCTGAGTGTCCAAGAAGAGCCCCTGCAGGCGTGGAAGGAACGCGTCGCGCGGGCGCGGGCAGTAACGCTTGGGGCAGAGATAAGTGACGGCCTCAGTTACCCTTAGCCGGTAGCTCTCACCGAGCAACGTGAAGAGGTTCTCGGGATGGTGGGCGAGAGTCGGCAGCCCACCATCGCCGGGGAGCTTGCCGTCGAGGATTGCCGGCACGGCCGCCGTCGTATTGTCATGGACGGTCGTCGCCCGTGAAAACCAGGTCGCGCCGCGGGCCAGGCGCGCGAAGTTCGGGTAACGCGCGCGGTCGATCTCACCCGCACGTGTAGTCAGCGACGTGACCGGTAACTCGTCCAGCACGAGGAGCACGACGGGAGTCGGGCGCGGAATGCCCACCTGCGCGCCCGCCACATCCTCCGTCACGAGCGGCACCCGAGCGACGAACAGCACGAGTCCGATGGCTGCGAGGGAAACCGATGCGGTGAAAAGCAGCCGAACGGGCCTCCAACGCACATATGCGGCAACAACCGCGACCGCGACGACGCATGCTGCGAAGACGATCCACGCGGAGTCGCCGCCGAGCTTCTTGAGGATGAGCATTACGAATGGCACGAGAAACGCCCCGAGAAAGACGAGGTGAAGAACGTCCGCAGCACGTCTCGACACGCGGGAGACGAGCCCCTCCACCGCGAAAGCGAAGAGCGGAGGGACGAACGTCAGGATCGACGCGAAGGCAATGACCTCACCTCGCGTTGCCCCGCGCACGACCAGAAACTCCGGATTGGCCTGGAGAAGAGAGAAGACCGGCTGGCCGACGGCGTACGCCCAGACCGCGACGAGGTGAACCGCCCGTAAGCGGTATGAGGGCAGCGCGCTCATCGTGGTCGGGCGAAGTAGAGCGTCCGGGTGCCCGAGGGCAGCTCGACCAGGTCGACGACCTCGAACCGGGCCCGCAGCAGCGAGTCGAAGGTCTCACTCTCGTAGTCGGGGTGCGCGTCGGACCGCTTCGCGACGAGCAAGCGCTGCACCATCGGGTCGGTTCGGGCCGGGAACTCGACGACGACCTCGCAGTCCAAGCTCCGCAGCCAGTCGACGAACTCCCGCAGCGGGACGTTCCTCCCGATCGAGAGGTGGTGGACGAGCGCCAGACAGAGGGCGAGATCGGGCAGTCCTCGCTCGAGAAACGTCATGCGCTCCCGGTTGCGCCAACCGATCGCCGGAGACGGATCGGCGAGATCGAGCACGAGGGGAAGGATCGAGCGGTTCTCCTCGGCAAGGAGCGCCTGGTAGAGGACATCGATGACCGCGCGGTCCGAGTCGACTGCGACGGTGAGCTCCGACCGCTCGGACGCGATCCGGGAGTACCTGCCGTCGTTGCAGCCGAGATCCCAAACGAGGCTCCGCCGACGCTCTCCGACTGCGCGACGCACGAACTCCTCCTTCGCGAGCGTCTCGCGATCGTCGTAGCTGCACGTCTGGGCGTAGTCCTGCCACGCGCTCTCGTGCGCACGCGGACGGAGCTGGTTCACGAGCCGCGTCATCTGCGCAACGTTCGATTCGACGAGGCGCTTGTCGAAACCTGCGGCCTCGAGCTCCTGCCGCATGTCGGATCCGCGATCCGCGTGGCGGCGCTCGAGGCTCGCGTGCAGGAAGACGTGACGCAGCATCCCGCGACGAAGGGCGTCGCGATACGTGAAGAGCCTGCGGAAGTCGAGAGGTGAGACTCCGTCTACATTCCCCCTGAGCCAGGACTGGAACGGGACTCCACAATGAGCCTCGAGCAGCAGCGGGTACAGGTAGAGCATGCAGAACTGCCGGTAGGCCGTCCAGGGTTCACCAGATTGAGCACGCTCGAACGATCCGATGTCGATGAAGACCGACTGGGAGCCGCGCCACTGGACGTTGTACGGCGACGCATCCTTGAGCATCAAGTCCTCGGCGAGAGCGGCAGACGTCAGTCGAAGCTGAAGGAGAGCCGCGTCCTTGAGCATCGAGAAGGGCCACTCGTAGGGATAGGAGATGAACGGGAGGCGCTCGTGGCTCAGGGCTGCCACCCACTCCCCCGAGGGATCGGCTTCCCGCACAGCCCGGACCGCCTCGTCGTCTCGGACGGTACGGACGAGCTCACCGCTCTCGGTGAAGCTCCTGAACAGATCGCTCGCCGACAGGGCGTCCCAATCCGCGACGCCGCTGACGGTCAGGGCCCGAAGAACGCGCCCGTCGGAGCTGAAGACCCTCCCGTTCCAGTCGCGGAACGACCCTGGCTCAGCTAGCGGGTTCGTCTGGGCTGGAATCGTCTCGGCCGAAGCGTAGGACGCGCTTGAATCGGCTCCAGTAGATCCTTCCGAAGACGACCATTCCCGCGACTCCGCCGGCGAGTGCTTGCAAGATCAGGCTTCCGGCGCCTGGATCGAGGTAGGCGAACATCAGATCAGAGTAGTCGGAAATCGCTTCATTGTCCCTGGACGATCGGCCAGTACGTTCAATCACTTGAGTGCAAGAGACTCCGGCGGGAACGGATGAACCTCAAATGGCGACGGTGCCGCGCAGGAAGTCGACGATCTCGGTCGTCGTCGCGCCGGGACCGAAGACAGCTGCAACACCCGCGCCCTTGAGCTCGTCCGCGTCGTCCGGGGGAATCGTGCCGCCGACCACGACGAGCACGTCATCCGCGCCGTTTTCCCTCAACCCGTCGACGATTCGAGGCACGAGCGTCATGTGTGCGCCCGAAAGGATCGAGACGCCGACGGCATCCGCGTCCTCCTGGATCGCGGTCTCGACGATCTGCTCGGGAGTCTGGTGCAGGCCCGTGTAGATGACCTCCATGCCCGCAT
>JBPCMD010000078.1:0-14391 GCA_051002595.1 Gaiellaceae bacterium
GTGTCAGGTGTGGAGAAGAGAGGGGGGAAGGGGGGCGCTGTGCGGGGGGTTTGGGGAGTGGAGCTGGCTCGAGCACCCCAAACCGGGGGCAGGCGGAAGCCTGACCCCAAGCCATCCACCCGAGCTCTGCTTTCAGCCTGACCCCAATCATCCACCTGGGGTCAGGCTTCAGCCTGACCGCTCTTAGGTGTCAGCGCACCGCGGAAGGAAGCTCCTTGACCGTTAGCTCCTCGGACTGGCCGGTTCGCCCCCCATGTTCGTAGGGTGAGCACATGCGCGCCTTCGCCAGGATCCTCGCGGTGCTGGTGGCGGCGCTTGTGTTTTCCGGGGTGTTCTCATGGTCGTTGCCGTGATTGATGTCCGCCGCGTTGATCTCGATCTCGATGGGCCAGATGCCGGGAGCGCGCTGCTAGACGCGCTCACTCAGGGGGTGTTGAGCCTAATGTCTTGGAGACGTCTGGTGCGTCCGTGTGCGGGTTTCCGCCGCGCTCATCGACCTACCGCCTCTCTCACGATGAGGTCATGGTGCTCGCCCGTTGCCTTGACGAGGCGAGTTATCTGACCGCGGTTGGCCTCCATCTCGTTGAAGAGTCCACGCTGGAGATCACCGGTCGCGAGACGAGCAGCAGCGTGGACGTAGCTTTCGTATCGAGTGACGGGGAAGTGGGAGAGAGGCCGTGGTGGGAAAGCGCTCTCGTGCTCGCTTTGTGGGTGTCCGGGATCGCACTCCTTTACGTGGCTCGTCGGATTCCGACTTCCGTTCCTGCGGCTGACTCGACGGTCATAGCTGGGCGATAGCGAGGACTCGAATCGCGGCTCATCTCGTCTCCTCTTGCTCATGATGGGCGAAACGCTGGTGACAGTCACCCAGCCTCCGGTGACTGCTGTCACCTTGTTGTCATGAGACGAATGCGTACCCGCATCATCGACGTATGCTCGCGAAGAACGTGATCGCCGTCGCCGATCTCCTCGCTGCGCCACTGGACGAGCTCCTTATCGAGGCGCGGCGATTGCGGCGCGGGCCGCTGGTCACGTATTCGCCGAAGGTATTCGTCCCGCTGACGACTCTGTGCCGGGACGTTTGCGGCTACTGCACCTTCGCGCGTCCGCCGAGACGCGGCGAGCGCGCGTTCATGACCGAGGACGAAGTACTGGCGATCGCTCGGGTTGGCGCTGCGGCCGGCTGCCGCGAGGCGCTCTTCACGCTCGGGGACAAGCCCGAGCTGCGCTACAAGGTCGCGCGTGAGGAGCTTCGAGCGCTCGGGTGTGAGACGACGATCGAGTACCTGGAGCGCTGCGCTCGGCTCGTCCTCGAGGAGACGGGCCTTCTCCCGCATCTGAACCCCGGCGTCATGACCCGCGACGAGCTCGAGCTCCTGCGTCCCGTCTCAGCCTCGATGGGGATCATGCTGGAGACGGCTGCCGATCGGCTCGGGGAGCGGGGAGGACCGCATTGGGCGTCTCCGGACAAGCTTCCCGCACGTCGCCTGGAAACGATCCGGCTCGCCGGTGAGCTCCGAATCCCCTTCACGAGCGGGATCCTGATCGGGATCGGCGAGACGCGCGAGGAGCGGATCGACGCGCTGCTCGCTCTGCGTGCGCTCGGCGAGGAGCACGGGCACGTCCAGGAGATCATCGTCCAGAACTTCCGCGCGAAGCTGGGGACGCGCATGGCTTCGCATCCGGAGCCCGAGCTCGACGACCACCTGTGGACGATCGCGGTCGCGCGCATCCTGCTCGGCGCCGACTGGCACGTGCAGGCGCCGCCGAACCTCGCCTACGACGACTTCCCGCGATTGCTCGACGCAGGGATCGACGACTGGGGCGGGGTTTCGCCGGTGACGATCGACCACGTCAACCCCGAAGCGCCCTGGCCCGAGATCGAGCGCCTGGCCGAGGCGACGCGGAGCCGCGGGCTCGGGCTCGCTCCACGCCTCGCGATCTATCCCGAGTACGTCGCTGACCTCGGACGCTGGAGCGATCTGGCGGTCGCAACGCACGTCCGCCGCGCCGCCGACGCGGTCGGGCTCGCACGCGACGACGCCTGGGCGCCGGGCGAGCCGGGCAGCGTCCCCTTCCTCGTGCCCCGCGACTGCGCGCCGCTCGAGCTCTCCGGCGACGAGCTCGGCGAGGATGAGATCACACGCTTGTTCGAGTCGCGCGGACACGAGATGTACCGTGTCTTCGCAGCTGCCGACCGGCTCCGCCGCGAGACCTGCGGCGACGAGGTCACGTACGTCGTCACCCGGAACATCCAGTACACGAACGTCTGCTACTTCCGCTGCGGCTTCTGCGCCTTCTCCAAGGGGAAGCTGGCGCGAAACCTGCGCGGCGCGCCGTACCTCGTCCCGCGGGAGGAGATCGTCCGCCGCACTCGAGAAGCCTGGGAGCGAGGCGCGACCGAGGTTTGCCTGCAGGGCGGAATCCATCCGGCGTTCACGGGCGACTACTACGCGGACGTCGTCCGCGCGATCAAGGATGAGGTGCCAGACATCCACGTGCACGCGTTCTCCGCGCTCGAGATCTGGCAAGGGGCAGCGACGCTTGGGGTCGGTCTGGAGGAGTACCTCGCGCACTTGCGCGACCTCGGTCTCGGCTCGCTGCCCGGCACCGCCGCTGAGGTGCTCGACGACGAGGTGCGGCGGATCATCTGCCCCGACAAGGTGACGACCGCGCAATGGCTCCGGGTGCACGACGCCGCGCACGGGGTCGGCCTCCGGTCGAACGTCACGCTTATGTTCGGCCACGCGGACACGCCGCGGAGCTGGGCGCGCCACCTGCTCCGCGCTCGCGAGCAGCAACAGCGGTCGGGTGGCTTCACCGAGTTCGTGCCGCTGCCGTTCGTGCCGATGGAGGCGCCGATGTACGAGCAAGGCCTCGCCCGACGAGGGCCGACCTTCCGCGAGACGCTTCTTGTGCACGCGGTCGCCCGCCTGGCGCTGCACCCGTGGATCACGAACATCCAGGCGTCGTGGGTAAAGCTCGGCCCTGAGGGGACGCGCGAGGCGCTCAGGACAGGAGTCAACGATCTTGGGGGAACGCTGATGAACGAGTCGATCTCGCGCTCGGCCGGCGCCGAGCACGGGCAGGAGCTCCCACCCGAAGCGATGGAAGAGCTGATCCGGTCGGCGGGCAGGGTTCCGCGGCAACGCACGACGCTTTACGGCGAGCCGTCAGAGGAACGCGTGCGCGCCTCGTTCGGCGCGGAGCCGCTCGCCGAGCCCCTCAACCCGCCGGTGCAGGACGCCGGCCTCATCGCGCCGCCGCGGCTCGTGCGCCCGGGGCTCATCCGATCGGGAGCGGGTTAGACCTCTAGCCCGAGGAGATCGTCGATCGTCTCGCGTCGGCGGATCAGCCGCGCTCCTGCCTGACGCACGAGCACGGCGGCAGGGCGCGTGACGCCGTTGTAGTTCGAGCTCATCGCCAACGTATAAGCACCGGTCGCTGGAACGGCGAGCAAATCCCCACGTCGCGGCGACGGGAGCAGGACATCGTCGATGAGGACGTCTCCGGACTCGCAATGCATGCCGGCCACGCTGACGAGCTCGTCGAGATCCTCATTGGTACGCAGAGCGCTGAGGGCGGTGTAGCGAGCGTCGTAGAGCTGAGGGCGCGGGTTGTCCGACATCCCGCCGTCGACGGCGACCCAGGTCCGCGCGTCGAGGCGTTTGACCGAGCCGACCCGGTAGAGCGTGACACCCGCTCGACCGACGAGGCAGCGACCGGGCTCGAGCCAGACGGTCGGCTTCGGCAGTCCCAAGGCGCTGAAAGCCGCAAGCGCGGTTGCCGAGGCCGATGCAGCGAGCTCGGCTGCGTCCGGCACCTCGTCGTCAGGGTGATGCCTGATTCCGAAGCCTCCGCCGAGGTTTGCGACCCGGGCCTCCCAGCCGAGCGACCTGTGGCACGCTGCGGTGAATGCGGCAAGTCGGCGGATCGTCTCCGCCTGAGCTGCGAAATCCGGGAGCTGCGAGCCGACATGGACATGCACGCCGAGCACGTCGATTCCGTGGCTCAGCGCGTCCGCTAGGACGCCCTCTGCCTGCTCCGGCGGAAGCCCGAACTTCGAGCCATGGTGCCCGGTGACGATCGCCTCGTGCGTGTCGGCGTCGACGCCGAGCGTCACGCGCACCAGAGCTCGGTCGATGCCTGCTGCGGACGCCAGGGCGGCCTCGTCGGGCGCGTCCAGCACCACGCAGGCTCCCTCTGCGGCCGCGCCCGCGAGCAGCGCCTCGTCCTTGTTGTTCCCGTGTACGACGAGATCCGCGCCCGAGAGCCCGGCTTTGAGTGCGAACGCGAGCTCGCCGGCCGCTGCGACGTCCGCGCCGACCCCTTCTTCCCGAAACAAGCGGAGCAGCGCGACGTTCGGAAAAGCCTTCGTTCCGTAGAAGACGCGTCCATCCTCGCATGCGGCAGCGCGGAGGGCGCGCGCCTGCTGCCGGAGGGTGTCCTCGCAGTAGACGACCAGTGGCGTCCCGTAGCGCTCGGCAAGCCCGGAGGCATCGAGGCCGCCGACGTGGAGCTCGCCGCGCTCGATTCGAGCGGAGTCAGGGAAGAGCTCGAGCATCGGCCGATTTTGCCTGTTACCCTTTTCTTGCAATGGTGCAGCTTCTTACGTAGGCAGGGAGCGGGCGCGGCGAGAGCCGCGGGCGTTCCCCTGGAGCCTCTCGTACGAGAGGCTTTTTTGTTTCACGAGACGAATTGAGAGGGCGATGGAGCAGTACGACGCGAAAAGGATCGAGGAGAGGTGGCAGCGCGTCTGGCGCGATGAGCACGCGTTCGAGGTTTCGAACGACCCCGTGCGCCCGAAGTCCTACGTTCTCGAGCAGCTGCCATACCCGTCGGGAACGCTGCACATGGGGCACATGCTCGTCTACACGATCGGCGACGTCGTCACGCGCTTTCGGTCGCGCAACGGCATGCAGGTCCTGCACCCGCAGGGATTCGACGCGTTCGGCTTGCCGGCGGAGAACGCGGCGATCAAGGAGGGTGGCCACCCGCGCGAGATCGTCGAGCGGAACATCCGCGACATCAAGGCCTCGATGCGCCGGATCGGATGGGCGTACGACTGGACGCGCCAGCTCTCGACGCACGAGCCGGAGTACTACCGCTGGCAACAGTGGCAGTTCCTGAAGTTCTACGAACGCGGGCTGGCCTACAGGAAAGGGGCGCCGGTCAAGTGGTGCCCGAACGACCAGACGGTGCTTGCGAACGAGCAGGTGCACGACGGCCGCTGTGAGCGCTGCGGCGCCGAGGTCGAGTCACGCTCCATGGAGCAGTGGTTCTTCCGGATCACGGACTACGCGCAAGCGCTGCTCGACGATCTCGACACGGTGGACTGGCCCGAGTCGATCAAGGCGCGCCAGCGGAACTGGATCGGCCGATCCGAGGGCGCGGAGATTTTGTTTCGACTCGAGGAGCTGGACGAGGACGTCGCGGTGTTCACAACGCGTCCGGACACGCTGTACGGCGTGACCTTCTTCGTCCTCGCGCCCGAGCACGAGTTGATCGCAGGAATCAAATCGGCGGAGGTGCGCGAGTACGTCCGGCGCAGCGCAGCGAAGAAGACCGGGGAGCGCGCTGCCGCCGCCGAGAAGACCGGCGTCTTCACGGGACTCCATGCGGTCAACCCGGTGAACGGCGAGCGGCTGCCTGTCTACGTCGCGGACTACGTCCTGATGGACTACGGGACGGGGGCGATCATGGCGGTTCCGGCTCACGATCAGCGCGACTTCGATTTCGCCGCCGCGTTCGATCTGCCGGTCCGGCATGTCGTGCGTCCTGCCGACGTCGACCCCGACGAAAGCGCGGCCTACGTCGAGCACACTGAGGGCGAGGTGCTCGTCAACTCGGCGGAGTTCGACGGCCTGCCGGCGAACCAGGGGGGTCGGAGGATCGTCGAGAGGCTCGCGGCCGAGGGACGCGGCCAGTTCTCTGTCAACTACCGCTTGCGTGACTGGGGCTTCTCGAGGCAGCGGTACTGGGGCTGCCCCATCCCGGTCGTCCACTGCGACGCGTGCGGGATCGTTCCGGTGCCTGAGGACGATTTGCCGGTTCTCCTCCCCGACGTCGAGGACTACAAGCCGAAGGGGCGCCCACCGCTCGCCCAGGCCGAGGACTGGGTGAACGTGTCCTGCCCGGAGTGTGGAGGCTCAGCGCGGCGCGAGACCGAGACGATGGACACGTTCGTCGACTCTTCGTGGTATTTCTTGCGTTACTGCGACCCACGTAACGATGCGGCGCCGTTCGATCGCGCCGCAGTCGACTACTGGAACCCCGTGGATCTCTACATCGGCGGCGTCGACCACGCGACGATGCACATGATCTACGCCCGCTTCTGGGTCAAGGTCCTGAACGACCTCGGACTGGTCGGCTTCCGGGAGCCGTTCGCGCGGTTCTATTCGAACGGCTGGGTCACGCTCGGAAACGTCAAGATGTCGAAGCGTGCCGGGAACATCGTCGGTCCGGACGACTTCGCCCAGCGCTACGGCGCCGACGCCTGTCGTTTGAACATCCTGTTTCTCGGCCCGGCCGACCAGGACATGGAGTGGACCGAGGCGAGCGTCGAGGGCATGACGCGGTTCGTCCGCAGGCTCTGGAGCGTCGTCGGGGACGTCGCGGAGCGCGCGCCAGCGGGCGATCCCGAGGGTGGCGAGCTCGCGCGCAAGGCGCACGCGACGATCGCCAAGGTCACGGATGACATCGGGCGCCGGTTTGCCTTCAACACCGCCATCGCCGCGGTCATGGAGCTCGTGAACGAGATCTCCCGAGACCGCGCTGGCCGCGACGCCCGCTTCGCCGCCGAGACGGCGGTGTCGCTCCTACAGCCGTACGCGCCGCACGTCGCGGAGGAGCTGTGGGAGCTTCTCGGCCAGGAGCGGTTATGGGAGGCGCCCTGGCCCGTGGCAGACCCCGCGCTGCTCGTGGTCGACACGGTCGAGGTCGTCGTCCAGGTGAACGGGAAGATCCGCGATCGGCTGCACGTCGCGCCCGACCTGGACGAGGACGAGCTCGTCGCGCTCGCGCGTGGCTCCGAGCGCGTGCTGCAGCACCTGAACGGCGGCGAAGCGGCACGCACGGTCGTCGTTCCCGGAAAGCTCGTCAATTTCGTGACCTGACTCTCCGGCTAACCGGTGGGCCGAGATTGGCGCACTTCTTTGACGAAGGCGTTTCCCATGCGTGACTCGATGCCCGCCACGATGACGGCGTGCCCTCCATCTCCGTCGCGCGGTCGACCGCTCTCGTCCTCGTAAGCGCGCTACTCGCGCTGCTCGTCCTCGCCGGCCCGCGCCTCGCGCGTACCGGCACCTCGAGCGCTCCCGAGATCGTGGCTCCCCTCGAGGCTACGGCGACTCCTGACTCGATCGCGTCTCACTCCGGGCGAGCGGCGCTCGTGGTGCACGTCGTAGGAGCGGTCCGTCGTCCCGGCCTGTACCGACTCCGAGAGGGCGCGCGCGTCGCAGACGCGGTCGAGCGGGCGGGCGGGGCGACGCATCGCGCCCAGCTAGCGGCGCTCAACCTCGCCGCGCCGCTGGTGGACGGGATTCAGGTGCTCGTGCCGCGCCGGGTGGTTGCGAGTGGCGTGGGCTCGGGTGAGGCGGGGGAGGACCTGGGTGCTGCGACTGCCGGTCTCGGAGCCAAAACGAGCCTGGCGTCTGCGACGGCCGAGGAGCTCGATGAGCTACCCGGGGTGGGACCAGTCACCGCGCAGAAGATCCTCGACTACCGGGCCGAGCATGGACCGTTCAGATCGGTGGACGATTTGGACGCGGTCCCGGGCATTGGTCCGACGCGCGTCAAGCAGCTGCGCGACCTCGTGACCCCATGAGGCGAGCCGTCGAGCTCCACTGGCCGGCGCTGCTCGCGGGCTCGGCGTGCGCCGGCCTCGCGGCTTCGAACTGGATCACGCTGAGAGGTCCGGGTCTCTTCGTGCTCGCGCTCGTCGCTCTGGCGGGGCTCTACGCTTGTGGCGGGACGGCGCGGGTGGCCGCGCTCGGAGCAGTGCTCGCTCTGACGGGGCTCTGGTGGGGCGGGCTGCGCCTCGAGGCGATGAGCCAGAGCGTGCTCTTGCCCGAGATCGGCGAGTCGGGGACGGCGCAGCTTGTCGTCACCGGGCCCGCGCGGCAGACACCGTGGGCAATTCGCGCACCGTCCGAGATTCGAGAGTTTCGTGGAAAGCCGTTGCGAGAGCGAGTGCTCCTCGTGCTTCCCGTTGGCCGCTCACCGCCGCGAGGGGCGATCCTGGAGACGGTCGTTCGCGTGTCCGAGCCGCGCAGCGCCGACAACGGCGGCTTCGACGAACGAGCCTGGCTCGCGCGCCAGGGGATCCACATGGTCGCCCGCGCGGGCACATGGCGACAAGTGGGAAGTCGCGGTGGCGTGGCGGGCGGCGGCGATCGGCTGCGCAATCGAATCGAGCGAGCCGTTGGACGCGGCTCGAGCGGAGTGCAGCGCGCGCTCGTCTTGGGCGTCGTTCTCGGCGAGGACGAGGGGTTGCCGGAGCCCGTTCGGGACGACTTCCGGGCGTCCGGGCTCGCGCATCTGCTCGCCGTCTCCGGTCAGAACGTCGCCTTCCTCGCCCTCGGCGTCTACGGGCTGGGCTGGCTGCTCCGGCTGTCGAAGGTCGTTCGCGAGCTCGCGACGCTGGGCGCGATCACCGCCTACGTGCTCGCGGTCGGCTGGCAGCCGTCCGTCATCCGCGCAGGAGTCGCCGGCGCGCTGGCGTCACTCGCATGGTTGGCCGCAAGGCCGCGCGACCGCTGGCATTTCCTCGCGCTCGGAGCGCTCGTGCTGCTCGCGTGGGCGCCGACGTCGTTGCTCGATCCAGGCTTCCAGCTCTCGTTCGCGGCCGTCGCCGGGATCTTTGTCGGCGTCCCGCGAATGCGTGCGCGCTTGGAGGGCTACCCACTTCCTGCTCCCGTAGCCGACATGCTCGGGATAGCCGTCGTCTGCGGCCTGGTGACGGCCCCGATCGTCCTCTTTCACTTCGGCGAGGCCCCCGTCTACACCGTCCCCGCGAATGCGGTCGCCTTCCCGGCGGCGCCGGCAGTGCTCGGCCTCGGGTTGCTCGCAGCGGCTGCCGATCCCGTGTCTCCACAAGCTGCCAGCGCGCTTGCCTGGCTCGCTGGCTGGGCTGCCGCATGGCTCGAGCTCGTGGCGCGGGTCTTCGGCTCCTTGCCCGGTGCGCAGGTCGGAGCTCGCACCGCGGTAGCCGCCACGCTCGTCCTCGGACTGGTCTGGATTGGAGCGCGCCAGGCTCGGCTCAGACTTTCCTCCCGCTCGGCGGTCGTGTCCGCAGCGGCCGGACTCGTGCTGGTCACAGCCGCAAGCGCATGGTCGCTCCGACCCACACCAGAATGGCACGCGCCTGTCGGTCTCAGAGTCACGTTCCTCGACGTGGGGCAGGGCGACTCCGTTCTCTTGGAGACGCCGAGCGCAAGGCTCTTGGTCGATCAGGGGCCGCCCGAGGCGAACGTCGCAGGACAGCTGCGAAAAATGGGAATCCGATCACTCTCGGCGGTCGTCCTCACCCATCCGCAGCGAGACCATGTCGGAGGCGCTGCGGACGTGATTCGACAGCTGCAGGTGGGAGCCGTGCTGGATCCGGAGCTGGCTGCGACCGGGCCGGAGCGAGAGGAGGCGATCGCCGCGGCTCGGGGGCGCGGCGTGCCGATTCGCATCGTTCGCTCAGGCTCCGAGTTCAAAGCCGGAGGGCTTGTCGTCCGCGTCCTCTGGCCTCCCGATCCAGGCCTTCCGTCCGAGGATCCGAACCTCAACGCCACGGTTCTCTCGGCCTCGTACGGCGAGACCGATGTGCTTCTTCCCGCAGACGCGGAGTCGGATGTCACAGCACGTCTTCGTCTCGGCGCTGTCGAGGTCCTCAAGGTCGCGCACCACGGCTCGGTCGACTCTGGCCTGGACGAGCAGCTGCGCAGCCTCAGGCCGAAGATCGCGGTGATCTCCGCCGGCCGGAACAACGACTACGGACATCCGCGGCCCGAGACGCTCGCAGCCCTCGCTACGGTTCCCGGTCTCGTCGTCTACCGGACGGACACGCAGCGCCGTGTGGTCGTCGAGTCGGACGGCCGCCGGATCCGGGTTCGAACGGAGGGATGAGAGCGTTATCCACCGCGGCGGATCCGGAACGTCGCGACGCGATCACACTGGCAAGGCTCAACGAAGGCGCTGCGGACGCTAACGAGGTACCGCGCAGCGGCCCGCCGGTTTCCGGCTCATCGAAGCTGAGCACGCCCCTCCGAGCTGAGCTCCGCATGGCACGAGGTTCGGCTGCGGCGGAATCTCTAAGCTGATGCCGTGGCGGACGCCCCCGACAAGCCCGTCTACCTTCTCACCGGCAGCGACCGCCCCAAGATCGACACGGCGCTCGCGCGCCTGCGCGGGCACTTCCTGGCGGAGGCGACGGATATCGTCAGCGCGCTCGACACGTCGGCCGAGGCTGCGGTGGCACTGTGCAACGCCGGCAGCCTGTTCGGCGACGCGCGGCTCGTCGTGGTTGAGGACATCGACGGGCGGCGCGACTCCGACGGCCGACGCAAGGGCGGATGGAAGGCTGCGGATAGCGAGGCGGTGTCGGCGTATCTCGCAGACCCCGCACCCGCGACGGTGCTCGCGCTCGTCGGGGAGGCGGTCGGGAAGACGACGGCGCTCTGGAAGGACTGCGCAAAGGCGGGCTCCGTCCTCGAGTTTGCGGTGGCGAAGAGGGCGGTTCAGGGCTGGATCGTGGAACAGTTTGCGAAGCGGGGCGTCCGGGCTGAGCCGGAGGCTTGCGCGCTGCTCCTGCAACTCGTGGGAGAAGATCTGCACGCGCTAGCGCAGGAGGTCGACAAGCTCTCGACTTGGGCCGCAGGCGAGCCGATCGGCGAGCGCGAGGTCGAGATCCTCTGCGCGGCGTCGGCGGAAGTGCCGATCTTCGCCCTGACCGATGCGTGGGCCGCCCGCGATACCGCTCGTGCGCTGGAAGCGAGCGAGACCCTCTTCGAGTGCGAATCCAAACAACGTCGTGACACCGCGGCGCGACTCGCCGGGGCGCTTGCAAGCCACCTGAGCAGACTTCATTCGGTGAAGCGACTCGCCGGCGAAGGCGTCCGCTCCAAAGACGCCGCCGCGAAGCTCAAGATGAATCCGTTCTACGTGCAGAAGCTGTACGGCCAGGCTGACGCGTTCTCGGAAGAGGAGCTGCGCGACGCCACTGTGCGCTTCGCCGAGCTCGATGGCGCTCTCAAGGGCAAGAGCAAGCTCGCGCCGGATCTCGAGACTCAGCGCGCGCTCGTCGATCTGACGCGTCGCTGAATGAGCCCGAATGCGTAGGGGCGAGGCTCGCCTCGCCCTCGTCGGCCCAAGAGCTTACGAAGAGACGCCGGCGGCGAGCCTCGCCGCCTGCGATTTCTTGCGGGCGGCGGTGTTCCGATGCAGCGCACCTCTCGTGGCCGCGCGGTCGATCGTGCGGACGAGCTCACGATGCTCGGTCGCGATGCGCTCGGCGTCGCCTGCGCCGGCCGCCACCTCGAGCCGCTTCGTCAGCGTCTTGATCGTCGAGCGGTAGCGCAAGTTCTCCAGCCGCTGCCGCGCCTGGATCCGAACGCGCTTTTTCTGCTGCTTGATGTTTGCCAACGGATGTAAAGGTGTCGAGCGAGGAGCGCCCGACAGCTCGCGGGCCGGGCGATGGTAGCAGGAGCCAGGAAGCTCGAAGTGAAATCGGTCAGCAGCGCGTGGTGGCCGCGATCCGGCCATGCAGTGAATCTCCACCCAAGCCGCGAGTGGGAGAATCGCCCCGGACGATCCATGGAGGAGACACCCGAAACGCCCATATCCACTCGCTCGGAGGAGGCCAGCAACAGTCGGCGCATCGCGCGCTCGACGGCCGTCTTCTCGCTCGCCACGGCTGTGTCGCGCGCGCTCGGCCTGGTGCGGGAGATGGTCAGCGCCTATTACTTCGGCGTCGCGGGAAAGATCAACGCCTTCACGGTCGCGATCCAGATACCGAACCTCGTCCGCGCTCTGGTCGCCGACGCGGCGCTCTCCGGAGCCTTCGTCCCGGTCTTCAGCGAGCTCCTCGAGCGCGGGGAGAAGCAGCGGGCGTGGCGTGTCGCCTCGACGCTCCTCTGGCTGACGCTCCTCGGCCTCGGGGCGGTGACCGCGCTCTTCATCCTGCTCGCGCCGCTTCTCATGCGGCCTTTCGGCGATCCCGGAGGCGACTTCGACCTCGCGGTCGGCCTCTCGCGGGTGCTCTTCCCGACGGTCGTGCTCCTCGGGCTCTCGGGAATCGTCGTCGGGATCCTGAACACGTACCACCATTTCGCGCTCCCGGCCCTGGCTCCGGTCGCGTGGAACCTCGTGATCGTCCTCGGGCTCTTTCTCGGGATCCCTCGCGTCGAGGAGGAGAACGCCGAGCTCTATCTCTATGCGGCGGTCGTGGTACTCGGCACGCTGGTCTTGCTTCTCTTGCCGGTTCCCTGGCTCCGTCGCCTGGACGGATCGCTGACGATGGTCGTCGACTGGCGCGATCCCGCGGTTCGGCGTGTGCTCAAGCTCATGCTTCCGGTGACGCTGACGATCGGGCTCATCAACGTGAGCTTCTTCGTCGACATGCTGTTCGCCTCGAGGCTGCTCGATCCCGAGCTCGCGCCGACGGCGATCGACAAGGCTTTCCGTCTCTACATGCTCCCGCAGGGTCTCTTCGGCGTCGCCGTCGTCACGGTTCTCTTCCCGACGCTTGCGCGCCTCTCCGCCCGCGGCGAGGAGGCTGGGCTGCGCCGCGCGCTGGACAGTGGGCTCCGCCAGATCGCCTTCTTGCTCGTTCCGGCCTGTCTGGTCTCGCTCGCGCTCGCGGATCCGATCGTGAGGCTCGTCTACGAGCGGGGGGAGTTCAGGCCGAGCGACACTGCCGTGGTCGCCGACTGCCTGCAAGCGTTCTCGATCGGGCTGGTCTTCAACGGGTGGATGCTGTTGCTCAACCGCAGCTTCTATGCGATCCAGTCGAATTGGATTCCAACGTCGATCGCGCTCGGCACGGTCGGTCTCAATGCCGCGCTCGATGCGGTCTTCTACCGTCTTGGCATCTGGGGAATTCCGCTCGCGACGGCGACCGTGAACATCTTGGGCGCCGCAACGCTGCTCGTGATGATGCGTCGTCGGGTCGGGCTCGAGCACGTCGGGCGAACCCTCGCGGTCGTCGCGCGCATCGTGTTCGCTGGGGCGGTGGGCGCAGCGGGCGCGCTCGGCGTCTGGTACGGCCTCGACGAGTGGCTCGGGCGTTCGACTTTGGCGCAGATCGTGTCTCTCGTCGCCGCCCTCGTCGTCGCGGGGCTGGTCTACGCAGGCATCGCGCGGGCGCTCGGGATTCGAGAGCTGGAGGCGCTGCTACTGTTGCGAGCCCGGCGCCGCGATCCCACCGAGCGGCGCTGAATCTCTATGGAGCTTGATCGGATCCGCAACTTCGCGATCATCGCGCACATCGACCACGGCAAGTCGACGTTCGCCGATCGCATCCTCGAGTTGACGGGCGCAGTCTCGGAGCGCGAGATGCGCGAGCAGCTCTTGGACACGATGGACCTCGAGCGCGAGCGTGGGATCACGATCAAGGCCCAAGCCGTGCGAGTGAGCTGGCGCGACCATTTCCTAAACCTGATCGATACTCCCGGTCACGTCGACTTCAGCTACGAGGTCTCTCGCTCCCTCCAGGCCTGCGAGGGCGCGCTCCTCCTCGTTGACGCGTCGCAGGGCATCGAGGCGCAGACGCTGGCCAATGCCTACCTCGCGCTCGACAACGACCTCGAGATCGTCCCCGTCGCGAACAAGATCGACCTTCCGCAGGCCGATCCTGACGCGGCCGCGGCCGAGATCGCCCAGCTCGTGGGCGAGTCGCCCGAGCGCGTGCTGCGTATCTCCGCGAAGACGGGGACTGGCGTGACTGACGTCCTCGACGCGATCGTCGAGAGGATTCCTCCCCCTTCGGGAGATCCTGGCGCGCCCGCCCGCGCGCTCGTCTTCGACTCGTCGTACGACCAGTACCGGGGCGTGGTGGCGTTCGTTCGCGTCGTCGACGGCCGCTTCGAGACGCGCGAGCCGCTGCGCGCGATGGTGCAGGGAACCGCGTTCGAGGCGGAGGAGCTCGGCGTCATGTCGCCTGGTCGAGACCCGGTCACCGCGCTCGGAGCGGGTGAGGTCGGCTACGTAGTGACGGGACTCAAGGACGTCTCGCGCCTGCGAGTCGGCGACGTGTTGACCTCGCGGCTCCCCCCGCCCCCCGAGCCGCTCCCTGGCTACAAGGACGTGAAGCCGATGGTCTTCGCCGGGATCTTCCCCACCGACTCCGACGAGTACCCGGAGCTGAGAGATGCCCTCGAGCGGCTCAAGCTGAACGACGGGTCGCTC
>JBPCMD010000079.1:0-10978 GCA_051002595.1 Gaiellaceae bacterium
TTGTGTTGTGGCCTTTTTGTTGGGGGGTGTTGGTTTGTTGCGTGCTCTGGGGGTGATTCTTGTCCGCGCTCCTCCCCCCGAGGCGCTGGCGCGCCTCGGCCTGTACCGCTCGGCTGAGTAGACTGATACCGAGGTAAGAAAGGCGCACACCGACTGAACCCACTCGAGCAAGCACGTCGTACCGCCGCTCTCTGTCAGGAGAAGCTGGCGACCGATGTCACCATCCTCGACATGCGGGGCGTCTGCGACTTCACGGACTTCTTCGTGATCGCGACCGGCCGTAACGCGCGGCAGACGAAGGCGATCTACGACGAGGTTGCGGGCACCTTGAAAAAGGAGCAGAAGCTTATCCCGCGCGCAAGCGCCGGCCTGCCCGAGGCGAGCTGGATCGTCGGCGACTACAACGACTTCGTGCTGCACGTCTTCACGCCCGAGACGCGCGGCTTCTACCGCCTCGAGGATCTGTGGAGCGACGTGCCGTTGGTCGAAGTCGAGGCGCTCGCGGGCTAGCCGCGGGTCTCGTCGGCGATCGCCCACACGTCGCGCTTCTCATCGGTCGGAGCTTCGAGAACGGCCGTGCCGGACAGCGTGGGGTGGAGCGGTCGGCGAGGTTCGCGAACCCCGAGCCCTCCTTCGAAGTCATCCCGAGGATCGACGCCTGGCTCGGTCGGCGGCTTGCTCGAGAACAGCTTGCGAATGAACTGAACGGCGCGCGCAGCCTGGCGGCGCACTTGCCGACGTTCACGCTTTCTCTTGAGCCTTCTTCCTATAACAGCAGCGTATCGGAGCGCCGTCCGGCTGCGTTGCTAATCTCTCTCGGTGTCGGTATTGACAACAGATCAGAAGGGCGCTATCGCAGAGTCAGCGATCGTGTATGTCGCGATCAAGCGTGGTATCGGGGTGTACAAACCGGTTCATGAAGGAGGGAGATACGACCTCATGCTGGAGATCGGATCGAGCCTCCTACGGGTCCACTGCAAGTCGGCTTCGAAGCGGGGCGACGTTGTGGCTGTGCGTTGCTACTCGTGTCGTCGCGGGCGCGAGGGCATGATCGTGCGAAAGTACACGACCGACGAGGTCGACGCGATCGCTGCATATTGTCCTGAAACCGAATCCTGCTACCTCCTTCCGACGAGCCTCTGCTGTGGTCGAAGGCTGGTTCATCTGCGTGTTGCTCCTAGCCGGAACAACCAACGGGCAGGGATCAATTGGGCGGATGAATTCGAGTTCGACGCTAGACTGGACGCTCTCTTGGGGCCATAGCTCAGTTGGGAGAGCGTCTGGCTGGCAGCCAGAAGGTCGCCGGTTCGAGCCCGGCTGGCTCCATGAACGCGTTCATCTGCGTGACGTGCGGGACGCAGTTCCCGCCTTCGGACGAGCCGCCGGACCGGTGTCCAATCTGCCTCGACGAGCGGCAGTACGGCGGCTACGACGGTCAGCAGTGGACGACGATGGGCAACCTCGCACGGGACCATTGCAACCGTGTCGAGGAGCTCGAGCCGGGACTTCTCGGCATCGGCACCGAGCCCTCATTCGCGATCGGTCAACGCGCGCTGCTCGTCGACGGCGTCCTGTGGGACTGCATCACGCTGCTCGACGAGGAAACTGCGAGCGCGGTCGAGGACGCCGGTGGCATCGACACGATCGCGATCTCACATCCCCACTACTACTCGGCGATGGTCGAGTGGGCGGAGCGGTTCGACGCGCGCGTGCTCCTGCACGAGGCCGATCGCGAATGGACCATGCGGCCCTCGGAGCGAATCGAGCTCTGGTCGGGCCACCGCCTCCGTATCACTGACGAGCTCGAGCTGATCCGCCTCGGTGGACACTTCGACGGAGGCGCCGTCTGTCTCTGGAGTGCCGGCGCAGCCGGCCGTGGAGCGCTTCTCTCGGGCGACATCGTCCAGGTCGTCTCCGACCGCGACTGGGTGAGCTTCATGTGGAGCTACCCGAACCTGATCCCGCTTCCCGTCCACGAGATCGAGCGTATGCGCGGAGTTCTCGAGACGCTCGAGTTCGACCGCGTCTACGGCGCCTGGTGGGATCGCGTCATCGCCGAGGACGCGAAGGCGAAGGTTCTCCGCTCAGCAGACCGATACGTGTCGGCGCTCGCTTGATATCTAGAGGCTTGATGTGAAATTGGCGCGCCGCCGGGGGCGGTCACGACCAAGCCGGGCGACGCACTCACTCGTCGTGCAGGCCAGTAAGCCTGGACGGCGAGGGAGGGTGGCGATCCGGCGCCGTGTCGTGGCCGTCATTCGGCCCGCCGTGAGTTTCACGTCAAGCCTCTAGAGTCGCCTCGTGCCACAGCCGCCCGATCGCCCGATGCAGAGAACACGGATCGCCTCCGCGGACCTCCGTGCAGCCTGGGACGAGCAGGCCGCGAACTGGATCGCCTGGGCTCGGACCCCGGACCACGACAGCTATTGGCGCTTTCATCGAGATCAGTTTCTCGAGCTCGTCCCGGCTCCGGGAAGACGGACGCTCGACCTCGGCTGCGGCGAGGGACGGCTCTCTCGCCATCTGAAAGAGCTCGGGCACGAGATGGTGGCCGTCGATCTGTCACCCACCATGCTCGCCGCGGCGCGGGAGGCGGATCCCGAGCTCGCGACCCATCTCGCAGACGCCGCCCGGCTGCCCTTCACCGATGAGTCGTTCGACTGCGTCATCGCGTTCATGTCGTTGCAGGATGTCGACGACCTCGAAGAAGCAGCCAGCGAGGCAGCACGCGTCCTCGAGCCGGGTGGCCGGTTGTGCATCGCCGTCGTCCATCCGCTCGTCTCGGCTGGGAGGTTTGACAGCGACGACGAGGACAGCCCGTTCACGATCGCAGGGTCGTATCTCGACCGCTCGTTCTACGCGGACGAGATAGCGCGTGACGGGCTCGAGATCACCTTCGTCAGCGCACACAGGCCGCTCCAGGCGTACGTGGAGGCGCTCTCCGTAGCCGGCTTCGTCATCGAGCGGCTGCGCGAGCCGGCGATGCCCGACTCCGCGATCTCCCGTCCGCGGAGCCGTCGCTGGCAGCGGATACCACTCTTTCTCCACCTCCGAGCGCTCAAGCCGCGAGTTGTCGACCACGTCGACTCTCGTTCGTCATGTTGAATAGCAACAAGCGAATGGAAGGAGGGTCAAGTGCCCGGACAGATGGTTCACGTCGAGATTCCGGCAGGCGACACGGCCAAAGCACGTGAGTTCTGGGGTTCGCTCTTCGGCTGGGAATGGCAGAGCTACGAGGACTCGCCTACGGAGTACCACATGACGCGATTCTCCGACACGACCGGCGGCGCGATCTACGAGGCTGACGGCTCGAAGCGTGGAGCGCGCGTCTACTTCGACGTCGACGACATCAACAAGGAGACGGGCCGCGTCACGGAGCTCGGCGGCGAGGCCGGCGAAGCGATGCCTGTGCCAGGCATGGGTTGGTTCTCGATCAACAAGGATCCGGAGGGCAACGAGTTCGGCCTCTGGCAGAACGACGAGTCGGCTTCCATGCCGACCACCTGAACGGGGCCTGCCGACAACGGCAAGCGGCGTCGGAAAGCTACGGCGCCGCTTGCCATGGCCCCTCTTTACGTACCCTCGCGGTAGCTGCTCAACCGAACAAACGAACCGAAGGGACGGCCATGCCTTTCTACCAGCGTCGCGGAGACGTTCCCCGCAAGCGGCACATCGTCTTCCGGGAAAACGGAACCCTGCTCACCGAGGAGGTGATGGGACTCGAGGGCTTCACCGGCAACGAGTCGATCCTCTACCACCTGCATTCGCCGTGCCGGGTGAAAGAGCTCGGCGACTTCACCGCGATCGAGCGCGAGGAGTGGGTTCCGGACGCGCACGCGCACCGGCTCATGACGACATACGAGGTCGACCCGGAGGGTGACGAGATCTCGGGCCGGCGCACACTGATGTGGAACCAGGACGTCGAGATCTCGCTTTGCCGCCCGGACTCGTCGATGGACTACTTCTTCCGAAACGGCGAGGGCGACGAGGTGATCTTCGTCCACGAGGGCCAGGGAACGCTGGAGACGACGTTCGGCGACGTTCACTACAAGGACGGGGACTATCTGGTCGTTCCGCGAGGCACGACCTATCGTTTCGTGCCTGCGGGCCCGCAGCGGCACCTTGTCTTCGAGACGCCTGGCCTGATCGAGATCCCGCGCCGCTACCGCAACCAGTACGGACAGATTCTGGAAGGCGCTCCCTACTATCACCGCGACATCCACCCTCCCTCCGAGCTCAAGACCCATCGGGATCGAGGCGATTTCCTGGTCAGGGTGCGCGTCCGCGGCGGGTATCAGGAGTACGTTCTCGACTACCACCCCTTCGATGTCGTGGGCTGGGACGGCTACCTCTACCCGTGGACGTTCTCGATTCACGATTTCGAGCCGATCACGGGGCGCATTCACCAGCCGCCGCCCTCCCACCAGACCTTCCAGGGGCCGAACTTCGTGATCTGCTCGTTCTGCCCCCGGAAGCTCGACTTCGATCCGGATGCGGTGCCGCTCCCCTACCACCATTCGAACTTGCAATCGGAGGAGATGATCTATTACGTCTCGGGCAACTTCGGCTCGCGCAAGGGGATCTCGGTGGGGGCGATCACGCTCCATCCCTCTGGTCTGCCACACGGGCCGCAGCCAGGCCTCGCAGAGAAGGCGCTCGGCGTCACCGAGACGACGGAGCTCGCGGTCATGTGCGACACCTTCCGCCCGCTCAAGCTCTCCGCGCTCGCGCGCGATCTGGACGACGGGAAGTACGCGCTCTCCTGGTACGAGCCGCCAACGGAAGACCAAAGCCTCGCTGGCGTAACCAGCCATTTGTAGGGGCGAGGCTTGCCTCGCCCTCACCCTCCCCGACCATGAACGCCGACCGCTTCCTCCGCGAGCTCGCAGCCCTCTTCGAGGACTTTCCGGCGTCTGAGCACCCGATCGACCGCCGCTTCGCGCCGATCGCAGAGCAGATCGAGAACCTCGCTCGAGAGAACAACTTCGCATTGCTCAACCTTGTGGCCTCTTGCCTGGATCCCGACGAGGCCTACGTCGAGGTGGGTGTCTTCCACGGCGCGAGCCTGATCTCCGCCATGCTCGGCAACGAGAGCCGTCGTTTCGTCGGGGTCGACAGCTTCGACTTCCGTGACGCGAGCCTCGAAAGGGTCGAGCAGAATCTGGAGCGGTTCGGCATCTCCCGGCCAGAGCTCCTGGTGGGCGACGTCTTCGAGCTTGTTCGCGACGGAAAACTGGACGGTGTCTTCGTCGGCGTCTGGTACTACGACGCGCTTCACACCTACGAGGCGCAGCTGGAAGGGCTGCGCATCGCTGAGCCGTTTCTCGCGCCGGGCGCGCTCCTGATCGTCGACGACACGGACTGGGAGCAGGTCGGTCGCGCGATGGACGACTATCTCGCGGCCCAGCCGCGCGCTCGGCGCATCCTCACGATCGAGGGCAAGGAACGAGGGCATCCCCACTGGTGGGAAGGGATGCAGGTCCTCGAATGGAACCCGTAGGGCCGGGCATGCCCGGCCCTCTCGCTAGGTGCCGCGGATAGTCAGGCGGCGGCTGAGGACGACGCCGTTCTTGTCGTTCAAAGCGAACGTCGCGACGTACGCCACACCCTTGACCATCGGCGAACGGAAACGCAACCGGGCGTTGATGGTGCAGTCGAGGCGAAGCGCAGAGGTCTGCTGGCCAACGGCGATCAGTCGCCCTGCGCGGAAGATGCGCCAGGTCATCCCGATCGACTCGCCGGTCGTGTCACTCACACAGAAGCGACGCGTGAAGAGCGTGACGAGCGGCGTCCTGGTTCCAGCCCGGAAGCTGAAGACGCCGTTTCTTGCATCGAGCGGCCGCGCGCTCGTGCCGAACCTCCTCGGCGATGATCCCTTGGCAGTGCCCCCGGATCTGTAGAGCCCTGACTCCCAGGGCTGTCCCTGGTCGTCTTGGTAGACGAACCAGATGAACATCCCGACGAACGGGAGCTTCCTGGCCATGGCCATCGCCTGCTGAACGTATGCGGCCTGGGTCGCGTAGGCGACTCCGAACGTGTCCTCGGGTTTGGTCTGGTGTCCGTACTCGGTGATCCAGATCGGCGCGGAGCTGCGCTTGAACCATTTCTTCAGCTCCTGGTTGAACCGGGGGAGCGACGCCAGCGACACGTTCGGCCACTTGACGACCTGGCCGGGCCTCGAGTTCGGATTGAAGGGATATGGGTGATGCGACCACGCGTCGAACTTGAGCCGCGGATTTGCCTTGGCCACGAGCTCCGCGAACCTTCCCGGTGAGTGCGTGTCCGAGACGCCGGACACGCGACGATCGCGTCCACGCGCCGAGGTTTCGCCGATCGCGACCTGGGAGCTGGGATTGCCTGCCTTGAGGCCGGCGTACGCGGCCGCGTACAGTTTTGCGTAGTTGGCAGGGGCGACCGACTTCCCGGCCGCGTTGAACTGGGGAGTCAGGAAGAGATTCAGGTTGGGCTCGTTCCAGACGGAGAAGAAGCGGACATACGGGTAGCCGTCGAAGCGCCCGGAGTAGCGTGCCGCGATGGCGCGTGCGAAGGCGGTGAAGTCCGCGAGTCGCTGCGGCATGGCATTGGGATTCTTGCCGCCGTTCGCCCACCGAGGGCTGCCGGAGATCGTGAGCATGACCTCCATGTCCGTCCCTTGAGCGCTCCTGAGAGCCTCGTCGACGTCGTCGAAGATGTACGCCGGGTCGAACGGATTCGCCGCATTCGAGGGCCGCTGCGGGGCGGCGAGATTCCACTGCACGAGGAGGCGCATGATCGTGGCGCCCTCCCGCGACGACGATTGAATGCGGCTCGAGCGGTCGTTGACCCAGCGGAAGCTCGGATCATCGTGAAATCCGACCCACATCCGCTCCGCGGCCAGGCTCGCGGGAGCGGCGACGGCTGCGATCGCGCACAGGGCTATGACGAGGCGGACGGTGCGTCTCACGGAGTCTCCTTTACCTTCCGGCGGTGCGAGTTCGACTGTTCTGCGGCACGAAGGCTTCTGCACCGTAGCGGGACGAGTATGAGGACCGTGTAAGGAGCCGCCCGCGTGAGAGCCCCGAGGCCGTGGCGTACACTCCATCGCATCTTGTCTGTTTCTGCATGGGAAGCCGTCTTCATGCTCGTCGTTCTGAAAATTCCTATCGTCTATCTCTGCGGCATAGTGTGGTGGGCGGTTCGGTCGGAGCCGATCCCAGAGCAGGGAGTGGGGGACGGCGATGCGCTTGCTCCGGTCACGCCTTGCTCCTGGAGCGACGCGCGTCGCTCGCGCCGCTCGACCGGTTGGCGTCCGCTGCGGCCGAGTCCGCGCCGCTCACCCGGGTCGCGCGCCAGGGTCTCGGCTTGAGCACGTACTCGGTTCACCAGCGACGGGCAGACACGGTCGCCGGGTTCCTCTGCGCGTTCTCCTTCGCGCTCTCCGGTCTCGCGATCGCCCTGAAGCCTGGCCTGCTCGCGCCGGTCGCGATCCTCCTCGCGCTTGCCGCCGCCCGTATGACCGAGTCGCACCGAACTCTCGCCGGGGCTGCCGTGATCGTGGCGACGCTTGGCTTCTTCTTCGGGATGATCGTCGCGATCAGCACCGACAATCCGCTGTTCTAGTGGGTCATCTCGCCCTCACAAGGCGGAGATGTCCGGCGATCTGAACGCCGGCTACGTCGGCGCGCTCCTCGAGCAGTACCTCGAGAACCCGGAGGCAGTCGATCCAGCTTGGCGCACGGTCTTCGAGGAGGCTGAAGACGGGGTCCTGTCGGCGCTGCCCGGTCTCTCACGATTGATCGCGACGCGCTCAGAGGGAGGGAACGGCTCGGCCGGGGTCGTCCAGGCGCCGCCCCCGCCCCAGGAGCATCCCGTTGTCGAGGAGACTGCTTCACCGCATGTCGCGGCTGAGGCAGCCGGAGACGGGGACGATCTCTTGGCGGCGGTCGCGGCCGCGATGGCGCTGGTGAAAGCGATCCGCATGCACGGCCACCTCGCCGCGCATCTCGACCCGCTCGGCTCGGAGCCTCCTGGTGATCCAGCGCTCGAGCCCGCGAGCCTCCATCCTCCGCTGACCCCGGAGGTCCAGGCGAAGATTCCGGCCCGGCTCCTCAGGCTCTCGGTCGAGGGGGAGACCCTGCTCGACGCGCTCCCACGGCTGCAAGAGGTGTACATGGGAACGATCGCGTACGAGATCGAGCACATCTCGGACCATGCCGAGCGCGTCTGGCTGCGTCGCGCGATCGAGTCGGGCCGCTTTCGGCAGCCGCTCGCGGTCGAGGATCGCCGCGCTCTGCTCGTGAGGCTGGCGCAGGTAGAGGCTTTCGAGACGTTCCTGCGACGTGCGTTCATCGGACAGAAGCAGTTCTCGATCGAGGGCCTCGATGCGCTCGTGCCCATGCTCGACGAGGCGATCGAGCTGGCAGCCGCCGCCGGCGCGCACGAGGTCGTGATCGGGATCGCCCATCGCGGGCGCCTGAACGTCCTCGCTCATACGGTCGGGCGCTCCTACGCGTCCATCTTGCGCGAGTTCGAGGGGGAGCGGACGTTCGACGCCCTCGTCTCCGATCCGGAGGGTGGAACGGGCGACGTCAAGTATCACCTCGCCGCGTCCGAGACCCGTCAGACCCGGTCGGGCGACCTGCAAGTGACCCTCGCCGCCAACCCGAGCCATCTCGAGGCTGTCGATCCCGTCATCGAGGGTCTGGCGCGAGCCGAGCAGACCGACCGCTCGGGCGGCGCCGGTATCCACGACCCGTCGATCGCGCTTCCGATCCTGATCCACGGCGACGCGTCGTTCGCCGGACAGGGAGTCGTCGCGGAGACCTTCAACCTCCACTCGATCGACGGCTACTCGACCGGTGGCACGCTCCACGTCATCGCCAACAACCAGATCGGCTTCACCACCGATCCCGCCGAAGGCCGCTCGACGCGCTACTCGAGCGATCTCGCCAAGGGCTTCGACGTTCCCATCGTCCACGTGAACGCGGATGATCCCGAGGCCGCGGTATCAGCGGTTCGACTGGCTCTCGCGTACCGCGAGGAGTTTGGTCACGACCTGGTGATCGACCTTGTCGGGTACAGGCGCTTCGGGCACAACGAACAGGACGAGCCCGTCTACACCCAACCGTTGATGGCTGCCCGGATCGATCTCCAGCCGCCTGTCCGGGAGACATATGGCGCGAGGCTCGTCGAGGAGGGCGTGCTTACCGCCGAGGAGGCCGAGCAGCTTCTCGCGCAGCCGCTCGAGGCGCTGCGCGAGACGCACGATCAGCTTCGCGCGTCCTTCGCCGATCCGGAGCCCCCTCGGGAGCCGCGCACTCCCCGGGATACGGGAGACACGGTCGTGACCTCGGTGCCGGTCGAGCGGTTACGCGAGCTGAACGAGCAGCTGCTCCTCGTCCCGGAGGGTTTCCGGGTGAACGCCAAGCTTCAGAAGCAGCTCGAGCGTCGGCGCGAGGCATTCGGCGAGGGCGGGATCGACTGGGGCCAGGCGGAGGCTCTGGCGTTCGCCTCTCTTCTCGAGGAGGGCATTCCGATCCGCCTGTCGGGACAGGACACGGAGCGCGGAACCTTCTCCCACCGTCACGCCGTCTTGCACGACTCCGTCACGGGCGAGACATTCACACCTCTGCAGGCGCTGCCCGGCGCGGACGCCGCCTTCGAGATCTACAACTCGCCGCTCTCCGAGTTCGCCGCGCTCGCCTTCGAGCATGGCTACTCCATTGCGGCGCCGGACGCTTTGGTGCTCTGGGAGGCGCAGTTCGGCGACTTCATCAACGGCGCCCAGATCGTCGTCGATCAGTTCATCGTCTCAGGCCGCTCGAAGTGGGGACAGACGTCGAGGCTCGCCCTGCTGCTCCCGCATGGCTATGAGGGCAACGGCCCTGAGCACTCGAGCGCGCGTCTCGAGCGCTTCCTCCAGCTCGCCGCGCAGGAGAACATCCGAATCGCGAACTGCACGACGGCGGCCCAGCTCTTCCACCTTCTCCGGCGCCAGGCGCTCGACGCGACCGCCCGACCGCTCATCGTCATGACGCCGAAGGGCCTGCTCCGTTTGCGGCAGGCGACCTCGACCGCCGACGAGCTGTCCGCCGGATCGTTCCACCCGGTGATCGACGACCCGATGCCGACGGAACGCGGAAAGATCCGGCGTCTCGTCCTCTGTAGCGGGAAGATCTACTACGACCTCGCCGGCCACGACGTTCGCGGTCTCGTCTCGACCGTTGCGCTCGCGCGCATCGAGCTGCTCTATCCGTTCCCGGTCGACGCTCTCGCCCGCGTCGTCAGCTCGTATCCGGAGCTCCGCGAGATCGTCTGGGCGCAGGAGGAGCCGCAGAACATGGGCGCGTGGCGCTCGCTTCGCCACCGCCTCGAGGAGGGGGCTGCGAACGCCGACCACGTCGAGCGCGTGGATTACGTCGGTCGTACCTGGCGTGCCAGCCCGAGCGAGGGCTATCCGATCCTCCACCAGCGCGAGCAAGATCGAATCGCTCGCGAGGCGCTCGGCTTCAAAGGCGCGTAGCCTAGATGCATGATCGGGAATTCACGGCGGGCCGGATGACGGCCACGACACGGCGCCGGATCGCCACCCTCCCGCGTCGTCCAGGCCTGCCAGCCTGCACGACGAGGGGGTGTGCCGCCCGGCTTGGGCGTGACCAATCGGGGCGACACATTTGCTCGGCGTGGAGGTTGGTGAGTTTTGGCGACGAGGGAGGGTGGCGATCCGGCGCGGTGTCCTGGTCGTTCTTCGGCCCGCCGTGACTTCCCGATCAGGCATCTAAACTCGAGCCCGTGTCGCGCCCGCTCGTCCTGACGGGAGAGGACCTCACGCTCGCCGACGTCTGGAACGTCGCCGTCCACGGCGCGAAAGCGACGATCGCCGACTCCGCCAAGGACAGGATGCGTGCCGCGCGAGAGCTTCTCGAATCGATTCGCGGCGAGCACACGTACGGCGTCAACACCGGCTTCGGCCGCTTCGTCTCGACCCACATCCCCGACG
>JBPCMD010000080.1:0-13513 GCA_051002595.1 Gaiellaceae bacterium
ACGGGCTTCTGATCAAGCCAGCGGACTGTCCGGCCGGCGCCACCTGCTCGCTCGGACGCATCCCCGGAAAGGACACTCACTGAGAGGTCGGTCAGGTCTCGAGTCACGGGTGAACAGGTCGGCGCCAACCTGACCGTTGGTCATGACGGCTGACCCACTCTCCCAGTCAGGTCTCCGGTGTTGCGACGGCGCGCTCGCTAGAGCCGAAATCAGGTCTTCCACGTTCCATCCCGCCAGGCGGCTTCGCCGCGAGCGCACCGCAACACTAGAGACCTGATCCCTGTTGCAGACCCCTGTTGCACTGAGATCGCGCGAATGGAACGTGAAGACCTGACCCTTTGAGATCGGTCAGGCGCGCTCGACGAGTTGCGTCGTGCGCACATATCTCGTCGCGAGCTCCGGATCGGCGGCCTGGAGCCGTCGCGGCGGCAGCCCGTTGACGAGCGCCTCCAGATCGTCGACGACGCGCCGCCCGATATCCCAGAGCGCCTCCTGCGCCAACCCGGCGCGGTGTGGCGAGAGCACCGCTCCCGGAGCAGTCCTGATCGGATGCTCCGAGTCGAACGGCTCCGACGGGTAGACGTCGATCGCCGCGCGAAAACGGCCGGCGAGCACGAGCTCGGTCAGCGCCTCGAAGTCGACTACATGAGCCCGGCTCACGAGGACGAGCACCGCGTCGGGCTGGACGAGCTCGAGCAGCTCGCGCGAGAGCAGCGCCCGATTCTCGCTCGTCGGGGTCGCGAGCACGAAGATGAGGCGCGAGGTCTCGAGCAGTTGCCCGAGGCTCGTCGGCTCCACGCGCTCGGCTCGCAGATAGGCGTCGGTAAGCCAGGGGTCATACGCGTGGAGCTCGCACCCGAACGGCTCGAGCAGCGCGCGCAGGCGCCGGCCGATGTTCCCGAAGCCGACGAAGCCGACCCGCTTGCCGGAGAGGAGAAACGTGCCGAGCGTGTCCGCGCTGCTCAGCCAGCGCTCCTGCCCCGCACGCACCGCTCGATCCTCCGCGACGAGATCGCGGCTGGACGCGAGCGCGAGCGCGAGCGCCATCTCCGCGACGGCCCCCGCGAAAGCCGGCGCGGACGAGAGCACCCGGATTCCACGCTCGAAGCAGCGCGCGTAGTCGAGCTCGGGCGGCCAACCGCCGGAGACGGTGAGGATCGCTCGCAGGCTCGAGGCATCGTCCAATACGTCGCCGTAGCGCCAGCCGGCCGACACGACGGCGAACGCCTCGGGGAGCGCTGTCGTGAACTCTTCGAGCGGCATGGGCTCGTCGCGCCCCCACACGACGTCGACGAGATCCGTCAGCCGCTCCACCTGGTCGGCGGCGAAGATGTCGCGCATCGAACGGAAGAAGGGGTCGACGATGACCTTGTGGCGATCAGACATGTCGATCCCTTCGGCTCTTCCTTGCTCTCGACCAGATTTGCTACAGCGCTACAACAAATCAAACGCGCTTCGCGAAGTCAATCCAGCGCTGGAAGAGACCGGAATCGCAGTCGACCACGACGCCTGCGCTCGACGCCACCAGCGCCTCGCCGGGTCTGGAGAGGAGTAGCCCGAGCCGACGGCTGGCGACTTTCCGGCGGATACCGCCGAAAGCCCGGGTCGTGGCGCGGTCCGGAGCACGAAGCGTGGCCCCCGTCCAGCCCTCGCCCTGCTCATATCGGGCATCCACGAAGCGGGCGACGGCTGCCCGTCCGACAAGCGCCTCGGTGAGGTCGTAGGGGTGAAAGAGCGCGCGCGTCGCGAAGTGCCCTGCGAAGGCAGTCTCACGTCCACTGTTGAACGCCGATAGCGCGGAGCGAAGGCGACCGGTGACATACGCGGATCCACAGCGCGTCGGCAGCCGCGCCGAGCCTCCGAGAACGCGGAAATCGGGCAGGAGAGCGCGGGCGTTCGAACCGGTGCGTACACCGGGCTTCAGCGAGCGAGAGCAGGCGATGACAGCGTCTCCCGGACTCCATCCGTTCGGCAGCGGGCATCCCGTGCCAAACGTAAACGTGGCCCCGTCGTCCTGGCCCATGCTCCAGAGGTAGATCCGCTGAGCCACGCAATCGATCTCGCCCTTCCCTCTCGCGAACTCGGCGACGGACTCAGGCAGATCGTCGGCGCTTCGGCGGATCGTGTACCCGATACCGACGCCTCCGGGCCTCCTGCTCGAGCTCGCGCCCATGTCCACCGCGATCAGATCCCAGCGCTCGTTCTGCCGGTGCGCTCGCCGAAATACGGAAAGAGCGGCGCGCGGTCGTAGAAGACCGTGTGCCGCCACGGCCGGTCACCGACTCTCCCCTCTGTGACCGAGAACCAACGAAACGCTAGGCCATCGGCGCCATCGACTCGGCCGGGCGGGTCATCGGTTGTGAACAGCATGTCGAGCGCCGCCGCTTCACCGGAGGTGACCGCGTCGGCCAATCGTATGAGGAGCTCGGCCGTCTCACGGGGAGTGCATCCGCTGGGGAGCGCTCCGGAATCGCGGGTTACGACAATCGGCCCGTCACCCTCGGCATTCGTCGACGTGGCGAGAACGCCGAGCACCACGGCCAGCAGCGCTGCTATCGCCAGCAGGCGTGCCACTGTCATCGAGTGGCGAGGGCCGGACTTGAACCGGCGACACCACGGTTTTCAGCCGTGTGCTCTACCAGCTGAGCTACCTCGCCGCGGCGACTCAGTGTACCCCCGGCTTCAGGGCTTGACCGCGTGCAGGAAGACGCTGGCCATTCGCCACGTGCCGCGACCCTGCTCGACGAGTGGGCGGAGGTGGCTCGTGAGCTCCTCGCGTTCGTGCTCGTCGAGCGCTTGGTCCATCGCTCGAGCAATGGTCGGAATCCGGGGATTCCCCGCCCTGCCGAGGAATGTCTCCCATGCCATCGGCTCTGACGGGCGAATCTCGGCCTCGAGCTGCAAGTGAATGGGATGGAAACCCGCTTCCTCGGCGAACGCGATCAGGTCGCGCTCGTCGAAATCGAGCATCGGGTCGCTCTCGGGTGGCTGGATGGAGTCGTAGACCGCTCGGATCTTCTCGCAGATCTCCGGTAGCGGGCTCAAGTCGTAGCCCGCCCACGTGTCAGCAGTCGTACGGGCGAAGCGGTTGATGGGCTCGAAGAGCGAGATGCGTCCGCGCGGACGCAGAACGCGCGCGAACTCGCCGAAGGCCGACCGCTTGTCGCCAACGTAGATCAGGACAGAGCGAGTCGTCACAACGTCGACCGACGCGGTCTCGACTGCTGACAGATCGTGGGCGGAGGCTCGGAGGAAGCGGCAGCGATCGAGCACGCCGAGGTTAGTGACGAGTTCGTGGCAGAAGTCGAGCAGATCCTGCGAGATGTCGCTGAAAACGACCGTTCCGGCGCCGCGCTCGAGAGCGCCGAAGCCGATCAGACCCTCTCCGCAGCCGACATCGAGCAGCGTCTCCCCCTCGGCGAGGCCGGCGTTGTCGAGAATCCGCTCCCGCCAGCGAGCAAGCGCCTCGACACCCTTCCGGCGCATCTCGGGATCGGCATCGGAGCGCATTCTGGCGACCCAGTCGGCCCAACAGTCCTTTGTCTTCGCCACCTTCGTCAACGAGGATCGCATAGCGTTCGACTCCGCGGAGGCCGGCGCGTACGAAAGATTGTCGATATAGGACCGTCGGCGATGCGGCACCGGTCTCGAGCGGCTCTGGAGGCTCGACCGAAGCGCGTGCCGTTTGAACCGCGCGCCTGCTCGTCAGATGTCCAGCAGTGAGGCGCATTCAATGCAACGGTGTACGATTCGTACATCATGCGGCGCACCCAGATCTACCTTGACGAACGACAGGAAGCCGAGCTCGACCGACGCGCCAAAGCTGAACGGCTTACAAAGTCGGCTCTCATCCGGCGCGCCGTGGACGTCTATCTGGACGGCGCTGACGACGAGGAGCTCCGCTTGGCTCGCTTCAGAGCTGCTCTCGAGACGGTTGCCGGCGCAGCTCCGGATCTTCCCCCCGGCTCGCTCTATGTCGAGCGTATCCGTGCGCTCGATGCGCGCCGACAAGGCGACATCGAGCGTCGGCGCCGGGCATGAGCGTCCTCTTCGACACGTCGATCTTGATCGATATTCTCCGCAACGACCCGGTTGCCCTCGACTATGCGAGGCGTGTCCAAGACGTCCCCGCGTGCAGCGAGGTTACGCGTGTCGAAGTCGTACGCGGGTTACGAAGCTCGGAGCGGGCGAGCACCGAGGGCCTCTTCCGAACCATCCGGTGGGTCCCAGTCGATGAGCCAATCGCGCGCCGCGCTGGCGAGCTCGGACGTCGCTGGGATCGCCATCGACCGGGAATCAGCCTCGCCGACCTCGTTGTCGCTGCTACCACCGAGCATGTAGAGGCAGAGCTTGCGACGACCAATGTCCGTCATTTTCCGATGTTCGAGGGTTTGCAACCGCCGTACGTGTCCGACTGAACGGCAGGTACGCATTCGGCACAACGGTTAGCCGAGCGACGAGGCGCTAGCCTTCGGCGCCGTGGCCGACAAGACGCGCAAGGTCGCGATCATCGGCGCCGCGCTCGACCTCGGACAGGGTCGCCGCGGTGTCGACATGGGGCCTTCGGCGATGCGGGCCGCCGGGCTCGAGGAGCGTCTGCAGAGCCTGGGCTACGAGGTGCGCGATCTCGGCAACGTCGCGAGTCCCGAGCCGGAGGCCACGGCGCTCGGCGACGAGAGCGCACGCTTCCTTCCGGAGATCAAAAAGACATGCGCTCGGGTCGCCGCGCTCGTCGCCCAAGCCTCGACGGCGGACGAGATTCCGCTCGTCCTCGGCGGAGATCACTCCGTCGCGCTCGGAACGCTGGGCGGGCTGGCGTCCGCGCACGGGCGTGGCGGTGTCCTCTGGATCGATGCGCACTCCGACATCAACACGCCGGAGACCAGCCCGAGCGGGAATGTTCACGGCATGGGGCTCGCCGCCGCGCTCGGCCTCGCCGGACCGGAGTTCGAGAGCGACGCCTGGCCGCTTCCCGCGGTGGACCCGGAGCGCGTCGCGCTGATCGGCACCCGTCAGCTCGACGAGGGCGAGCGCCGGCTGCTTCGAAAAGCCGGCGTGCGGGTGTTCACCATGAGCGAGATCGACCGCATCGGCATCGAGCGCGCGATTCGCGAGTCGCTCGATCGGGTCGCGGGCGGCGGCTTCGTCCACGTCTCGCTCGACATGGACGTGCTCGATCCCGTGGTCGCTCCTGGCGTGGGGACTCCCGTGCGCGGAGGACTCACCTACCGTGAGGCGCACCTCGCGCTCGAGCTGGTCGCCGAGTCGGGGCTGGCCGGCTCGCTCGAGGTGGTCGAAGTGAACCCCATTCTCGATCGCGAGAACACGACGGCCCTGACCGCGGTCGAGCTCGTCGCGAGCGCGCTCGGGAAGACGATTTTCTGAATGCGCAGGGGCGAGGCTTGCCTCGCCCTCGTTCGTCGGCGGCACTTGGAGGACGAGGCGAGCCTCGCCCCTACGAGGGTCTGGCGAGCAGCACCCGCGCGAGCCCCGGCACCTCGAGCGAGCCGTCGTCTCGGACGTAGTTCTCCAGCTGTCGCTCCGCGCCGGCGCGGATGGCTTTCCTCTCGTCCGGTGTCGAGCGCTCGAGGAGGGTGGTGAGCATGCGCGAAAGATCCTGGGCCGTTTGCCACCACTCGTCGAGCGAAGCCGCGCGCCAAAGCACGGGCGCCTCTTCTAGCGTCCCGACTCGGAGGCCCGCGTCCGTCACCAGGCGTCGCAGCTCGTCGGGGTCCGCCAACCGAAAGGGGCCCGGAGCGTTCGGATCCGGTCGTTCCCCGAGGCCGAGCTCCAAGGCAGAGCGACCCGCTGCCGTCATCCAGTCGTTCGCGTCCGAGGAAGCCCAGACTGCGATTACGGCGCGACCCTCCGGTCGGAGCACGCGAGCGATCTCCGACAGGGCGCGCGCGGGATCGGGCACGAGCATCACTCCGAAACGGCAGATCACGCCGTCCGTGGAGTCAGCGGGAAGATCGATCGCGGATGCGTCTTCCACCCGAAACTCGACGTTCTCGACGCCGAGCTCCACCGCGCGACGCCGCCCGGCGGCGACCATCTCGGGCGCGAAATCCGTCGAGAGCAGAAGGCCCTTCGGCCCGAGCCGCTCGGCCACCAAGAAGCCCGTGTCTCCGGGGCCTGCCGCGAGCTCGAGCACAGTCTCGCCAGGAGCAGGGTCGAGCAGCGCGACGAGTCGCTCGTCGAGCTCGCGGGTTCCGTCACGCAGGATCGCCGCCTGACGCTCCCACCCCGCGGCGGCCACGCCCCACGCCGCTGCCTGCTCGTGCTCGGGCGTCGCTATTTGGCCACCTCTGCGAGCTCAGGGATGATGTCGCGTCCGTAGGCGCCGAGCGTGTCCTCCTGGCCCTCGGTCATGAGGTAGATGTTGAACTGGTCCACACCGACCGCCTCCAGCTCCTTCAGCTTCGCGACGGCCTGCTCGGGTGTGCCGAGGACGCAGAAGCGGTCGCAGATCTCGTCGGTCACGAACTCACCGTGCTTCGCCCCGACACGCGAATGCTCCTCGTAGTCGTAGAACTTCCGCGCGCGCACGAACTCGGTCAGCTCCTTCGGGATGTTGGACTCGAAGCCGTAGCGCTCGATCAGGTCCATCACGTGGTTCGACACCATCGCCGGGAACCAGCGCACCTGGTCGCGCGCCTCGACCATGTCGTCCGAGATGTGACTCGGCGCGCAGACGATGCATTGCAGCGCGTCCGGATCGCGACCCGCCTCCACCGCGGACTCGCGTGCGGTGTCCATGATCCACTTGACGATCACGGGATCCGCCAGCTGGATGATGACGCCGTCCCCAACTCTGCCCGCGACGGCGAGGGCCTTCGGCCCGTAGCCCGCCACCCACATCGGGATCTCCGGCAGCTCCGGGCGCACCCACTTGAGCTGCAGGTCCTTGTCGTTCCAGCTCACCTCGCGACCGTTCATGAAGTCCTTGAGCATCGCGAGCCGACGCTCGAACTCGGCCACCTTGACCGGCTGCTGGCCGATGGTGCGCCGCGCCGAGTCGCCACGGCCGATTCCCATCACCATGCGCCCTTCGGAGATGTCGTGCAGCGTCGCGTATCCGCTCGCTAGGACAGTCGGCTCGCGCGTGCCTGGGTTCGTCACGCAGTGCCCGAGCTTCATGGTCGACGTCGCCTGCGCGGCGAGGGTGAGGAGCGGGAACGACTCCTGCCAGAGCAGGTGCGAATCGTAGGTCCACCCGTACTCGAAGCCGTGCGACTCCGCCAGCTGCAGGAGCTCGACGAGCCGGCTCGGCGGAGGATCGGGCAGGACGGTGACGCCGAAGCTCAAGGACATGTGCTCTCCCGTGTTCGCTCTCGCGGAACGGACGATTATCCGCGTAACCGCAGCTCAGCGCCAGGGAACTCGGCGCACGAGGCGAATCCGGTGACGTGATCTGGGTATTCGTCCTCTTCGCGCTGGCGGCGGGCGCGATGCTCCCGTTCCAGGCTGGGATCAACGCCCAGCTCGCCGAGTACCTGGGAAGCCCGATGCGCGCCGCTCTTGTCTCGTTCGTGGTAGGCGTGCTGGTGCTCCTGCCGTTGGTCGCCGTCTTCGTGCGTGGGTTGCCGGCCGCGGAACGCGTGAGCGCTGCTCCCTGGTGGGCGTGGCTCGGAGGGGCGCTCGGCGCGTTCTACGTTGCGGGCTCGATCACGTCCGCGCCGAAGCTGGGGGCGGTCACGCTGATCGGGGTCATCCTCGCCGGCCAGGCCTTGGCCTCGCTCGTCGTCGACCACTTCGGGATGGTGGGCTTCGACGAGCATCCGGCCACGCTCGGCCGGGTGGCGGGCTTGCTCCTGATCGCGCTCGGAGTGCTCTTCGTTCGGCTCTTCTAGTAGTTCGATTGCGAGGCAAGCCTCGCCACTACGAACGACCGCGGCTGCCGCCGCCCGCGACCCACGCGATCGTTTTCGACGCGAGGCTGTCGAGCGCGGCGACGGCGAGCTCGAGGTGCTCCTCCTTCGTGTCCTCGAGCTTGGTGTGCGAGAGGCCGCGGAGGCTCTGGACGAACAGCATCACGGTCGCAACTCCCGCGCGCGACACCTCGGCGGCGTCGTGCAGCGGGCCGGAGGGGAGGCGGTGCGCGGTGTCCGACACCTCGAGGATCGCCTCCTCGCAGAATCCGAGCAGCGTCTCGTCGAAGAGGATCGGCTCGATCGACCAGATCTTCTCCCACTCGACCTCGAGCTTCTCCTCCTCGGCAAAGCGAGCGCTCGCTTCCCTGGCGAGCTCGAGCAGCGAGGCGAGCTTCGTCGCGTCCAAGTGGCGCTGGTCGAGGAGCTGCTCAGCGGTCTCGACGACCGACGTGACGATCCCCGGTCGGCAGACGACGCCTCCGGATGTGCAGACCGCGCCGTCGCCGACGGTCGCCGCGATCTTGCGGAGCTCGAGCGCGAGCTTGGCGGCGCCGGCGAGCGCATCGCGGCGCTCGGCCATCGGCGTCGAGCCGGCATGCGCCGCCTGGCCGCGCCACGCGATGCGATGCCTCTCCACTCCGAAGGTGCCGAGCACGACTCCGAGAGGAAGTTCGAGCGACTCGAGGACAGGCCCCTGCTCGATGTGCAGCTCGAGATAGGCGGCAGCGGAGTCGAGCTGGCTCCGTGCGTCGAGCGCATGGTCGAGATCGACTCCAGACGCGGAGAGCGCAGCGGGGAGGGCAACGCCGTCCTCATCGTTGAGCTGCCGAAGCTCGTCCTGGTCGGCCATCGATCCGGCGGCGGCGCTCGACCCGAAGAGGCTTCGTCCGAAGCGCGCCCCCTCCTCGTCAGCCCAGTTGACCAGTCGAAACGTGACCGGTGGAGTTCCATCGGCTGCGACCCGTCGCAGCACCTCGACACCCGCGACGACGTTGAGCGCACCATCCAGCCACCCGCCGTTCGGGACCGAGTCGATGTGCCCGCCGATCAGCACCGCTCGCTCCGACTCACCCCGTAGCGTGAACCACTGGTTGCCGGCGGCGTCGATTTCCTCCTCGGCATCCGTGTCCGCGACCTTGTCCCGCAACCAGCCGCGCGCGCGCTCCCAGGTCTCCGTCCACGCGACGCGCTGGGCGCCGTTCTCGTCACCGGTGAGCTCCCGCAGCTCCTTCAGCTCGGCGACGGTTCGCTTCGGGTCGACGGGCACGGCGTGCGAGCTTAACGAAGGTCGAGGCAAGCCTCGCCCCAACGGACGGATTTCGAGTCGGTAAGAATCACCCTCAGTGAGCGACGTCGCCGCCATGACACCCCCTCGGTCGCGCACGTTCGGCAAAGCGGGAGCGCTGGCCATGCGCGTGGGCACGCTCGCCCTCGTTCTCGTCGCGCTCTGGGGGCTCTGGGAGGGCTACCGCTGGCTCTGGATGGAGACCGGCTGGACGAAGCCGTTCGTCGTCGACGACACCACGCTCCCCCACCTGCATGACATCGTCGGCGCGCTCTTCGAGTCACCGCAAGTGGGCGGTCCGCTCCTGATCGACCTCCTGCTCGACTCCGCGCTCTTCACAGCCAAGGAAGCCGCGGTCGGCTTCGCCATCGGCGCGACGATCGGTTTCCTGCTCGGCGCGGTCATCGCGCGCTTCCAGATGCTGCAGCGCGGCCTGATGCCCTACGTCGTCGCGTCGCAGACGATCCCGATCCTCGCAGTCGCGCCGATCGTCGTCGTCGGCCTCGGCAGCCTGACCATCTCGGGCTGGACGCCCGAGGACTGGATGCGCGTCTCGGTGATCGCCGCCTACCTGACGTTCTTTCCCGTCACCGTGAACACCGTGCGCGGCCTGAGCTCCACAGACCCGGCCGCCGTCGAGCTGATGGAGTCGTACGCCGCGAGCGGCTGGGCGGTCTTCTGGAAGCTGCGCGTGCCCTCCGCGCTCCCGTACCTCTTCTCCGCTTTCAAGGTCGCGGCAACGGCGAGCGTCGTCGGCGCCGTCATCGGCGAGCTGCCCTCTTCGATCCAGGACGGCCTGGGCGGAGCGATCATCAACTTCAACCAGTACTACGTCCTGAACCCCGAGAACCTCTGGGCCACCAATCTGATCGCCGCCCTGCTCGGGATCAGCTTCTTCCTCGTCGTGCTGCTCGTCGAGAAGCTCGTCGTTCGACGCGCGCCGGAGGTGCTCGTTTGAACGACTTCGTCGTCTCCGCCGAGCGCGTGACGAAGACCTTCGGCAAGGGCGGTGTGACCGCGCTCCAGGAGATCGACCTCGAGGTCGGGCGTGGCGAGTTCATCTCGCTGATCGGGCCCTCGGGCTGCGGCAAGTCGACGCTCTTGCGCGTCATCGGCGATTTGGTCGAGCCGACGACAGGGGAGATCCTCGTCAACGGGAAGCCCGCGCATCGAGCGCGGCTCGATCGCGACTACGGGATCGTCTTCCAGGCCGCGGTGCTCTACGACTGGCGGACAGTCGCGAAGAACATCTCCTTGCCGCTCGAGCTCGGCGGCTGGGATCGCTCGCGCCGTGCTGATCGCGTTCGAGAGATGGTGGAGCTCGTCGAGCTCCAAGGGTTCGAGAAGCACTATCCCTGGCAGCTCTCGGGTGGCATGCAGCAACGCGTGTCCATCGCCCGCGCGTTGTCGTTCTCGCCCGCTCTCTTGCTGATGGACGAGCCGTTCGGAGCGCTCGACGAGATGACGCGCGAGCGCCTGAACCTGGAGCTCCTCCGCATCTGGGCCGAGACCGGCTCGACCGTGATCTTCGTCACGCACTCGATCTCCGAGGCGGTCTTCCTGTCCACGCGTGTCGTCGTCATGTCCGCGCGCCCGGGCCGGATTACGGCGATCGTCCCCATCGATCTCGAGCAGCCCCGCGCCGGCGAGTCGCGGGAGGAGCCGCGCTTCTTCGAGCTGGTCACCGAGGTGCGCGAGGCGTTGCATGCGGGAGGCGCGGATGAGATCGTCGCCGAGCTCGAGGCGCTCGAATGACGACGATCGCCCACGAGCCCGCGCGCGAACGCGAGCTCGGCAGGCGCCTAGGGCGGTGGTTACCTGCGATCGCCGTGCTCGGCTTCGGACTCGTCGCCTGGCAGTGGCTCCTCCCCGCGCTCGGTATCGAGCGGTATCTCCTGCCGCCGTTCTGGGACGTGGTGACCGCGTTCGGGGAGTCACGCGATGAGCTCGTGCGCGCCGGCTGGATCACCTTCAAGGAGGCGCTCGGCGGCTTTGTGCTCGGCTGCTCGCTGGCGATCCTCTTCGCGCTCGTCCTTGCCCGCTGGCGTCCACTCGGGAGCGCGCTCATGCCCTACCTGATCGCGGCCAACGCGGTTCCCATCGTCGCCTTCGCGCCCATCACCAACGCGTGGTTCGGAATCTTGAGCCCGTGGTCGAAGATCGTCATCGCCGCCGTTCTCTGCTTCTTCCCGGTGCTCGTCAACACCCTGCGCGGACTGACTTCGGTCCGACCGGAGTCGCTCGAGCTCATGCGCTCGTACGCCGCGGGGCAGCCTTCGATCTTCAGGCGGGTCAGAATCCCGAACAGCCTGCCGTTCGTCTTCTCGGCCTTGAAGATCGCGTCCGTACTCGCGATGATCGGCGCTGTCGTGGGGGATTACTTCGGAGGATCGACGGAGGCACTGGGTGTTCAGATCGTGTCAGCGGTCTCGCTCGCGCAGTACGAGACCGCTTGGGCGGCGATACTGGTCGCCAGCGTTCTCGGCATCGCCTTCTATGCGGTGATCGCGGTCGCCGAGCGCTTCGCGCTTCGCTGGCATCCATCGACGAGAGGAGATTCGGAATGAACTACGAGGAGGGCACATGAGAAAGCGGAGGTGGTACGTGCTCGCGACGGCGCTCGTCGTGGGGGCGAGCCTCATCGTGGCCGGCTTCGCGACGGCGAGCAGGTCGAGCGCCGAGCAGAGCCTGACCAAGGTCACGTTGCAGAGCAAATGGGTCGTGCAGTCGCAGTTCGCCGGCTACTACGCGGCCAAGGCGAAGGGCTACTACAAGCAGGTCGGGCTCGACGTCGACATCAAGGCGGGCGGCCCGGACATCCTCCCGGAGCAGGTCGTGCTCGGAAAGCAGGCGGAGTTCGGGATCAATTGGTTCCCGAGCACGCTCCAGCAGCGTGACACGGGCAACGACCTCGTGAACATCGGCCAGGTCTACGCGCGGAGCGGCACGACGGAGGTCACGCTCAAGTCGAGCGGGATCAACACCTTCAAGAAGATGCGCGGCAAGAAGTTCGGCGTCTGGATCTTCGGCAACGAGTTCGAGCAGCGGGCCGCGCTCGTGAAGAACGGGATGAACCCGGACAAGGACGTGCAGCTCGTCAAGCAGAACTTCGACATGCTCGCGTTCCTGAAGGGCGAGATCGACGCCGCTTCGGCGATGACGTACAACGAGCTGGCGCAGGTGCTCGAGGTCAAGAACCCAAAGACGGGCAAGCTCTACCAGCTCTCCGACCTGACCGTGTTCAAGTACTCGGATCTCGGCACGGGCATGCTCCAGGACGGGGTCTTCGTGCGCGGGGACTGGATCAAGGACGCGAAGAATCAGGCGACGTCCGTGAAGTTCCTGGAAGCGTCGTTCAAGGGCTGGATCTTCTGCCGGGACCACCTGGCCGAGTGCACGAAGATCGTGCTCCAGAACGGCCCGGCGCTTCCCGCGGGGCATCAGCGGTGGCAGATGAACGAGGTCAACGCGCTCATCTGGCCGAACCGGCTCGGTATCGGGCTGATGGATCCGATCGAGTACAAGCGGACGACCACGATCGCGAAGACGTACAAGGTCATCAAGAAGCCGGCGACGAAGGCGTCCTATCGCACGGATCTCGCGCGGAAGGCGATCGCGAACCTGAAGAAGCAGGGGCTCGACGTCAACGGCAAGAGCTTCAAGAAGTCGGTCGTCAAGCTGACGCTCGGCGGCAAATAGCCAGGTGGACACCGATCGAATAGCCAGGTGACACCGAACGGCGAATAGGGGAAGATTGCGAACCCGGGCCGCGCTGCGGCAGCGGCCCGGGTTCACCCCAGCGCCCGAAGGAGGGGAGGTGGAGTGTCGGTTCTGATCAAGGGCGGGCGGATCATCACCGCCGCGGATGATTACGTCGGTGACGTCTACGTCGAGGGCGAGCGAATCACGCTCATCGGAGAGTCCCTCGACGTCGACGCAGACCGCGTGATCGACGCCTCCGGGCGGTACGTGCTTCCCGGATGCGTGGATCCCCACACCCACCTCGACATGCCGTTCGGGGGAACGACGACGATCGACGACGTCACCTCGGGCCAGACCGCAGCCGCGTTCGGCGGGACGACGTGCCATGTGGACTTCTGCATCCAGTCTCCCGGCCAGTCCTTCACCGAGGCACTGGATATATGGCACTCGAAACGCGAGGGCAAGGCGATCATCGACAACGGCTACCACATCGCGGTCACCGATCTCGGCGAGGGCGGCTCGCTCGAGGAGCTCGCGCGCCTGCCCGAGCAGGGCGTGACCTCGTACAAGCTCTTCATGGCCTACAAGGGCGCGCTGATGGTCGACGACGAGACGCTCTTCAAGACGATGGAGGTCGCGGCCGAGACGGGCG
>JBPCMD010000081.1:0-13413 GCA_051002595.1 Gaiellaceae bacterium
TGAAGAAGATGACGACCAACGCGGGCGCCAGCAGGAAGAAGCCGCCGGCAAGCCGGTATGTGAGCGGAGACGTATCCAGCGCGGCCAGCAGCTGCGCCGGCAGCGTGCGGTTCCTGAAGGTCAGGATGGCCGCCGCGAAAACCTCGTTCCAGGACGTCACGAAGATGAAGATCGCCGACGCGGCGACCCCCGGAAGGGCCAGCGGGAGCGCGACCCGGCGGAACGCCGACAGCCGGTTGCAGCCGAGCGTCATCGCCGCCTCCTCCAATTCGTATGAGATCCCCGCAAAGACACTTGCCGTCACGAGGACCGTCAGAGGCAGCGTGAAGGCGATGTGCGCCATCGCGACGCCGTAGACGGTGTCGTCCAGCCCTACCCGCAGATAGGTCACCGCGAGCGGGATGGCGATGATGATGAGCGGGAACGCGCGAGTGCTCACGAGCGCGAGCTGGAAGGGGTTGGCTGCGCGGAACGAGAAACGAGCGAGCGCATAGCCCGCTGGGGTGCCGATAGCCAGGCACACGATGATGGTGATGGCCGCGACGTAGGCGCTACGCCGGAGCGAGTCGGTGATCCCCTCGGAATCGAGAAAGATCCGCATGGTCTCGGTAGAGGCGTCTTTCGGGACGAGGTTCTTCGGATACTCGTAGACAGCATCGAAGCTCGAGAAAGCCGCGATCGTGATGAGGTAGATCGGCGCGAGGATGAAGGCCGCCACCGCCAATGCCGCGACGTAGGCGAGCACGCGGCCGATCCGGATTCGCGGCGGAGCCATCAGCGAAGCCTCCGCTCCCTGGGGGTACGCAGCACGACGAGCACGACTGCCGCGGCGGCGAGGGAGAGCCCGAGGATGACCATCGAGTACGCGGCGGCGACATGCTCGTTCTCGTTGGTTGCCTGCCATTTATAGGCCTCGGCCGCAAGCACCGTCGCGCCCGACCCGGTCAGCGCGATCACAACGGCGAACACCTCGAAGGCGAAGATCAAGCGGAGGAGGAGCGCGACCTGGATCGAGGGCTTGAGCATGGGGAAGATCACATGCCGCACGCGCTGGAAGAATCCGGCGCCGAAGACCTCGGCAGCCTCGACGTATTCGCGCGGGATGCCCTGCAGTCCGGCGAAGAGGATGACCATCATGAAGGTGGTCGAACGCCAGATTTCGGCGGTCGCCACAACCATGACGAGCTGCGTCTTCGAGGTCGGGTCGAGGAAGATGAACGGCTGCTCGAGCACCCCGACACCTTCGAGAATGGTGTTGAGGTAGCCACGCTCGGTGAAGATCGCCGACCAGGCGATACCGGCTGCGAGATCCGAGATCGCGAGGGGGAGCAGGAAGATGTACAGGAAGAGGCCGCTGCCACGAAGTCTCGCGTTCAAGAGGAGCGCCATGCCCAAGGCGAGGACGAACTGGATGGGCACGATCACGAGGATCAGGAGGAACGTGAAGCTCATCGCCTCGCCGAAGGCCGCGTCGTCGACCATCGTTCGGAACGCGGAGATAGTCCAGTGGCCGCTCTCGTCTCTCAAGGCGAGCCCGAAGCCCTGGATCATCGGCCACACGAAGAAGAGGCCGAGGTAGGCGACGGTGGGGAGGATCAGCCAGTAGGGCAAACCCTCCCACCGTCGCTTCCGGCGCGTGAGCGGAGCGGTCTCTTGGGCTATCGTCGTCACACGCGCTAAGGGCTGTTACTCAGGTCGTCTCTACCTCACGCGGCAAGGATTCTTTCCACTCGATGGATCTGGCGCCCAGCACGGCGCGCCGGTCTTGTCGAAGATCGCCTGCAGCAGATCGCCCTGCTCCTTGAGGACGGTCTGGATGTTCTCGTTGTTTCGCACGATCCGCGTGAAGGTGTCGCGGTAGATCTTGTTGAAGTTTCCGCCTTCGGCCCCGATCCCGATCGGGAGCAAGGCCTGGATGGCGTCGGGCGCCTTCTGCTGCTTGCGCACCGCGGCCGCCTCTGCGAGCAGCCCGGGTGAGATCCTCTTGGACAACCTTCCGCCGGCGGCGGGGAAGAATCCCGTGAGAGACAGGATCTGCGCCTGCGCGCCGATCGTCAGCATGTGCCGGATCAACGCCTTGGCGCCGGCAGGATTCGGTGCGTTCTTGGGAATTCCGAGGCCGACGAGGACCGGCATGTACGACCGCGCCTTCGGGCCTTTCGGGACAGGGAACGCGACGAGGTCGTCGGGACGCTGGTCGAGCGCCGTCTTCAAGCGTGCGACATGATCCCAACCCAGTAGGACCTCCTCGCTCAGCAGCGGATCCTGCATGAACGCATACGTCAATGACTGCGGATGGGTGTACTGCCAGAGCTGGCGCATGTACTCCCACGCCCGCACGGCCTCCTTCGAGCGGAACCCTGTGACGAAGCCGCCGGTGAAGGACGGAATGAGGAAGCCCTGGAGGTAACGGTGGAGCAGGCCGGTGTCGCTGGCGGGCAGCCCGAACCTGTTCTGCCCAGTGCCCTTGCGGATGGCCTTGGCCCACGCGAACACCTGCCCGTACGTGAGCGCGTCGATGTTGGCGCCCTTGGGCATGTACTTGAGCACGTCCTTGTTGGCGACCATCACGTAGGTCGCCGTCGAGTGGGGGACGTAGAACTGGGTCGAGGTGCCCAGCTTCCCGATCTTGACCAGCGGCGGGGGCAAGTTCTTGACCTGCTTGGTCACGTCGTCGACGCCGCGAATGAGGCCCTCGTTCTGGAACGTCACGAAGTCGCCGTGCAGGCCGACGAGAAGGTCGATGTTGCCCTTTCCGGCCTTCGCCTCCGCCCTGACCCGGTCGACGAAGAGGGCGGGGTTGCTGATCGGCGCGAATACGGGATCGACGTCCCCTCTGAAGCCTTTGAAGACGAACTTGCGAATCCCCTCCTGCTCGGCGATCCCGCCGAACTGGCCGAAGAAGGCCGTCACCTTGCCGGCGTTCTGGGATGAGCCAGCGGTTGCACGGCTCGCTCCGGCCAGGCCGCCGAGCGCGAGCACGGCCCCGACGCCGCCGGCCTTTACTAGCGCTGAACGCCTGTCGATTGGCTTCTCCCAAGGGGACAAGTTGTGGTCGTTCTCGGTGCTCATGCGATCCTCCTGTGCCGGTAGGGAGCGTGCGGCGCCGATTCGACCGGCCGCACACCCATGACCCGTGCCCTCCAACCCACCTTCGGCGGAGACTTCTGCCCCATGCTCCTCCGATCTAGAAGCCAGCGTCGCTTCACCACTTGGCGATCCTTATTTGCCATGCGGATGTAACAAAAAACGCAGACGAAGTCAATGCGCGATCCCCATCCGCGATGCGCTCTCCGGCTTGGCCTTGTTCTCGCGCAGGAGGTCGAGGACGAGCGCCGCCGTCCAGGCGAACCGGTCTCCGCCCTGCCCGCGGCCGCTCTCCGGGCAGTAGTGCTCCCAGAAGCCGGCGCCCCTCGCCAGCTCGACAACCGCGCGGCGAACCTCCGCGGCGAGCGTCGGATACCCGTAGCGATCGAGGCCGCGCTGAAGGACCCAGTTGAGGATCGGCCAGACGGGGCCTCGCCAGTAGCGCGCCGCCTGAAAGCCCGGATCGCTCGGTGCCAGGCTCGTTACCGCCCAGCCTCGAGCGCCAACCGACACCCGCGAGTTCGCCAGCAGCTCGACCATGCGCTCGGCTCGCGCGCGGGCGGGCACTCCCGCGTAGAGCGGCGCGAGACCGGCGGCAGTCCGCGCCGCGACACGCTCGCCCGCCTCGACGTCGTAGTCGACATAGATGGCGTGCTCGTCGTCCCACAGCGTCTCCTCGAGCGCGGCGGCGGTGCTTTCCGCCCAAGCCTCGAACGGCTCCGGGTCGGCGCCGACGACGCGTGCGATCTCGGCCAGATCCCGGTTCGACTGGACGAGGAGCGAGTTGAACAGAACGGGCTGGAGCGCGAACGGCGTCACGCGCTTGATTCGTGACGAGTCGTAGGCGAGCTCGCGAAACAAGCTCACCAGGTAGACGTAGCGGTCGTACTCCCCGTCGGAGGGACGCTCGGTCACCTCGGCGACGTCGACGTCAACTCGCTCGTACTCCGGCAACAGCTTGGGATCGAACGACATGCGCTCGAGCGCGACGTCCCAGAGCGGAGAGTTGTCCATGCCCGACTCCCACGGATGCCAGATCTCGACGAGACCGCCCTCGACTCGTGCGCGCTCGCGATACAGGTAGGCGTGCCAGGCGGCGAGCTTCGGCAGGAGCTCCTCGAGGAAGGCGGCTGCCCTCGGTCGGTCGCTCGCCAGGCGATACACCTGCAAGGCCGCCGTCGCGTGGATCGGTGGCTGGACGATTCCCGAGGTCCTCGGCGACGCCGGCGCGTCTTGCGAGCGCTCCGTCTGCCAGAAGTCGGGGCCGGGGAAGTACCGGGCGCCGTCCGTGAACACGATGTGGGGGAGGAGGCCGTCGCGCCACTGTCCGGAGAAGAGCGAGCGAAGCTCGGTCTCCGCGCGCTCCTGATTCCAGGAGGCATAGCCCATCGCGATACAGGCCGCGTCCCAGCTCCATTGATGCGGATAGAGGCGGCGGTTGGGAGAGGTCGCGTGGCCGAGCCAGTTCGCCTCCAGCACGGCCCTCGCCTGGCCGATCAGCCCCGCGTCGTCGGCGGGCTCGGTCGTCTGCTCAATCTCGAGCAAGCCGTCGCTCACACTCGTCCCTTCGCGTGGCCTCGATATTGCAATCGTCAGATAACAAAATGAGCGCCTCCGAGTCAATACCCGTTCTGGTTCCAGTTTTGTTATCTTCGAATAGCAAATCTTCTCCGGCTCGCACTCCCGTCCTTCACTTTCCGTCGCGCCTCCCGGTTCCCCGAAGCCATGTCCCGCGACCTGAAGATCGCTCCCGATCCGGTGAGTAGAGTGCGGTTCTCCATGGCGCGCGAGGAGCAGATGGGGATCGATCCTCGGCAGCCGATTCCGCTCTACTTCCAGCTGAAGACGCTTCTCCTAGAGGAGATCTTGAGCGGTCACTACGGCGGCGCCGACGATCGTCTGCCGACCGAGCACGAGCTGTGCGAGCGCTACAAGCTCAGCCGAACTCCGGTGAGCCGTGCGCTCTCCGAGCTTGCAGACGAGGGTGTGATCCTCCGCCATCGCCGGCGAGGATCGTTCGTCAATCCGCACTGGCTCAGTCGCCGACCGGACCAGCCCGAAGTTCGCGTCATCGTGCCGACCGAGGGCCCGTGGGCGCGGATGGTCCGCGATGCCGCCGGCGCCAGAAATCAGATCAGCGTCGTGAAGGTCCCGCGCCAGTCGCTCCACCAGACTCTCACGCATGCCGTCGCCGAAGGCCAGGCGCCGGATCTGGCGGTCATCGACTCGGTCTGGGCGCCGGAATTCGCGGCGGCGGGTTTCATTCACGCGCTCGAGGAGTTGAACGAGGGCTGGGTTCGTCAGGAGCACGAGGTCGACTTCCTCGAGCCTCTCGTGCGCGCGAACCGCTACGAGGGCAAGACCTTCGGCGTCTCGCCCTTCGCCGACGCGAGCGGGCTCTGGTACAGCCGGCGCAAGCTCGAGTCGCTCGGCATCTCGCCACCAACGACTTGGACGGAGCTGCGAGCGGCCGGTCACGCGCTCGCGGAGGGCGGCGTTCGCACTCCCATGGTCATGCCGGGCGGCGGCATGGCCGGAGAGACGACCACGTACTGCCTGATCGCCGTCCTGGCGTCCAACGCAGCCCACGTGCTCGGGCCTGGGGGAGTGAGTCTCAGCTCTCGCGCGACCGCACAGGCGCTTCGCTTCCTCCGCAGGCTGGTCGACGAGGGCATCGTCCCTTCGGAGGTGGTTGGGTACGAGTGGGACTACGCGGTTCGACTGCTCGCCGAGGGACGCGCCGCGCTCTCACTCGGCGGCGTCTACGAGGCGCAGGCTCTCGCCGAGGCCCTGGGAGTCCATCACCACGATGTCTGGGACCACTTCTGCTTCACGCGCGTGCCCGCCGGCCCCAAAGGAATGCCCGCGAGCGTGGCTGGCGGAATGATGTTCGCGATCTTCCGACAGGCGGCGCAACCCCGCCTTGCGATGCAGCTTCTGCAGCGCGCGGTGGAGCCGGACGCTCTCGCCCGAGTCGCACGCTCCACCGGACGGATACCGTCGCGCCGCTCGGCGATCGAGCTCGTCGCCTCGGACCTGCCCTTCCTCCCGGAGATCGCCGAGATCATCGAGCTGGCAGTGGCGAGGCCCTGGATGCCCTCGTACCCACGGGTCTCGGTCCAGCTGCAGACGATGCTCGAGGCGGTTCTCACCGGCCGGCTCGGTCCAGCGGCTGCGGCGCAACGGACCGCGGAGATGATCGGAGCGATCACTGGGCTCCCGCTCGTCCCTGAACGGGAGAGCGTGGTCGCGGCAGCCGCAGCCTGACGAGGTGAATCCCCGCCGAGTCCTCATCGACGGAGCCCGGGCGCTCCTCGCCGGCAACGACATGGGGCCGTTCGTCCGGCCGGGGAGAGAGCTCTACCCGCACCAGTGGAACTGGGACTCGGCCTTCGTCGCGCTCGGGCTGGCGCACGTCGATCCCGAGCGCGGCCGAGCTGAGGCGCGATCGCTCCTGAGAGGGCAGTGGAGCGACGGGATGGTCCCGCACATCGTGTTCCACATCCCGGCGCCCGACTACTCGCCGGGACCGGAGCTATGGGGCTCCTCGGCCTGCGAGCAGGCGCCCGAGGTCCCGACGAGCGGCCTCACGCAACCGCCGGTCCTCGCAACCGCTGTCCGCGTGCTGCACGAGGCGTCACCGGACCGGTCGTTCCTGGAGGAGGTCGTCCCCGCTCTCGAGCGCTGGCACGACTGGCTGCACCGCGAGCGGGCCATCGACTCGGGTCTCATCGCCATCGTCCATCCCTGGGAAGGGGCGGACAACTCGCCACGGTTCGACCGGGCGCTGGCGCGGCTGGAGGTCGAAGGCGAACTCGACATAAGGCGGACCGACAGCCACGAGCTCGACGCCTCGGAGCGGCCGACCGACGACGACTATGTGCGCTACCTGTACCTCGTCCGTCGCTTGCAGACTCACGGTTATCGGCCCGCTCTCGAGAGCTGGCCGTTCGTCTTCGTCGATCTCACCTTGAACTCGATCCTCGCGGCGGCCGAGGACGACCTCGCCTGGCTCTGGGGCGAGCTCGGCGGGGACGGCGCGCGCGCGAGCGTTGCCGCCGGACGACTCCGCGACGCGCTCGCGGAGCGCTGGGACGAATCCAGCGCGGTCTATGTCGAGGACGACGGTGACCCGCTGACGGGTGACGAGACCATCGACGCCATGTTCCCGCTCTACGCCGGCGTTCCGCGGCCCGAGCAGGCACGTCTTCTCTTCGACGAGGCTCTCTGGTCGCCGACCCGTTTTGGCCCTTCGCCCGAGGCCCCGTGGCCGGTGACCTCGGCCTCGAAGTCGAGCCTCGCGTACGACCCGCGACGCTATTGGCGCGGCCCCGTCTGGGTGAACGTCAACTGGTTCTTCATCCAGGGCCTCGAGCGGTACGGGCTGCACGTTGAGGCGGACGAGCTACGGCGGATGACACTCGAGCTCGTCAGCCGGTCCGGGTTCGTCGAGTACTACGACCCGAGGACCGGCGAGCCCCTCGGGGTCAGCGACTTCTCCTGGAGCGCGGCCTTGACGCTCGACCTTCTGCTGCGTACGTGAGCAACGCTCGCCTACGACTCGCGTTTGTGGGGGAAACCATGTTCCCCCCACATCCCCCCTTCTTCTCGAAAGCGTGTGGAACCTCCCGGTTCCCCACACCCCTCCCCGCTCATGGGCCAAAGATCGGCCCATGAGCTACGACCCGAGTCCCCGCTACCCACTCGCGGGAGGCAGAGTCGAGAATGGATTCGGCGCGCTGGCGGACGCGATCGTGCGCACGAGGCCTCGAGCGCTCGCGATCGACGGCCCGGCTGCTCTTTCCTGGGAGGGCTTCCTCGCCGGCCTCAGCGAGGGGCTCGCTGAGCGGGACGTCAAGACAGCGCTCGTCGATGCGCGCAGCTCTCTCGCTCCCTGGGAGGAGATCCAGCGGCGCACGGCTGCGAGCATCCTCCCCGGCGATCCCGTCTTCGGCCGCATCTTCGAGGGATCGCTGGCGGGCCTCTTCGACGAGCTCGCGGACGCCTCGAGCGCTGACTCGGACATTGTCGTGATCTTCGGCCCGGGCAGCGCCCTCGTCGCGCACGACGTTCTCTGGTACGCGGATCTTCCGAAGTGGCAAAGCCTCGCGGGCGTGCGGCGGGGTGAGGCCGGCAACCTCGGACAGCCGGTCGGGGCGGCCGGATCCGAGCAGCGTCTCCTCTTCGTCGACTGGCCGGTGCTCGGGCGGCACAAGCAGGAGCTCCTCCCGCGACTCGACCTCTACATCGACCTAAGCGAGCCTGAGGCGCCTCGCTCGCTCGACGGGAACACGCTCCGGCGCTCGCTGCACGAGCTCGCCGGCAGGCCCTTCCGCACCCGTCCGACGTTTTTCCCCGGCCCTTGGGGTGGCCAGTGGCTCCGCGATGTCCTCGGGATCTCGACCACTGCGCCGAACCTCGCTTGGTCCTACGAGCTGATCACTCCCGAGAGCGGGATTCTCCTCGGCGCAGACGATCCGATCGAGGCCGGATTCGAGCTCCTGATGGCGGCCGAAGGCGAGCGCGTTCTCGGCGCCGAGCTCGCCGCGCGTTTCGGAGTCTCGTTTCCGATCCGGTTCGACTACCTGGACACTTTCGGGGGAGGCCATCTCTCGATCCAGTGCCACCCGACCGAGGAGTACATGCGCGAGACCTTCGGACTGCCGTATACGCAGCACGAGACGTACTACGTCGTGGACGCCAAGCCAGGGGCGGAGATCTTCCTCGGGCTGCGGGCGGACGCCGACCTCGACGCTTTCCGAGTCGAGGCGGCGCGGGCGGAGGATCCGGGACTCGAGCTTGACCCGGAGCGCTATCTCCAGACGCATCCCGCGGTTAAGCACCGCCTGTACCTGATTCCCGCAGGCACCGCGCACGCGAGCGGCGCTGACAATCTCTTGCTCGAGATCAGCGCCACCCCGTACCTGTACACCTTGCGCTTCTACGACTGGCTGCGCCGGGACCTCGAGGGCGAGCTACGGCCGGTGCACCTCGCTCATGCATTCTCGAATCTGGATCCGTCACGCTCGGGCAAATCCGTTCGCCGTGACCTCGTTCCCGAGCCGAAGGCTGTTCGTCGGGGACCGGGCTGGGTCGAGCTCGAGCTCGGCAGGCTGCCCGATCTCTTCTTCGCCGTGCACCGGCTCGACTTCGAGCAGGCCGTGGAGGAGGACACCGCCGGCCGGTTCCATGTGCTCAATCTTGTCGCCGGCGAGCGGGTCGAGATCGAGTCCGGCGCCGGTGAAGTGCACGGGCTCGCCTACGCGGAGACGATCGTGATCCCGGCGGCGGTTGGTCCGTACCGCCTGCGGCGCGTCGGTGGAGGCGCCTGCAAGGTCGTCAAGGCCTTCGTCCCGTGACCAGCGGCGCTGTCGTGGGCGCGCTCGACATCGGCGGCACGCATGTCTCGGGCGGCCGGGTGGACATCGTCTCGCGCTCGGTCGAGCCTCGAAGCCGTGCGTTCGAGCCGCTGCCGGGGACGGCCGGCCGCGCCGAGCTGCTCGCGGCCATCTCGCGGGTGACACATTCTGTGGCAGCGCCGGGTCTGACGAGCATCGGCGTGTCCGTCCCCGGCCCCTTCGATTACGCGCGGGGCGTCTCCGAGATCACTCACAAGCTCCAGGGCCTCCACGGAGTCGACCTTCGCTCGGAGCTCCAGGCGGCGTCGGCCCTGCCCGATGCCGAGGCAATCCGTTTTCTCAACGATGCCGAGGCCTTCTTACTGGGCGAGTGGTGGGCAGGCGCGGCGCGCGGGCATCCTCGGGCGGTCGGCATCACACTCGGAACGGGGCTGGGATCCGCGTTCAGCGAGAAAGGCGAGATCGTGCACTCGGGAGTGGGGGTGCCTCCGCGGGGCGAGCTGTACGCGGTCCAGCTCCGTGGCGCCCCGGTCGAGCAGACGATCTCTGGCGCTGCTCTTCTCGCCGCCTATGGGGCGCCCTCGAACGGCGGCATCGATGTCGAGCAGATCGCGGATCGGGCAAGGGCGGGCGAGCGAGCCGCACGTCGTGTCTTCACAGACCTGGGCGCGGCACTCGGGCAGTTCCTGAGTCCGTGGCTTCGAGCATTCGAGCCGAGCTGCCTGGTTGTCGGCGGCTCGATCGCGCGCTCCTGGGAACTCTTCGAAGGCGCTCTCAAGAGCGAGCTCGAGCCCATCCCGGAACCTCGCTCCGTGACCGTCGCCGCGCAGCTGGAAGATGCGCCACTCCTCGGCGCGGCGTTCTACGCAGAGCGGCGGCTGTGAGCGGCGACGGCGCCCGAGGGCGAGGCAAGCCTCGCCCCTACGCGACGGGGCGGCGGTGATGACGAAACGCGGGCTCCACCCACAGGTCGAGGCATACCGGCGCGAGCGGCATGCCGCAGGGGCGCGCCCGGTGCATGAGCTCTCGGTCGCCGAGGCACGTGCGGCGGAACTCGCCGAGCCCGCGCCGGTGCCCCCAGAGCCCGTCGCCCGCGTTCTCGAGCGCGTGGCGCCTGGTCCCGATGGCGAGATCCCAGTGCGCCTCTATCTGCCCGACGACATGCGCCCGGCGCCCGTGCTGGTCTTCTTCTTCGGCGGAGGCTGGGTGCTCGGCTCGCTCGCGGCGGTCGACCCGGTCTGCCGGCGGCTCGCGAACGCAACACCCTGCGCGGTCGTCTCAGTCGCATATCGCAGAGCCCCAGAGAGTCCGTTCCCCGCCGCTCTCGAGGACTGCTACGCGGCGACGAGCTGGATCGCAGAGCACGGCGCCGAGCTCGGCTTGGATCGCGATCGTCTCGCAGTCGGCGGCGCCAGCGCCGGCGGCAATCTCGCGGCCGCAGTCGCGCTGCTCGCTCGCGAGCGCGGAGGGCCGGCGCTCGCATTCCAGCTGCTCGTCTACCCGCCGCTCGACCATCGAGCCGATACCCCGTCGCTGCAGGAGCCGCTCGATCCTCTCTTCTTCGGACGCGAGGACCTCGCGTGGTGCTGGTCCCACTACCTCGCCGAGCCCGCAGATGGGGACAATCCGCTGGCCTCGCCTCTCCGCGCACAGGATCTTTGCGGACTTCCTTCGGCGCTCGTGATCACGGCCGAGCTCGACCCGCTTCGCGATCAGGGCGAGCGCTACGCCGCCCGCCTCAGCGGAGCGGGTGTGCCGTCAGAGCTCGTGCGCTTCGACGCCGCGGTGCACGGCTTCTTCTCGAAGGCCGACCGGTTCGATGCAGCCGCCGAAGCGCAGGCGCTCGCGGCGGCTGCGCTTCGGCGGGCATTCGCGCCTCAACGTCACGGATAGGGATCGTCGCCGGTGCTGGTCGTGGTTATGGTTGTCGCCGGCGGCGGGACCGTCGACCCAGCCCGGATCTGACCGCGAACCTCCCCTGCCGCGTTCTTCGCTGTGTGCACGTTCACGTAGGCGCCGCCGGTCAGCAACGCCGGCACGGTTCCGGCCCGTGCCTTCACCGAGCCATGCGCGCCGCTACGACAAGGCCCGCAGAGGGCGATCGAGACCCGCCCCGCCCGACCACGCCTACCCAGATGCACGTGCGCGGCAGTTGCCTTGCCGCTCAGCCCGCCAAACGTCAAGCGCCAGGCGAGCGTTCCCGCTGCGCCCGTGCGCTCGAGCGTCGCCACGAAGCTTCCGCGAGCGTTCACCGGCGTACCTTTCGGTTTCGGGATTTCTTGTCGAGTATCGAGCCCGGCGGTCAGTCGAACGGCCTCGGCGGCCCCGCGCGCTTCGCCGCCGGCGACGCCGATGCCCCCCCATAGACCAGCTGCGAACACCGCCGCTGCGACTGCGCACCAGATGACCCTTCGCACTTCGAGCATGGTGATCGACCTCCAGTGTGGCTTATTCCACCTATCTTCGCGAGAAGCCGCTCGACCGGATTTCAGAGAGACGTGACGCGGAGCACCTGTCTAGCATGGTCTCGTGCCCCTGATCGCCTGGATCCTCGCCGGCGTGCTTCTTGCCGCGCTCGCGGCGGCGGCGTTCCTCTGGCGGGCGCTTCGCCGCTCGCGAGCTCAGTCCGCGCGCACGGACGAGCTGGTCGTGGAGGCTCGCAAGGCCGTGCGGGCCGCAGCGGAAGAAGAGGCGACGACGCAGGCTGGGCTGCTCCGCCTGGGCGTGGCTCGAGCGCACGCTGACTCGCTCTCGACCTACGTTGCCGAGGAACGGCGGCTCTCCGACCAGCGTCGTGGAGAGCTCGGTGTCCGTGAACGAGAGCTCTCCGAGCGTCTGGCCGAGATGGTCGCGTCGGTGGAGCGGCGGGTAGAGGAGCGCTTGCACGCATGGGAAGCCGACCTGGAGCGCGCGCAACGGGCGCTCGAAGGCGAGGTCTCCGCGCTCGAGCAGCATCAGCGACAGCGGATCGCCGTCGTGGAGGCGCGGATCGAGGCGGAGACCGGTGAGCTCGGGACGGCGATCGAGCAGCAGCGTGCTTCGGCCATCCGTCTCCGTGAGGAGCTCGAGCGGACGACGAAGGACGCGCTCGCAGAGGCGCTCGAGGAGTTGCAGATGCAGGCCGACGATCGCCGCCGGGCGATCGAGGACGTCACGGAGCGGCTGCGCCAGCACGAGCACGCCGTGGCTGAGCAGGTGGACCATGCGGAGGGCGAGGCGCGAACACGGATCGAGGTGGCGTTCGCCGAGCTCGAGACGCGCCAGGTCGCCGAGCTCGAGCGGGCGACCGCCCGCGAGGTGGAGCGGCTCTCGGAAGCCGGAGCGCTCGAGTTCGAGAACCGCATGCGTGCCATTCGCGAGGAGGCCGCAGGCCGGCTTCGCGAGGAGCTCGACCGAACGGCAGAGACCTTTCTGCGGCGCGCCGACGGCATCATCGCCGACCAGCTGCAGCAGGCGGCGACGGCGGCAGCGCAGCGCCTCGACGATCGGATCGTCGAGCTCGCCCGGCGCTACGAGGCGGTCCGCTCTTCCGCTGACGTCTAGAGCGGAAGTTCAGAAAGCCTTATCTCGGCAAACTATCTCGCGAAGGGAACGTCTCTATGACACCGAATCCCACGCCCATGGCCGAGACGACCGAAGCCCCACTCTGGAACGAGAACGAGCCCGCGAAGGTGGAGAGCTGGCGGCTGCACATCCTGCTCGAGGCGGGGTATCCCGTTCATCTCGCCGAGCGGATCGCCGTGAGCGAGGTCGATCTCCACGACGCCGTCGAGCTCGTGACGCGCGGCTGCGACGCCACCACGGCGGCTGAGATCCTCCTTTGATGGCAGGGGAAACCTAAGTGCTCCCCGCCGCAAATACGCCCACGCTTCGCGCGGCTGCGAACACTTCGCATGCCGTCGTCCTCAGTCGGGCCAATATTCTCGAATATTGGCCCTCCCTGCGTCCTAGGCCTGCTCGGTTCTCG
>JBPCMD010000082.1:0-47626 GCA_051002595.1 Gaiellaceae bacterium
ATGAGCGGCAGCCGAAGCGTTCCCAGCACGAGGCCCAGCATCGACCCGAGGTAGCCGGCGACGAACGAGCCGACGAGGGTTAGCGCGAGCTCCCAGGCTTCCAGAGCGGCTCCTCTCGGGCGTCGGCTGCGTTCGCGGCCCTGGCGAGGATGAAGAGGAGATCGGAGAGCCGGTTCAGGTAGACGAGGACGATCGGGTTGACCGCGTGCTCGCTCCCTGCCGTGAGCGCGTCGCGCTCAGCTCGCCGGCAAATGGTGCGTGCGATGTGGAGGCGCGCCGCGACCTCGCTGCCGCCCGGCAGCACAAAGCTTCTGAGCTCCGCAAGCGGAGCGTTGAAGCGGTCGCAGTCGCGCTCGAGCGCGTCGACCTGCTTCTGCGTGACGCGTAGACGCCCGTCACTCTCCAGCGGAACCGAGAGATCGGCACCGAGGTCGAAGAGCTCGTTCTGCACCCTGGCGAGCACAGTGCGGATGTCGTCGGGGCAGTTGGCGGCGAGCACGAGCCCGAGCGCGGAGTTCAACTCGTCCACCGCGCCATACGCCGCGATACGGAGATCGAGCTTCGACGTGCGTGTGCCGTCGCCGAGCGAGGTCTCGCCTGCGTCGCCACCGCGCGTGTAGATCTTCGTCAGCCGGACGGGGTCGTCTCTCCCTCGAGGCACGCGGCCTAGAGTACGGCGATGCTCAGACGGGCGCGACCGGAAGACGCCGACGAGCTCGCCGTGATTCTGCGGACGGCAATGCGCGGGGCGATGCCGTCGCTCCCGGAGCTGCACACACCCGACGAGGATCGTCGTTTTCTCCGCGATGCGGTTCTGCCGAACGAGGAGGTCTGGGTCGTAGAGGTCGACGGGCGGCCAGTCGGTTTCGCGGCTCTCGGGTCGCGCGACGGGGAGGAGTACCTGCAGCACCTCTATGTCGCACCGAAATTCCAAGGCGGCGGTCTCGGTTCGAAGTTGATCGATCATGCGAAGTCACGCCGCCGGGCCGGTTTCCGCTTGTGGGTCTTCCAGAGAAACGACGGCGCTCGCCGTTTCTACGAGAAACATGGCCTGCATGTCGTCGAGCTCACGGAAGGTAGCGGCAACGAGGAACGTGAGCCCGACGCGCTCTACGAGTGGGTGCCCGAACACGTTTCACAATGAAGCCTTGTGCCGCAGGGGTGCGCTGGCCGGCGCACCCCTGCGACGAAGGGCCAATGTGAAACGAGTTCTAAGCGCTTCTCGCCGTAAATACGGTCGCGATTCGCCGGCGAGAACCGAGCAGGCCAAGGACGCAGGGAGGGCCAATATTCGACGATATTGGCCCGACTGAGGACGACGGCATGCGAAGCGTTCGCAGCCGCGCGAAGTGCGGGCGTATTTGCGGCGGGGAGCACTTAGATACGAGGTCCGACTACTGCTTCATCCTCGGGCGCCTTCGCGAGGTAGGGGCCGGGCGGGCATGCCCGGCCCCTACGACTCGAAGCGGAGGGGGATCTCGGCGATGTTGATTCGCGAGCCGTCTTTCGCCGAGCTCTCGAAGACGATCAGCGTCCCGTCGCCGTCGAGCTCGAACGGCACGGTGAACTCGAAGGTTCCGCGCGTGCCGGTGCCCGAGGTCGCTGTCACGAAGTTCTCGGCGATGACCCGGCCATCGGAATCCGTCAGCTCGTACTGGAAGTTCGCCTCGAACGTGTTGGCCGTGCCGGTTGCCCGTAACGGGCTCGAGATCGCTTCGAACGGTAGCGGGGACTCGACGAGAATGGACGGCGTGTAAGTGCTTTCGAAGGTCGCGCGGGAGAAGGTTCCACCCTGGATGTCGACCGAGCGCACGCTTGGGAACTGGGGTCAGTGTGAAGACGACTTGGGCCAGGCCGTCATCGCCGAGCTCGGTCGTGAGCGCGACCGTCGCCGTGTCGCCCTCGAGCGAGAAGACGTCGACGGAGCTGCCCTCGGGAATACCTGAGGTCGCCCCTAGCTCGCCCGCCTCCTGGCTGCTCGCGACCTCGAGTAGCTCGTTGAGCGCAGCGCGGGATGTCGCCTCATCCACATCGCGGCGAACGGGCCGAACCGTGCCGCCTCCGTCTCGGAGGAGATACACGCGTACCGAGGCGTCGCCGACCGAATCGGCATCTCCAGCGCACCCTGCGAGAACCGCCGCAAGGAGGAGCGCGGCCAGTCGCTTCATCGCGACAGAGTAGAGCCGCTGCGCGGATCGGGCACGACCTCGGCCACGCGCCTGCGCAGGTCAGCGTGGTCGAGAACGAGCTCGAAGCCGAGCCGCGACGCCGTCTCCTCCTCGAGCGCTTGCCAGAGGCTGATCGTCTCCCAGAGCGCGCGGGCGACATCACGCACGTCGTAGTGCGCAAACGCCTTCTCGAGCGCGGCCAAAGCTCCGGGATCCGCCCAGCGCTCGACGAAGCGGCCTGCGTGCCAGGTGTCGACCGACGGATCGAGCGAGCGAGCGTGCCAGCCGAGGAGGGTCACGAGCCTCGTCTTCATGTACCCGTCGAGACACTCCAGCGCGGTGAAGACCTCGCCCCGCCGAAGCTTCTTCGCCGTCCAGAGCGCGTGGTACCAGAAATCGCTCGCGAGCTCGTCGAAGTCGTGCTGCGTCGGGCCGGAAGGTCTGGGCTTGGCTGCGCTCCGCTCGAGCGTCTCTGCGATTCCGGCCCGGTCGACGAGCAGCCGGTAGCCGCGCGCCAGGAGCTCGGCGGCGCCCTCGCTCGCCTCCAATCGCTCGATCGTCGAGGTCGGGAGGAGCACGAAGTCCACGTCCTCACCTGTCTCGTACAGCACACGGCGCTCCCAGTGGCCGTCGAGCGTCGCCTCCAGGAAGGTGACCACCGGGACGCCGAACTCCCGCACCCAGCTCGCGTCCTCGAGATACGGCTTCGGATCCTCGATCAAGAAGACGAGGTCGAGATCGGACCAGCGATCGGCCGGGACGTCCGAGCGAACCTGCGATCCGACGACGAGCAGCGCTCGCACGTCCTCGCGCTCGCGAGCCCAGTCGGCGACCGCCGCGGTCATGAACTCCATCCGCGTGTTCACGTTCGCAAGCAGGCTCTCGTCGAGCTCCAGCACGTTCGGGTTGACACCCTTGAGCGAGAGCTCGCCGCGCGCGACCCGGGACTCGAGCTCTGGCAGCATGGCCTTCGTGTACGCACCGGGCAAAGGCCCCGTCTGCGGGACTGCGACCGCTTCGGCGAGAGACCGGAGCGCCTCGGGCGTCACCAGCGGGCAGTCGACCGGCAGGACGACGCACACGGCATTCGAAGCCGCGCGCAGTCCCGCGATCACTCCGTAGACGGCCGCCCGCTCCTCCGATCCGTCATCGAGAACGGGAAACGGCAGCTCGAGCGCGTCCGCAGTCTTCCCGACCGCGAGAACCTCGCCGCAGACCTCGTGCAGCACGCGCCAAGCGCGCTCGGCGAGCGACTCGCCTCGAAAGCGTGCAAGCGCTTTGGGCGACCCGAAGCGCTCGGACGCGCCGCCGACGAGGAGGATGCCGCTCGCCGCGCTCACTTCTGGGAGAGAAACGCCTTCCGCGCGGCGACGAGCGCTGCGCTCGACGGCGGCGGATCGGAGAACTCAGGACGAAGCAGGTCGAGCTCCTCGAGGCTTTCCGGCGCCGGGGCGAGCGCGGACGTCGGGCTCGAGCTCTCCGGCAGGCCGAAGTAGAGGAGCCCGACGTAGCGCATCGCCATCGTCTCCAGCCGCCGGAGCCGATCCTCGCCCGACTCCAGCCGCGCGGTGGAGACAACCGCGAAGCCCTGCTTCTGCGGGAACCTCTTCGCGACTCCGAAACCGAACTCGTCCTCGGCGAACGCGGACGAATAGATGTCGAAGGCGGTGATGCCGACTATCGTCGCGGGCGCGATCCCTCTCGTGTCCTGAAAAGCTCGGGCGAGCTGGTCAGAGACGATGACGGCATCGAGCTGCCCCCGTCGGCGATCGAGGGACGCCAGGTCGAGTCGAAACGACGGGGTCGCGCAGGCCTGAACCGGAGCTCGGCGCGCCAGCTGGCGTGCCAGACGCGCCACGAGTGCCTCACTCGGGCCGTCGACGGGGACGACGTAGACACCACAGGCTCGATCCGGTGGGAACGGCTGAATCGTCGCGCCCAGGGTCAGCTCGATGCGCTCGCTGGTGACAGGTGGTATACCAGGATCGGGCGAGTCACGGTCGAGGAGGACAGCCAGCCCGCCGAGCACTCCGCCGAGAACGAGAGCGCCCGCCAGAACCTCGAACAGGCGGTCGCGCTTGTCCGGCGGCGGGCTCAGCTCAAGATCCGCCACGGCTCCGTGTACACCGTTGCGCGCCCGTCCCGAACGAAGCCGCACAGGGTGATCCCGCGATCCCTCGCGAGCTCGACCGCGAGCGAGGACGGCGCCCCCACCGCGGCCATGATCGGGCAGCCGGCGACCGAGGCCTTCTGCACGAGCTCGAACGAGAGCCGCCCGCTGACGCAGAGGACGTGCTCCGCCAGCGGCAGCAGTCCCTCCAGGAACGCCCAGCCGACGACCTTGTCCAGCGCGTTGTGCCGGCCGACATCCTCGCGAACGCAGAGAACTTCACCCTCCCTCGAGATGAGCCCGGTCGCATGCAGCCCGCCGGTCGCGGCGAACGCGCGCTGGGCCTCGAGCAGCCGATCGGGCAGCGACGCCACGAGAGCTTCCGGCACCTGCAACTCGCTCTCCACCCGCGGGGCATCGACGCGAACTGCCTCGATCGCCCCCTTCCCGCAGACGCCGCACGAGGACGAGGTGTAGAAGTGCCTCCGAAGACGCTCCGGATCGAAGCCGGTCGCCTCGACGTCGACGGTGTTGGCGGCCAGGTCGTCCGGAACACGTGCGGCGAGCGGCGTCATCCCCTCCGTGAGACAAAAGCCGAGAGCGAGCTCCTCGTCGTGTCCCGGTGTCCGCATCGTGACCGCCACCGGCTCGCCGCCGATTCTGATCTCGAGCGGCTCCTCGACCGCCAATACCTCGTCCCCTTCGTCTCCACCGGGCAGCCGCCGCGCGCGAACCCTGGTTGTCGAGTACGGAGGCGCCGGAACGGGGATCTCGCTATTCACCGCGCAAGCGTACGTTTCAGCTCCGCGGCGCTCGGCGCTCGGCCTCGAGCTCGATGCTGTCGAGCATCGCCCGAGCCGTTGCCTCCCATTTGCGTGCGACGGCGGAGCCTCACCAGCTCCCGAGCGCACAGAGATCACTTCGTACGCGATCTCGCGAGGTGCCGCGATCCGAACCGTGAGCGGACCGAGCGGACGCGTCCTGCGCCCAACTCCGACGTCGAGGGTGATGGCACCGCGTACCACCTGTGCCCGGAGCGCAGCGATGGCGCCCGCCGAGAACGACGACGGCGCCGGCGAGCTTCGCCGAATTCACGTTTTGTTCATCCCCACGTAGGTGGGCGTTCAGCTCGACCGGGTAGGTCTTGACCTGTCAACCCAACGAGGAGGAGGAGGAGACATGAGGGGACGAATACTCGCAGGACTCGCCTCGATCGCGTGCCTGGCGGCTTTGGCGGTCGCGCCAGTCGGCGCCGCAGAACCGCCCGTCGCGACATACGAGGTGACGATCGAGAATCTGACGGACGGCCAGCCCTACACCCCGCCGCTCATCGCCACGCATCGCGCAGCGACGGACATCTTCACGGTGGGACAGCCGGCGAGCTTCGAGATCAAGGAGATCGCCGAGAACGGCAACCTCGGGCCGATGATGACGCTGCTCGGCTCGGACAAGCACGTCTTCGACACCGCAGTCGCAGCTGGGCCGCTTCTGTTCGGAGGCTCGGTGACGTTGACGGTCACCGCGGCGAAGGGCGCAAACTTCCTCTCGTTTGCGAGCATGCTCATCTGCACCAACGACGGCTTCACCGGAGTCGACGCGCTCCGTCTGCCCAAGTCGGTGGGCGACGAGGTCGTGGTTACGACCGCGGGGTACGACGCCGGCACCGAGCGGAACACCGAGGACTACAAGGACATCGTGCCCCCGTGCCAGGGCCTGCACGGCGTGATGGTCGAGCCCGGGACCGACATGAGCAACCCGGCGCTCGCAGAGGGCGGCGTGATCCATCACCACCTCGGAATCCAGGGTGGCGTGGACGACCTCACTGTCGCGTCTCACGACTGGAGCAACCCTGTGGCCGAGGTCACGGTCGAGCGGGTCTCGTAGCAAGCGCACGTCGGACCACCTCGAGCGTGGGAAGCGGGGACAATGTGCAACGCATGCGTTCCCGCTTTCCACGTTTGCTCCTGGCCGCCGCGAGCGGATATCTGCTCGGGACCGTTCCCTCGGCCGATATCGCTTCCCGCGTGGCGAAAGGAGGCGCAGTCGATCTCCGTGCGAGCGGGAGCCGAAACCCGGGCGGCGTGAACGCGCTTCGACTGCTCGGAAACACACCCGGCCGAGCGGTGATCGTGGCTGACGTCGTGAAGGGCTACGGTGCGTGTGCCTGCGGTCGCCTCGCCGGCGGAGATCTCGGCGCGCACGTCGCCGGCGTTGCCGCTGTCGTCGGGCATTGCTATCCGGTCTGGACGCGGCTTCAGGGTGGCAAAGGGGTCGCGACAAGCTTCGGGCAATGCCTCTACACCTTTCCGGCGTTCGCACCGTTGGATGTGGCTCTCGCCGTCGCGACCACACGCCTGCCGCGCGTACGCCACCGTGCCCTGGCGGCGGCCGCAGTTGCGTCGAGCGGCTGGCTCGTGGCCAGCGTCCTCTGGTGGAAGCGGGATCTCCCGAACTCCTGGGGCCCGACCCCGACCGTCGCGCTGCCGCTCGCGAACGCCGCCACCGTGCTCGTGGTCGCCTCGGCGTTCGCCCGTGCCATGCGTCGCCGGGATCCGGACGATCTCACCGCGCAGCCGTGAGCGACACCGCCATTTGCACCGACTCGAGCGCCTTGCTTCCAACTGGCGCCGTCGAGCGATTCGAGATCAGTGTCGTTCCGTTGGCGGTTCGACTCGACGGTGAAGCCTTCGACGAGCGGTCGGGGGACGTCGACGACTTCTATGCGCGGCTCGGGAAGGGAGCGAAGGCGAAGACATCGCAGCCGAGCCCGGCGGCTTTCGCCGACGCGTACGCCGAGGCTGCGCGCTGCGGGAAAGACTACGTGCTCTCGATCCATCTCGACGCCAGGGTCTCGGGCACGGCGCACTCGGCGGAGCTTGCCGCCCGCGACGCCGAGATCCCAGTCACCGTCGTCGATACGACAACCGCGAGCTTCGGTGTCGGCGTGTGTGTTCGCGCGGCTGCGCGCGCGCTCGAAGCCGGAGCGACGTTCGGAGAGGCTGCTCGCTGCGCTGTCGAACTGGGCGGACAGATGAGGAATGCCTTCGTCGCGCGCAGCGGCTCGGGTGGGCGCGTTGCCGAAGGCGAGGAATGGACGGTGCTCACATTCACGAACGGCGCTACTACGGCCGTCGCGTCCTGCGGCAGCGCGGAGGCCGCGATCGACGCGATGGCAGCTCTCGTCGACGACGAGCGGGCGGTCGAGGCGGCCATCGGCTATGCCGGCTCGGTCGTCGAGGATTCGGCGGATCTACTCGCTGCCATGGTCGGCCGCTCGCCGCACGTCGTCAGCGTGGAGCGCTACCGCGTCGGCCCCTCGATCGGAGCGCATACTGGACCGATCAGCTTCGGACTCTTCTGGTGGCCTACCGCATCCTGAGGCCGTTCGGCCTCCTTCTCCTCGTGCTCCTTTTCGGAGTGGTCGCCGGCTGCGGCGGCTCGGGCGAGCCGAACGACGAGCAGAAGGTCGAGTCGGCGCTCGCGGAAGTGGACGAGATCCTCGAGAAGGAGGGCCCGCTGGTCGGGCTCGGCGAAGCCTCGCCTCCGCCCTCCGACGCGGCGGCGTGGGAGACCGACTTTTCGATGCATCTCGTGCCCCTCGACGAGTTCCAGTCGGGCGGCCCGCCGAAGGACGGCATCCCGGCGATCGACATTCCGCACTTTACGGCCGCGAAGGAGGTCGACTGGATCGAGGATCGCGAGCCCGTGATCTCGGTGACCGTGGGCGACGAGACTCGCGGCTACCCGCTCCAGATCCTGACGTGGCACGAGATCGCGAACGACGAGCTCGGCGGGGTGCCCGTCGCTGTCACCTTCTGCCCGCTCTGCAACACGGCGATCGTCTTCGACCGCCGGCTGAACGGCGAGGCCCTCTCCTTCGGGACGACGGGGAAGCTCCGCGACTCCGATCTCGTCATGTACGACCGCAACACCGAGTCGTGGTGGCAGCAGTTCTCCGGCGAAGCGCTCGTCGGGGAGCTGGCCGGGAAGAAGCTCCGTCAGCTCCCCGTGCGCATCGTCGCGTGGGAGGAGTTCCGCGGCGAGCACCCGACTGGCCTCGTCCTGGATCGGGAGACCGGTTTCTCCCGCGACTATGGCGCGAATCCGTATGCCGGCTACGACGATGTCGACAGCTCGCCGATCTTCGCGACGCGCGGAGACGACGACGTACGCTTGTTGCCGAAGGAGCGGGTCGTGTACGTCGAGGTGTCAGGCGATGCGTTCGCCGTGCCGTTCTCGTCACTGGTTAAGCGGGATGTGATTGAGATCGAGACGGACGGCGGCATGCTCGTCGTCCGCTGGCGAGGCGGAGTCGCATCGGCGCTCGACGAGGCACGGATCTCGGCGGGCCGAGACGTCGGTGCGGCTTCGGTGGAGCTCGCCGGGAACCCCGTACCCTTCAGCGAGCCCTTCTGGTTCGCGGTCGCGGCGTTCCGTGCAGACGTCGAGATCGTCGGCGACTGAGTTTAGACGTCCTCAACACACCGCCTGGCAAGCTCTGGAGCGTCGCTCTCCGAAAGGACGGAATCCGATGGCAGTATCGACCGCTCCGAGCGGTTCACTCCGCGACCGCACGCCGCTCTGGCTGCGCCTGGCGGCGATTCCGATCACCGTCGCGATCCTGTTGGCAGGACTTTGGCTCTTCGCAGGCGTCGTCGCGCCCGGGTACAACTCGTCGATCGCGCTGGGCGTCGCGTGGTTCGTCGCGGCCTCGCTCGGCATCCGCTTCGCCCTGCGCGGACGAAGGGCGCTCAAGCTGCCCGTGCAGGCGACATTCATCGCGACAGCGGTGCTCGTCGGCGCGGTCTTCGCCTGGACGACGTTCCGCGACGTCACGGTCGTCGAAGACGTCGCGACGGGAGTTGCGGCATCGGAAGCTCCGGATGCGGGCAGAGGCAATGTGCAGCTCTCGAACGGGCAGTTCGTCGGTCTGGCACATGGCGCCTCCGGAGCCGCTGCGGTGGTCGAGCTCGGCGCCGGCGGGCGCGTGCTCACGTTCACCGACCTCTCCACCGACAACGGGCCCGACCTGCGGGTGTACTTGGTGGCCGGGACTGTCGCCGGCGACGGTGACGTCGACGACTTCGTGGACCTCGGCGGGTTGAAGGGAAACAAAGGCACGCAGCAGTACGAGATCCCGGCCGGCACGGACACCGACCACTACGGCACCGTCGTCATCTGGTGCCGTGCGTTCACCGTCTCGTTCGCCAAGGCCGAGCTCATGAGAACCTAGCGGCCTGGGTGTCGTACGACCTCGTCATCGTTGGCATGGGCTCCGGCGGGCTGGTCGCCGGGGAGTTCGCCGCCTCGCTCGGGCTGCGTGTGGCGGCGGTCGAGCGGAGCCGGGTCGGCGGCGATTGCCTGTGGACGGGATGCGTCCCCTCGAAGGCGCTGCTCGCCTCCGCCAAGATCGCACACCACCTGCGAACTGCCGACCGCTTCGGGATCGCTGCCGTCGAGCCTGATGTCGACCTGGCGGCTGTTTGGCGGCGGATCCGCGAGATTCAGCGTCAGATCGCCGAGACCGACGACAACCCGGCCCGCTACGAGGCGATGGGGATCGAAGTCGTTCGCGGCGAAGCGCGACTCGAGGGGGCGAACACGGTCGCGATAGGCGGGCGGGTGCTCGAGACGCGATACATCCTCCTCTGCACGGGGAGCCGCCCCGCGACGCCCTCGCTGCCTGGGTTGGAGGAGGCGGGCTTTCTCACCAGCGAGAACGTCTTCGAGCTCGAGAGCCCGCCACGCAGCATCGTCATCTTGGGCGGCGGCCCCATCGGAGTCGAGCTCGCTCAGGGCATGAACCGGCTCGGGATCCGCGTGACCCTGCTGCAGAAGGGTGATCGGCTGCTGCCACGCGACGAGCCGGAGCTCGCCGAGCTCCTGACAAGCGTCCTCCTCGAGGAAGGCGTGGACGTTCGTCTCGCGTTCGAGGCGTCCCGTGTCGAGCGGAGGGGAAGCCTCAAGGCCGTGGAGAGCTCGAAGGGCGAGGGCTTCGAAGTGGACGAGATCCTCGTCGCCACCGGGCGAACACCCACTACCGATGGCCTCGGTCTTGAGAAAGCGGGAGTCGCCGTGGGGCGTCGCGGTATCGAGGTGGACGGTCGCATGCGGACGAACGTCTCCTCGATCTACGCCGTCGGGGACGTCGCCGGTCGGTACCACTTCACCCACTCCGCTGGGCACGAAGGAGCCATGGCGGTACGGGACATGTTCTTTCCGGGCAAGGGCAAGGTCTCCGACCTCGTTCCGTGGACGACGTTCACCGACCCGGAGCTCGCACACGTCGGACTGACGGTCGCCGAAGCGCGCGAGCGACACGGCACGAAAGAGGTCGCGGTCGAACGCGCCGACCTTTCCCACTCCGATCGAGCCCGAGCAGACGGCACGACCAGCGGAAGAATCGTGCTCATCACCGCGCGCGACAAGCTCGTCGGCGCGCACATCCTGGCTCCCGGGGCGGGCGAGCTGATCCACGAGCCCGCGCTCGCGATCCGCAAGGGCATGAAGCTCCGCGAACTCGCCTCGCTGATCCACGTCTACCCGACGATGACCACCTCGATCAACCTGCTCGCTGCCGAAGCCGCCTACCGCTATGCGGGGCGTTTCGGCTGGCTCACGCGCTTCGCGAGACTCGCGCGGTAGCGTTTTCATGCGCGTTAGGTGCTCGACGAGATCGTCGAGCTATCCGAGCAACGACCGACAGCTCGAGCCTTGACGCCGGTCCGCTAGATGCTTGATCGGAGATTGACGCGCCGCCGGGGGCGGTCACGACCCAGCCGGGCGACGCACTCACTCGTCGTGCAGGCTAGTGAGCCTGGACGGCGAGGGAGCGTGGCGATCCGGCGCCGTGTCGTGGCCGTCATCCGGCCCGTCGTGAATTTCCGATCAAGCATCTAGCTCGTCACGGCGCAGATCGCATAGACAGTCAGCGACCAAGAGGGGACGAACGCGTCCGTCTCGGTGGCATTTGCCCTGTAGATGTTGTCGTTGTCCGGGAACGACGCCCAGAGCGCGACCTTCGGGCTGCCGCCGTTCACGCGCGCTCCGCCACCGACGAGCCGCTTCCCAGCGGGACACGCGATATGGACGACCTTGGGCGTCGTCGAGTTGTTCGGACTCGAAGCCTCGACCCGCTCGACCGCGCTCAATCCCGGTGCCCCGGCGGGACCTGCCGGCCCCTGGGGGCCGGTAGGTCCAGCGGGCAGCTGCCCGGGTCCGAAGTCGGCCTTCAGAAGCGAGCCATTCCGCACTTTGGCCGCCGTCACCGCATTCGAGGCGAGCTTTTTCGTCGTCACGGCGCCGGTCTTGAGCTGAGTGGTTCCGACGCTCGACCGTGGCACCTGCAGCACCGTCGCGTAGCTCGTGCCTCCGAGCGCGACGGCAAGCGCCACACACGCGATGACCATCGCCGGCGACGGGCGGCGGAGCGAGATTCCTCGCATCGTCTACCTCCTCGCTGTAGCTGGGAGGAGCCGACCGTAGCAGCGGCGCCGGAGGGCCAGCCGCCCAAAGTGCGACGCGCTTACGCGACGCACTTTGGGCGGGGGGTGTCATTCGACCGTGACAGTTTTTGCCAGGTTGCGAGGTTGGTCGACGTTCAGGCCGCGCAGGCGCGCGATGCGGTACGCGAGCAGCTGCAGCGGCAGAATCGCCAGGACGACCTGGAGGAAGGCCGGCGTCTTCGGGACGTAGATGACGTCGTCCGCGTGGTGCTGGATGTCCTCGTTGCCGTCGGTTGCGATGGCGATGACGTGCGCGCCGCGCGCTCGCACTTCCTGGATGTTGGACACAACCTTGTCGTAGACATGGATGTTCGTAGCGACTACGACGACCGGTGTCGCCTCGTCGAGCAGCGCGATCGGCCCGTGCTTCATCTCCCCGGCCGAGTACGCCTCGGTCGGGATATAGGAGATCTCCTTCAGCTTGAGCGCCCCCTCGAGCGCGACGGGCAGGCCGATGTGGCGACCGAGGTAGAGGAAGAAGGGTGCGTCGTAGTAGCGGCGCGCGATCTCCTCGATGGGGTGGTCGCCGTCGAGGAAGGACTGGATCTTACGCGGCAGCTTGTAGACGTAGTCGAGGATGAAGTCGATCTCCCCCGTCGGAAGTGTCTCACGCACCTGAGCGAGCTTCAGCGCGACGAGGTACAGCAGTGCCACTTGCGCGGTGAACGTCTTCGACGAGGCCACTGCCGTCTCGAGGCCCGCGCGCGTGTAGAGGACCGAGTCCACCTCACGCGTGATCTGCGAGCCCATCATGTTGGTGATCGCGACCGTCCGAGCGCCCTTCTGGCGAGCGAGCTTCACCGCCTCGATGGTGTCGCGGGTCTCGCCGGACTGCGTGATTCCGATCACGAGCGTGTTCTCGTCGATGACCGGGTTGCGATAGACCCACTCGGAGGCGATGTCGAATTCGACGGGGACGCGCGCCCATTCCTCGATGAGATAGCGGCCGACGACGCACGCGTGGTAGGCGGTTCCGCAGGCGACCAGGACGATGCGGCGAAGCTCCTTGACGTCCTTGCCGGACATGTTGAGCCCTTCGAGGACGAGGGTTCCATGGCGAACCCGATCGCCGATTGTGTCCGCGACGGCGTTCGGCTGCTCGTAGATCTCCTTCAGCATGAACGTCTCGTAACCCGCCTTCTCGGCGCCCTCGTCGTCCCAGTCGAGCTCGATCGTCTCGTGCTCGACCGGCGTTCCGTCGACGTTCACGTAGACGGGTCCGGCGGGAGTGACCGAGACGATCTCGCCGTCGCCTGGGAACTGCACGAGGCGGGTCTCGCGGAGGAAGGCGGCTGCGTTCGAGGCGAGGAAGGTCTCGTCGTGCCCAATGCCGACGACGAGCGGGACCTGATGGCGGGCGCCGACGAGCAGGCCGGGATGGTCCGAGTGGATGACCACGAACGAGAAGTGGCCCTCGAGCTCGGCGAACGCGAGCCGAACCGCTTCGACGAGGTCGCCGCGGTAATGGCGCTCGACCAGATGAGTGACGGTCTCCGCGTCGGTCTCGGATGTGAACGTGTGGCCTTCGGTCGCGAGGCTCGCGCGAAGCTCGCGGTAGTTCTCGACGATGCCGTTGAGCACGATCGAGACCTGCTCCGGATGACAGCCGGTCAGAGGATGGGCGTTCTCCTCGGTGACAGCTCCGTGCGTCGCCCAGCGCGTGTGCCCGAGCCCGGTGGTGGCGGTCGAGCCATTCGTTGCGCGCTTGATCAGGTTCTCGAGCGGGCCGACGGCCCGGACGTACGTCAGCCCCTCGTCTTCGAGCAACGCGATGCCGGCGGAGTCATAACCCCGATACTCGAGGCGCTCGAGCCCCTGCAGAAGCAGTGGCTTGGACTCACGAGACCCGACGTATCCGATGATCCCACACACGTTCGGTCCTCCTCAGAAACGCGCGAGAGCCCGGCGGCGCCCTTCGTCGGGCTAGCCGAGCTCTCTGGCTACGAGCGCGGCGATGCTAGCACAGATTTTCCCTGCTTCCTCGGCTGTTTCGGCCTCCGCAAGTACCCGGATGAAGGGCTCCGTTCCCGATGGACGGACGAGGACTCGCCCGCGTCCGGCGAGCTCGTCGGTGATGCGATCCGCCTCGTCGAGAATCGACTGCGGCAGATCGCGGCGGGTGACGCGGACGTTCTGCTTCGCCTGTGGGTAGCGAGGCATCACCGCGGCGGCTTCGCTCAGCTCGCGGCCAGCGAGCGCGCGGCAGAGAAGCAGCGCCGCCGCCAGCCCGTCTCCCGTCACATGGTTTCCGAGCCAGACGACGTGCCCTGACTGCTCGCCGCCGAGCAGTCCTCCCTCTCGATGGAGGGCCTCGAGGAGGTAGCGGTCTCCGACCGGCGTCGTCACGACGCGGATGCCGTGCTCTGCCAGCATGCGATGGAAGCCGAGGTTCGTCATCACCGTGACCGCGACGAGATCGACCCCGAGCGCGAGGGCGAGGATGGCGAGGATCTGATCGCCGTCGAGCGGCTCGCCCCGCTCGTCGACCGCGAGCATGCGGTCGCCGTCGCCGTCGAAGGCGACTCCGAGATCGAGACCGAGCCTTGTAACAGTCTGTTGCAAGGCGCTGAGGTCGGTCGCGCCACAGCCGACGTTGATGTTCGTCCCATCCGGCTCGCTGCCGATCGCGTGCACCTCGGCGCCGAGCTCCTCGAAGACCCCGGGCGCGAGAGCCGAGAACGCGCCGTTCGCGCAGTCGACGGCGATACGAAGACCTCGGAGATCCGAGCCGAAGCCCTCGACGATGTGGCGCAGGTACCTCGCACCGGTTGCGTCGAGCCGCTCGACCGAGCCGCCGGACCGGCGCTCAGCGCTCTCCAGCAGGACCTCGATCGACTCCTCGTCCCCGTCCGCGAGCTTTCGGCCGTTACCGTCGAAGAGCTTGACGCCGTTGTACTCCGGCGGGTTGTGCGACGCGGAGACGACGGCGCCGAGATCCTCGGCGAGGAGCGCCACCGCCGGCGTCGGGAGCACGCCCGCGAGCACGGCTGTCCAGCCGGCCGACGAGATCCCACGAGCGAGCGCGGCCTCGAGCTCGGGCCCGGACCCACGGGTATCCCGTCCGATAAGGACACGTCCGGGGTCAGACCCGGGTTCCGAATTTCCAGGGGCTTTCGCCCAGAGCGTCGCCGCCCGCCCGATCTTTTCCACAAGGGCGGGCGTCAGCTCCTCGCCGACGACACCGCGGATCCCGTCCGTTCCGAAGTAGCGCCGCGTCACGGCGGCCAAGCCTCTATCGCTTCGAGAACTGCGGAGCCTTGCGTGCCTTGTGCAAACCGGCCTTCTTGCGCTCGACGATGCGGGCGTCGCGCGTCAGGAAGCCCTGGCGCTTGAGCGGAACGCGAATCTCCGGGTCGGCCTCGACCAGCGCCCGCGCGATCCCGTGTCTGACGGCGCCAGCCTGGCCGGAGACGCCTCCACCGTGAACGCGAACTCTCAGGTCGTAAGTCGTAGCCGCCTCGGCGACCTCGAGGGGCGCCATCACCATCTTCCGATGCGCGGAGCGCGGGAAGTACTCCTCGAGCGTACGGCCGTTGATCCAGCTCTTCCCGTCGCCTGGCCGCAGGATCACGCGTGCGATCGACGTCTTACGCTTGCCGGTGCCGAGGTATTGGGCGATTTCGCTCATAGGCCAACTCCGCTTGGCCTATGAGCGGGGAGGGGTGTGGGGAACCGGGAGGTTCCCCACGTTCTCGACAGAGCGCCCGAGGGAAACATGGTTTCCCTCGCGAACGCGAGCCGCAGGTGAGCGTTGCTCATGTGAGGTTCATCTCCTTCGGCGCCTGGGCAGCGTGCGGGTGCTCGGCGCCAGCGTAGATCTTCAGCTTGCCCAGCTGAGCCGCGGCGAGCTTGTTCTTGGGCAGCATCCCCTTGACCGCCTTGCGCAGAACTTCGGTCGGCCTGCGCTCGAGCTGCTCGCGGAGCGTGCGCTGGCGAAGTCCGCCGGGATACCCGGAGTGGCGGTAGTACAGTTTTGTGTCGAGCTTCGACCCGGTGACCGCGATCTTCTCCGCGTTCACGACGACGACGAAGTCACCTGTGTCGACGTGCGGCGTGTACTGCGGCTTGCCCTTGCCGCGGAGCGTGTCCGCGATACGGGTCGCCAAGCGCCCGAGTGTCTGCCCGTCGGCATCGACGAGGAGCCACTCGCGCTCGATCTCACCGGGCTTGGCCGTATACGTCTTCATCACAGAAAGAGGGCGGAACACCGTCCGCCGGCGGTCGAGTCTAGCAACTTCCTCGCTGAACATCGCCTCGCGCGCTTGAAGCTACCGACGCGATGGCCTAGTGCCGATCTCCGTGGCCGGCGTGCGGATGGGGTCGCTGCTACTCGTCGTCACTTTGGCGGCTTTCAGCAGCTCCCAGGCATACGCCGCAACTCCACGGCTGTCTTTGGTTGCGCCGAATACGGTCGCCGTGGGCTTCAAGGACGGTCTCGCCTCGATGACCCTTTACGTGGGCAACCGCACCGGTCAGAGGGTCGAGCTTCGCGTCAGGTATGTCGGCACGGGAGCAGCGAGCGGCCTTGAAGCAGGTGCTGGCGAGCAGGACGGCCTCGAGCTCACAGCTCCGAGCGGCGTCACTGTCGCCGCTCGCGACGTCAGAGCGATAGTGCTCGAGCTCCGCCGTCCGCTATCGATGCCGAAGATCGACGGCTTCCTGGTCGTCAGCGCGCTTGCTGGGCCGACGGAGCTTCTGTCTGTGCCGATCAACGAAGCCGGCGCCGCGGAGGCGTCCGGCGCGTTCGTTGGGTTCGAGCAGAAGCAGGCCTCGATCACCACCACGGCATGGCTCGGGCCTATCTCTCGAGCATGCGACTGGCTCCCACACATCGGCTCCTGTCCCGGCCAGCACTATGGCGCGACGTCGACGACGGTCGCCGCTCATGGCGTCGTCGAGCGAGAGACGCTTCTCGGCGCCCGAAACGGAGCCAATGCGGTAGTCACGATCGAACCGACAAGGGCGACGAGGACGAACCTGCCGGCGGCTGCCGTCGCCTCCACACCGACCGTCCGGCCGGCGCCACCCTTGACCCGGGCGAAGATCAGCGCTTCGAGCATCCCGGGTCCTGGCTCGTACTCCGGTGACGTGGCCATCGACCCGGCGGTCGAGGAGCCCAAGGCGATCGCGGTTGGTCACGGTTCATGCTCAGGACGCACTGATCTGGGCGCTACTTGTTCTCCTCTTTGGTGGCGCGCTCGGCGTTGCGCTCACGAAGTTCTATGATGCGTGGCGCAGCGGCCGCGTGCTACGAGCATCGTTGCAAGAGGCGGTTACTCCGTACTTGGCCGAGCACGGTAGTCGCGACCGCAGACGACCCGACCGCGACTATCTCGATCCTCTCCTGATCGAGGCCGACGGGCGTCTGGCGCCGGCCGAGAAGCAGTTCCCAGGCTATTGGGGTCAGTCGCGGCCGACAAAGCCTGTGCCGGCGCTCTACTGGAGCTCTTACGGTCTGAAGACCGCCGACGTGCGGGCGAGCATCGCCACCCAAGTGACCGCGATGACTGCGCGCTTCGCGCGCTGGAAGCGCATCGAAGCCGCCTACGTAACGCTGACAAACGCCCTCGCGCGCCTGAAGGACCCGCGACTTCCCGTTCATCGCGACGGCGAGTCGGTTCTCGATCTTGTCCAGGGTGAGCCGCTCGACGACGTCGAGACACGGACACGCGAGTCGGCGATGGCCACATTCGCCGTCATCGTCGGTCTCTACGCCGATGTCGCGCGCCGCTGGAAGGCGGCGGTCGAACGCCACGGCCGAGACTGGGAGACGAAGCACCGAAGCCTCGACCCGGCCAAGATCTATCAAGCCGCGCCCTGCCTGGCGACAAGAACGCCGGAGCACGCGGCCGCGCTCAGGCTCGACTTCCTCCGAGCCCGGCGGCTGCTCGCCGACCCGGAGTCAGTACCCGATGACAAGCCAGCGCGCTCACCGCGAAGGAACCTCCTCGAGGGCGTGCTCGCCTTCGACGAATTGAACATCGACGCGGCCCTTCTCGAAGCGGACGGAGAGCCAGGAACCAGCTTCCTTGGCGCACTACTGCCTCCGCTCCTGCGGTTCGAGTCCGCGGATCAGATTCGCCGCAGCGTCCGCGATTGGGACTGGGCGGTCTTCGTAGGTCTGTCGCTGCTCACCGCTCTCGGGTACACGCTGACCTTCTACGTTGGCAAGGATTGGGGCTCGACTACCGATTACCTGTCCGCCTTTGCAGCCGGGGCGACGGTGCCAACCGTGATCAGCTGGGCGTTGCTCCCTATCTCGCGTGGGACTTCGGAGTCCGCGAAATGAGCTGATGCACTCCCTAGCCCAGAGGCTCGAGTATTGCCGCGGGGCGGCGTGCAAGGACAAGGGCGACGGCGGGCGCGACGACGGCGACGGTGGCGCCGATCGCGATCGCCGCGACTCCCCACTCCGTGTAGGCCAGCCCGCCTACGAGCGCGAGCCCCGCGGCCAGCAGCCCCGCGACGAGATCGGTGAAGCCGACGAGCCGCCCTCGCTCGACCGGGGTGGCGTGCGTGACGAGCTCGGCGGTGGCGGCGACGTAGGAGACGTTCCAGCCGAGCCCGAGCAGGAAGAGTGAGAGCGACATGGCTGGAATGGACACCGACCACGCGAGCATCACTGTCGATACGGCCATGATCGCGAGCCCGCCGACGAGCGACGCATGCCGTCCCACCCGATCGATGAGCGCCCCCACGACGAGCACCAGCGCGAACATCCCGACGATGTGGAGGCTGATGACGGTGAACACGTCGGCCTGCTCGTGCTGGTGGCCGACGACGATGTAGCCGGTCAGATTCATCACGCCCGCCATCACCGCGAAGCTCGCGAGCGCGGCGAGAACGGCAGCGGGAACGCCCGGGCGTCGCAGGATCTGGCGGAGTGGAGCGGCCGGCTCGGCCGTGAGCGACTCACCCTCCGCGAGCCCCGACCGCTGGAGCTCGAGCGCGATCGTGCGCGGATCCGGCCGAATCAGGAGCGCGATGGCAAGGCCCACGACGCACATCGCCGCAGCCGCGAACCACGGTATGACGAGGGTGTCGAGCTCGAGTTCCTTCCCCGCGAAGAGCGGCCGGAAGACGAGCGGGCCGAGCGCCGCGCCAAAGAGCGCGCCGAAGAGCACATACGAGATCGCGCGGGCCTTCTTCTCCTGCGGATACATGTCCGCGGCGGCGGTGCGGGCCAGCAGAACGGCGCCGTTCATCGCCCCGACTCCGACGAACCCGAGAATCACGAGCGGGGCGTTGTCGACGATGCACCCGAGCGCCGTGAGCAGGCATCCGCCCATCCCCACGACAAAGCCGCCGGCGATCACAGGAACGCGACCGAATCGATCCATCAGACGACCGGCCGGGAGCGCCGCCGCCGCACCCGCTGACAGAAAGATCGCCGGGCCGAGACCGAGAATCGATTGGATCCCGGTGACGAGGACGAGGGTGATCGTGGCGACGGCGACCGCGAGCTGAAGCACTCCGGAAAGGAGCACCAAACACAGACCGAGCAGCGCGGTGTTACGGCGGATCGGATACGAGGTCGCGGAGATCGAGCAATTCAATCAGCGCGGTGGAGCGTCAGTACGCGCTACTAGGAGGCTCATGAGGCTACGATGGCCGAAGCGTAAGGGGAGCTCGGGGCAACCGGGCTGAGAGGGCGGCTGGACGCGCCGCCGACTCGAAACCTGATCTGGGTAATACCAGCGGAGGAAGCGCATGTCGGATGAGCTCGTCGTGGTCGTCGCCGGAGGTGCAGAGCCTCCACACGGAAAGGCGATGCGCTTCATTGCCCCCGGCACTCCTGTGGTCGCCGCGGACAGCGGGCTCGAGCATGCGCGCGAGCTGGGACTCGAGGTCACGATCGCGGTCGGCGACTTCGACTCGGCGTCCCCGGAGGCGGTGAGCGCAGCGGAAGCGTCGGGGACGCGCATCGAGCGCCATCCCGCCGAGAAGGACGTCACCGATCTCGAGATCGCTCTCGACGCGGCGCTGGCGCTCCGTCCGAAGCGAATCGTCGTGCTCGCCGTAATCGGCGATCGGCTCGACCACCTTCTCTCCACCTTCCTGCTCCTCGCAGCGCCTCGCTACGCCGGGGTCGAGCTCGATGCCGACATTGGCTTAGCCCGCGTCCATGTGATCCGGGACGAGCGGGTCTTGTCCGGACAGTCTGGCGAGTTGCTCTCGCTGTTCGCACTCCACGGGCCGGCTCGGGGCGTCGGCACCGAAGGATTGGCGTATCCGCTCGCCGGAGAGACGCTCGAGCCGGGATCGACGCGCGGCGTTTCGAACGTCTTCGTCGACGAAACGGCCAAGATCACCGTCGAGCACGGCGTTCTTCTCGCCGTTCGACCCGGCGCCGAGCGGGAAGGCGCCAAGTGACACAGTGTCACAAGGCGGCTCTGGCGCTCGCCCTTCTGGTTATCGCTGCCTTTGCGGTCGCGGGGTGCGGAGGGGGCGAAGAGATGCCGAGCGACGTCGTTCTCGTCACGCACGACTCGTTCGTGATCTCGAAGGACGTGAAGGCCGAATTCGAGGAGTCGAGCGGGCTCGAGCTCCGGATCCTCCAGTCCGGCGACGCAGGGGAGCTCCTGTCCAAGGCGCTGCTCACCGCCGGGAATCCGCAGGGCGACGTCCTCTTCGGCGTGGACGACAATCTGCTCTCGCGCGCGCTCGCCGGCGATCTCTTCGAGCCGTACGAGTCCCCGCTTCTCGAGCAGGTGGACGAGAGGTACGCACTCGATTCGGAGCACCGGGTGACACCGATCGATCACGGCGAGGTGTGCCTGAACTACGACAAGGCGTGGTTCTCGGAGCGCGAGATCGAGCCCCCGCGCTCGCTGGACGACCTCACAGATTCCCGCTTCGAGAACCTCGTCGTCGTCGAGAATCCCGCGACCTCGACCCCCGGGCTCGCGTTTCTCCTCGCCACCGTCGCGCGGTACGGGGAGCCGGGCTGGCAGGACTTTTGGCGCCGACTGCGCGAGAACCGCGTACTCGTCGTGGACGGCTGGGAGGAGGCCTACAACGGGCGCTTCTCGGGCGCGGCCGGCGAAGGGGATCGCCCGATCGTCGTCTCGTACGCGTCGAGCCCGCCCGCGGAGGTGATCTTCGCCAGGCCACGCCCGAAGGTCGCGCCAACCGCCGTCGTCGAAGACAGCTGTTTCCGGCAGGTCGAGCTTGCCGGCGTTCTTCGGGGAACACGAAACGAGGAGGGAGCGCGAAAGCTCGTGGACTTCCTGCTCGACACGCGCTTCCAGGAGGACATCCCGCTCTCGATGTTCGTCTTCCCCGTCAACCGGAGGGCCGCGCTCCCACCCGAGTTCGAGAAGTTCGCGGCGATACCCGAGAATCCGCTCGAGCTCTCGCCCGCAGAGATAGGGACGAATCGCGACAGATGGGTGAGGGAGTGGACACGCATCGTGCTGCGGTGAGCGCGAGCGCTTGGCGCGCCCTGGCATACGGCGTTCCGCTCGCGTTCCTGGCGGTCTTCTTCGTCTATCCGCTGGTCTCGATCCTGGAGCGCGGGCTCACCTCCGGAGAGAATCTCGCGTCTCCCTTCGACGTCCTCTCAGACCCGCTGACCCGCGAGGTGGTGTGGTTCACGCTCTGGCAGGCGGTGGCGTCGACGGTGCTGACGATCCTGGTCGCGCTCCCCGCCTCGTACGTGCTCGGTCGCTACGCCTTCCGCGGCCGAAGCGTCGCTCTCGCGGCCGTGACGATCCCGTTCGTTCTCCCCACGGTCGTCGTCGCGCTCGCGTTTCTCGCTCTGCTGCCGGAGAGCCTCGAGCGCGGCTGGGTGGCCATCCTGATCGCCCACGTCTTCTTCAACGTCGCGGTCGTCGTGCGCGTCGTCGGGACGTTCTGGGCCGGCCTCGACCGGCGCATCTCCGAGGCTGCTGCGACCCTCGGCGCCGGGCCTTTGCGGAGCCTCCGCGAGGTGACGCTTCCCCTGCTCGCCCCGGCGCTCGCAGCTGCGGCCTCGATCGTCTTCCTGTTCTCGTTCACGTCGTTCGGCATTGTCCTCATCCTCGGCGGTCCCCGCTACTCGACCCTGGAGACGGAGATCTACAACCAGGCCGTGCGCATCTTCGACCTGCGCGCGGCGGCCATCCTCGCGCTCGTGCAGCTGCTCTTCGTCGGGCTCGCCATCTGGGCTGCGACCCTGCTCGAGCAGGGTCTCGCGGTCGGCGGGCGGCGGCAGGAGCGCGACGTGCTCCGACCGGCGCGCACGCGAGGGGAGAAGACGGTCGTCGCCGGCAGCCTCGGGGTTCTGGCGTTGCTCCTCGGCGTTCCACTCGCTGTCTTGATCGAGCGCTCACTGGCGGTCGGCGACGGGCACAGCCTGGACGCGTACCGCGCGCTCGGCCGGTCGACGAACGCGCTCCTCGCGACGCCCTGGGAGGCGATCGCGAACTCCCTCGTCTACGCGGCCGGCGCGGCGGCAATCGCCGTGGTCGTGGGTGGACTGGCGGCTTTCGCCGTCGCGGGCTCGCGCGGCGTGGGGACGCGGCTGCTCGACGGCTTGCTCCTGATCCCGCTCGGCGCCTCGGCTGTCATGCTCGGCTTCGGCTTCGTCATCGCCTTCGACACCGAGCCGATCGACTTTCGCTCGTCCCCGTGGATCGTGCCGGTCGTGCAGGCGCTGGTGGCGATTCCGTTCGTCGTCCGCATCGTCGCGCCCACACTGCGGGCGATCGACGAGGGGCAGCGAGAGGCCGCCGCGATGCTCGGCGCCTCGCCGGGACGGGTGCGCCGCGAGATCGACCTCCCCGTCGCCGGCCGGGCGCTCGGTGTCGCAGCCGGATTCGCCTTCGCGATCTCGCTCGGCGAGTTCGGGGCGACGATCTTTCTCGCCCGGCCGGACAGCCCCACGCTCCCGGTCGCGATCTTCCGCTTTCTCAGCCGCCCGGGAGAGCTGAACGCCGGTCAGGCGTACGCGCTGGCAGTGATCCTGATGGCGGTTGTCGGCGCCTCTGTGCTCCTGGTCGAGCGGATACGCGTGCTCCGGCCGGGATGGCGATGACATTGCTCCGGATCGACGACGTCACCGTCAGCTTCGACGGAAAGTCTGCGCTGGACCGAGTCGCGCTCGAGGTCGCCGAAGGCGAGGTCGTCACCGTGCTCGGCCCCAGTGGCTCGGGGAAGAGCACGCTCCTTCGAGTCATCGCGGGCCTGCAGCGACCGGACTCGGGGCGCGTTCTCCTCGACGGCGACGACATCACCTCGGTTCCGCCGCATCGCCGCGGTATCGGACTCGTCTTCCAGGATCACGCGCTGTTTCACCACAGAGATGTCCAGGACAACATCGGGTTCGGACTCAGGATGCGTGGCGACTCGCGGGACGAGATCGAGCGCCGGGTAGGCGAGCTTCTCGAGCTCGTCGGTCTCACCGGCTACGAGCGGCGCTCCGTCGCGACCCTCTCCGGCGGCGAGCAGCAGCGAGTCGCCCTCGCCCGCGCTCTGGCGCCGGCGCCCCGTGTGCTCCTTCTCGACGAGCCGCTCGGCTCGCTCGATCGCAGGCTGCGAGATCGGCTCCTAGACGAGCTCGCACAGCTCTTCGAGCACATCGCTCTGACTGCGCTCTACGTCACGCACGACCAGGAGGAGGCCTTCGCACTCGGAGATCGCGTCGCAGTCGTGGGGGCAGGACGCGTTGTGCAGATCGGAACGCCCGACGAGCTCTGGGCGCAGCCCGCGGACGAGGACACGGCGCGCTTCCTCGGGCTGGGCAACGTCCGCAATCGCGCGCTGATCCGGCCCGAAGCCGTGGCCCTCACCCGAGTCGAAGGCGGCAAAGGTGGGGATGGCGTCGTCGAGACCGTCGTGCGACGCGGTCCCACGGTTCGTGTCGTCGTCCGGCTCGACGCGGGAGAGATCCTAGAAGCGGCAGTTATCGCGCTCGATCACCCGAGCCCAGGCGACCGCGTGCACATTGCGATCGACGAGAGAGGAGTCGTCCCGCTCGACTGATGAGAGGAGACGCGGAGGGCCCGGGAGGCCCTCCGCGGGCTCGGAATTCGCTAGCTGGCTTCCTCCGCCATGGCCATCCAGTCCTCTCGCGTGCGTTGACCCACCTGCTCGGGATGCACGTTCTGGACATGGTCGTCGGCGTTGGCCACGAGCTCGTCGTCGGTCTCGCCGCGGACGACTTCGCCGCAGGGGCAGTTGATCTGCTTCGCCATCGTCTTCCTCCTCGATAGAGATGTCCGGATGGGTATATCCACGGGTTGCGCGGCGGAAACGTCGCGTCCCGAGTCGAGCTTCCTCCAGGAGAAGCCTCGCCCTACTCCCATTCGATGGTCGCGGGCGGCTTCGAGGACACGTCGTAGACGACCCGGTTGACCCCTGGGATCTCGTTGATGATCCGACTCGACACGGCCTCCAGGAGGTCGTATGGGAGCCGCGCCCAGTCCGCGGTCATCGCGTCCTCGGAGGTGACGGCGCGGATCACCACCGGGTAGGCGTACGTGCGCTCGTCGCCCTGCACGCCGACCGAGCGGATCGCCGGGAGCACCGCGAAGCTCTGCCAGAGATCGCGATAGAGATCTGCCCGCCGAACCTCCTCGAGCAGAATCGCGTCGGCTCGGCGCAGGATTGCCAGTCGCTCCTCGGTGACCTCGCCGATGATGCGGATCGCTAGGCCAGGCCCCGGGAAAGGCTGGCGCCAGACCATCCGCTCGGGCAGTCCGAGCTCTGCGCCGACGCGTCGCACCTCGTCCTTGAAGAGCAGGCGCAGCGGCTCGACGAGCTCCATCCGCATGTCCGCGGGAAGCCCGCCGACGTTGTGGTGCGACTTGATCTTCGCGGCGACGCCATCCTCGGCCCCGCCCGACTCGATCACGTCCGAGTAGAGCGTCCCCTGCACGAGGAAGCGGACGCCGGCCCCCAGCTTCTCCGCCTCCTCCTCGAACACGCGGATGAACTCCTCGCCGACGATCGTGCGTTTCTCCTCGGGATCGGTGATCCCCGCAAGGCGCGAGAGGAAGCGCTTCTGTGCCTGCACGTGGACGAGCGGAACGTGGAAATGACCGCCGAAGGTCTCGACGACCTGCTCGGCCTCGTTCTCACGCAGGAGGCCGTGGTCGACGAAGACGCAGGTGAGCTGATCGCCGACGGCCTTGTGGACGAGGAGCGCGGCGACCGCGGAGTCGACACCGCCCGAGAGCGCGCAGAGGACTCTTTCGCTTCCGACCGTCGCGCGAATGAGACTGACTTGCTCCTCGATAACGGCCGCCGGTGTCCAGGTGGGGGGCACGTCGGCCACCTCGTAGAGGAAGTTCTTGAGGATCTCCTGGCCATGAGGCGTGTGCACGACCTCCGGGTGGAACTGGACTCCGTAGAGCCGCTTCTCCCGGTGCTCGAAGGCGGCGATCGGCGTGGAGGGGGACGACGCTGTGACGACCGCGCCCTCAGGCGGGGCGGTGACCGAGTCGCGATGGCTCATCCAGACCGTCTGCTCGGGCGGCAGGTCGTGGAAGAGCTGGGACTCACCCGCCTCGAGCTCTGCCTTGCCGAACTCCGAGGCTCCGGTGCGCTCCACCGAGCCGCCGAGATCGCGCGCCATCAGCTGCATCCCGTAACAGATCCCGAGGGTCGGCACGCCGAGCTCGAAGATGCCCGGATCGAGGTCCGGAGCTCCTTCGCTGTACACGGAGGCTGGGCCGCCCGAGAGAACGAGCGCCGCCGGGTTACGTCGTGCGATCTCGTCCGCAGACAACCGATGCCCGACGAGCTCCGAATAGACCCGCGCCTCGCGCACACGTCGGGCGATCAGCTGGCTGTACTGGCCGCCTAGGTCGATGACCAAGACCGGGCGCTCCTCCGGCGTAGGCTCAGGCGCGGGAAACGCGACGACTTCGCCCATCAGCTTCTTCGGTAGTTTGGCGCGTCCTTCGTGATCGTGATCCCGTGCGGATGGCTTTCCTGCAGACCTGCAGGCGTGATCCGGTTGAAACGCGTCCGCGTCTTCATCTCCTCGATCGTGGCCGCGCCGCAGTAGCCCATCGACTGGCGAATCCCACCGATGATTTGGTGCACGATCGGGCCGAGCGGGCCCTTGTACGGAACGCGGCCTTCGATTCCCTCGGGCACGAGCTTGTGCACATCCTCGACATCGCCCTGGAAGTAACGGTCTTTCGAGTACGAGCGCGCCTTCATCGCTCCCAAAGAGCCCATGCCGCGGTACTCCTTGAACCGCTCACCCTGGGCGACCATCACCTCGCCGGGAGCCTCATCCGTTCCCGCGAGCATCGAGCCGAGCATGACGACGTCGGCGCCCGCGGCGATCGCCTTCGCGATATCTCCGGAGCTCCGGATGCCGCCATCGGCGATCACCGGAACGTCGTGATCGGCCAGCGCTCGCGCGGTGTCGTAGACCGCGGTCACCTGGGGCACGCCGACGCCCGCCACGATGCGGGTCGTGCACGTGCTCCCCGGGCCCTGCCCGACCTTCACCGCATCCGCTCCGGCATCGACCAGAGCGAGTGCGCCGTCACCGGTGGAGATGTTCCCTGCAACGAGCTCGACCTCGTGCGCGCCGCGGATCTGCCGCACGACCTCGAGAACGCCGTGCGAATGGCCGTGTGCCGTGTCCACCACGAGGACGTCCACCTCGGCCTCGACTAGGGCGGTCGCCCGCTCGAGTGCGTCCGGCCCCACTCCGACAGCTGCGCCGACCCGCAGCCGGCCCTGGTCGTCCTTCGTCGCTTCCGGGTATTTGATCCGCTTCGAGATGTCCTTGACCGTGATCAGCCCGACGAGGCGCCCGTCGTGGTCGACGACCGGGAGCTTCTCGATCTTGTTGCGGTGGAGGATCGCCTCGGCCTCCTCGAGCGTCGTACCGACCGGAGCAGTCACCAGATTTCGGCTCGTCATCAGTGCCGAGACCGGCTGAGATGTGTCCGTCTCGAAGCGCAGGTCGCGGTTCGTGAGGATGCCGACGAGGACTTCCCGGTCATCGACGATAGGCACGCCCGAGATCCGATAGCGCTCCATCAGCTCGAGCGCATCCGCGACCAGGTCGTCGGCGCGAAGCGTCACCGGCTCGACGATCATCCCCGACTCGGAGCGCTTGACCTTGTCCACCTCGGCGACCTGGTCGGCGATCGAGAGGTTGCGGTGGACGATGCCCATCCCACCTGCGCGAGCGAGCGCGATCGCAAGCCGGGCTTCGGTGACGGTGTCCATAGCCGCCGAGATGAGCGGGATGTTCAGGGAGACCGACGGCGTGATCCGCGTGACCGTCGAGACGTCGTTCGGCAAGACGTGCGACTCCGCCGGGAGCAAGAGCACGTCGTCGAAGGTGAGCCCTTCCTTGCCGAACTTCCGCTCGAACGCGATGAGGCGCTCGAGCTCGTCCTGGCGAATCTCGGTCTCCATCGGGTGACGTTACCACCGCCTGCTGACGGTCGGATCAGCGTGCCGAGATTCCCAGCTCGGCGAGGCGTCCGCGCTCGTGAAAGCCGCCGGTCACATCGCCCTTTGCATCGAAGTGGTGGAGACCTTGGGCCGCCTGCTCGGCCGCCTCGCCCGGCCGTCCGGCGAGCAGGAGCGTCTCAGCGAGCATGAGCAGAGCCCAGGCGCGCGTCTCGTAGAAGTCGGTCGTCTCTGCAAGCTCGACGGCGCGGCGGGCGTGTTCCCCCCGCCTCCTCGTGCCGATCACGCTGAGCAGCAGGCCAGCATCGAGCCCTGCCAGCCCGACGTAGTTGACGAGGTCGTCGGCTTGGGTGGTCTCGCGCGCGATACCGCACAATCGCTCGACCTCGTCGTAGCGTCCCTGGTCGTAGAGACACTTCGCGAGCTCCAGCACGACCGTCGGGTAGTACCCATGCCGGTCGCCGATCCGTTCGAGCAGCTCGACACCCTCTCGCAGGACGCGCTCTTCTCGACCGCGGTCGCCTGCCCTGAGCTCGACCCTCGCTTCGGCCATGCTCATGCCTCCTGCGGTCAAGAACTGCCCCGCGTCGTAATACACGCCGCGCGCACCACGCATCAGCTCCCGGGCGCGATCGATATCGCCTTGCGACGCGAACAACCGTCCGAGTACGGCGTTCCACCACGCCTCTGCGAGAGCACCCTGCTCACTGCCACGGATCTCGGCCACTCGCTCGACGGCCTCGTGTACAGGCGTGGGACCGAGCGAGTAGGAGGCGAGAAGCCGTGCGCGGATCCGGATCGCGAGACGCACGCGGCCGCCACCTTCGAGGTGGGCGAGCGCTCGCTCACAGGCGCTTAGTCCCCGTGGAACGCAGCGCGTACCACGACTCGAGTGCAAGTCCCCACCAGTAGAGCGCCAGTCCTTCGTGATGCTCGATCCGCTCGAGCACGGCACGGGCCTCTTCCCTCAGCGCTTGTCGCTCGTCCGCTTCCACGCCTTCGACCGAAACGAGGGTTGAGTTGGCCCTCTCGAGAGCCACAAGCGCTCGCGTCACCGGTTCAGAAGCACCGATGGCCTCGACGAGAACCGCGTCGGCTCGGCGATGTCGCCGGACTCGCGGAGCGCCTCCGCGAGATCGGGCGCGAGGACGAAACGCCGCTCGTCCCCGGGCGGGAGCGCGGCGCGCGCTCTCCGCAGGAGGCCGCGACCCGCGTTGAAGTCGCCGCGATCGAGAGCTTTTCCACCGGCTGCGGCGAGGTGGTCGGCCGCCCGGGCAGACAGTGCGGGAAGAGCGGGATCACCGGGGTCGAGCTCGCCTCGATAGCGGGCGGCCTGCTCGAGGTGGTAGCCGACGATCTCGTCCGACTCGACGAGGTCATGGGTCGCCAGCCAGTCGGCGAAGCGCTCGTGGAGCTCCGCCCGGGTCGCCTTGGGGAGCGATTCGTACGCCGCGTCGCGGATTAGGAGATGCCTAAAGCGGAAGCCTTCGTCCTCGGCGAACATCGGCGCGGTCGAGCGGATCAGCTCCTTGCGAACCAGGGTTGCGAGATGCGACTCCACCGCCGGCCGCACGGGATCGCGTGAGAGCTCGGAGACGGCGCCGCGATGGAACACCTCGCCCTCGACGGCGCCGCGCTCCATCACTACGCGGACGTCGCCGTCGAGCGAGTCGATACGCGCCTGCAGGAGTGGTGGATCGTCGGAGGGACGGCGATCTCGCCGTCGCCGTGCTCGCGCACCATCGCGAGCATCTCCTCGACGAACAGCGGGTTTCCCGCCGACGCGACGGTGATCCGGTCTCGCAGTGACGCGTCGAGGGGTGCGTCCGTGACGAGGCGCTCCATCAGTTCTTCGCATTCCGCCGCCCCGAGCGGTTCGAGGAGAAGCGAGGTCGCGTTCAGCTTTCCGCCACCCCAGCCCGGTCGGATGTCGAGCAGCTCCGTTCGCGCGACGCAGAGCAGGAAGATGGGCGCGTCGCGCGAGAGATCCGCAATGTGCTCGACGAGGTCGACGAAGACCGCCTCTGCCCATTACAGGTCGTCGATGACGACGACCTGGGGCCGCTCGGCGTCTCCGGTCACGAGCGTCTCCCCCTCGCCGCCGACGACGACCTCGCCGGTGTTGAGCCGATCCGCGCTTCCAGCCCGTGCTCGGAGATCGCGGCACGCATCTCCGAGGCCGCTCGAACCGCGCGCAGCGCGTCGTCCTCGTGCGAGACGGGAATCCCGAAGACGGCCATCACCGCGTCCCCGACGAACTTCTCGACGGTTCCGCCGTGCCGCTCGACGATCGCGCGCAGATCCGCGAAGTAGCGGCGCATGCGGGCGCGGAGCGCCTCGGGGTCGGTCGATTCCCCGAGCGCGGTCGAGCCGACGAGGTCGCAGAAGAGGACCGTCACGACCTTCCGCGACTCGCGCGCAGGCTCGGCCGAACCGAGCGCTGCGCCGCAAGCGCTACAGAAGCGGGCGTCGTCGGCGTTCTCGCGCCCCACAACTCGCGCATGCCACCATCGGCGGAGTCTAAGAGGGCTCGCCCGGAATCGGGTCCGAGCTTGATGGCAAACGAACGACTTCACACCCCGACCCATCCGATGCCGAGCTCCCCATAAAGGGGTCTGCTCTTCGCGCGACCGGAATCCGCGCGAACGGATTCCGGTCTTAGCGCATTACCACCTGGAGCTCGGCGAGCTCGATATCCGGCGCGAGCGTCGTCGCGAGCTGGGGATCGAAGCGGCCGGCGCCGACCGCCCGCACCGACGCCGCGCCCGCGGCCACAGCGAGCCGAATCGCGTAGTCCGAGGATCGCTCCTCGACGAGCGCGGCGAGAAGCTGGGCGAGGAGAACGTCGCCCGACCCCACTCCTGAGAGCGGCTCGACGCGTGGCGCGAAAGCGCGCATCCGCTGTGACTTTCGTCCTATGCGGAGCAGCGCGAAGCAGCCGTTCTCCAGGGTGATGACGACGTTGCGAGCGCCCATCTCCGCGATCGCGTCCAGCGCCATCAAGAAGTCGTCGTCATCCTCGAGCTCCTGGCCGACGAGCTGCTCGGCCTCGCCCTGGTTCGGGGAGACGAGGAATGGCCCCGCCTGGACGCCCAGATGCAGCGCCTCGCCTTCGCTGTCCAGGACAACCCGCACGTCACGGCGCACGAGATCGCGGATGGCCTCTGCATAGAACTCCGTCGGAACCTTGCGGGGAAGCGAGCCGGCGAGCACGACGAAGGCGGCGCCGCGGGAGAGGTAGCGGAGCTTCTCCATCAACATGTCGAGCTCGGTCGACGTGACTTCCGGGCCCCATTCGTTGATCTCCGTGTACGTGCCTGAGGTCGGATCGACCACTGCCGTCGAGGTGCGCGACTCCCCCGCGATGCGGACGAAGTCGTTGAGAATGGCCTCCGAGGTCAGCTCCTCCACGATCCTCGTACCGGTGCGTCCCCCGGCCAGGCCCGTTGCTACGACAGGCACGTCAAGGAGCTTTAGCGCCCGCGCGACGTTGAGCCCCTTGCCGCCCGCGAGCGTCAGGACGTCGCTCGAGCGATGGCGGTAGCCGATCTGGAACACGGGGACGGTGAGCGTCCGGTCGAGCGCGGCATTGGCGGTGACGGTGACGATCATGTGACGAGCTCCCACACGTTCTCTGCGGTCCGTTCGGCGAGCCAGACGGCTTGGCCCAGGTTGCCCGGCTCCGAAACCGACTCTGCAGCGACCAGGTTCGACGACGCCACCAGACGATCACCCTCCCAGACCTCGACCCGTCCCAGCCGCTCGCCCGCTCGCACCGGCAGCCCGACCATCGTCGGCACGTAGGTGCGCTCGAGCAGCGGCACGTCTTCTCTCACGGTACGCACAAGCGTGCTCGACGCAATGAGCTCGACGCGCTTCTGGCCATACTCGGTGTCGGCTTCTCCGTAGACGCGGGTCGCCTCGATCACCGCCACGCGCTGGTAGCGGTCGAGCCCGAAGTCGAGCAACTCGCGCAGAGCGTCGTTTCGTCCTTCGCGTGTGTCGACGCCGAGAACGGTCCCGTACACGGTGGCGCCGCGCCTCGACGCCGCCGCCGCCTCCGACCAGCCGGCGCCCTTTGTGTGGCCGGTCTTCCCGCCCAGGAGCGGTTGCCAGCTCGTGAGGAGATCGTCGGTCGTCGGAAACACTTGTCCGCCTGCGAGCGAGAAAGACGGCTCTTCGAGCGCGTCCCGGATCGCGGGAACTCCGAGCGCGTGGCGTATCAGAACCGTCGCGTCGCGCGCGCTCGACACATGACCCGGCTCGTCGAGACCGTGCGGGTTCACGAACGTCGTGTCGACCAGGCCGAGCTCCAGCGCCTTCTCGTTCATCAGGAAGACGAACTGGGCCGTCGAGCCGTCGCCGACGTGCAGCGCGAGCGCGAAGGCCGCGTCGTTGGCGCTGGGAATGAGCATGGCGCGAACGAGCTCGCCGACGGTCAGCATCTCGCCGCCGCGCAAGTAGACGGTCGACCCGCCGACCCCTGCGGCCTGCAGGCTGACCTGGACAGGCTCGGAGGGCCGCGCCTCCTCCAGCGCGACGATCGCGGTCATCAGCTTGGTGATGCTGGCGATCGCGCGAGAGCGCCTCGAGCTCTGCTGGGCGAGAACAGCGCCGTCCTCGCCGACGAGGTACCACGCCGCCGCGGGAAGGCGCGGACGCTCCGCGGGCTGGGTCGAGGCTTGAACCGGCGTCGCCAGGACGGCGAGGGCGACGACGCCGAGCAGGATGCTGCGCATCACCGGCGCGGAACTCTAGTGGAAGTGCCGTTGGGGTTGGTCAGGCTGAAGCCTGACCCGTCTCTCACCAACGGCCCGTCGGGGGCCTAGGTTTCAGCCTGTCCCCTGCTCTCACCAACCCGATGCCGCCCACACCTGCGTCGACAGCCGCTCCGCAGCGCCCGCAGCCGCGACACGCCAGTCCTCCTCCGTATCTCGGAAAGCGAAGATCACCGACCGGGAAGCCGTCACGAGCGCGCTCGCGGGACCGCTGGTGAACGCCCGTGCGACGTCGGCCGGAGTGGCGCCCTGCGCCCCGACGCCGGGTAGCAGCATCGGCGTTTGCGGCATCAGCCGCCGAGCCTCCGAGACCGCGCGCGGCAGCGTCGCGCCCACGACGGCGCCGACGCTCGACATGCCTCCCTCGCCGACGAGCGGCTGTCCCCACTCGTGGACGAGCGTCGCCAAGTGCTGCCACAGCGGCCGGCCGTCGGAGAGCATCGCGTCCTGCACATCCGCGGCGCCCGCGTTCGACGTGCGCACGAGGAAGAAGACCCCGGAGCCGTGTCGTCTGCAGGCGGCGAGGAAGGGCTCGACCGAGTCGAGACCGAGATACGGGCTCGCGGTGATCGCGTCGGCCAGCGGAGTTCCTTCCTCGTTCGGCTCGAGATAGGCGGCGACGTACGCGCGCGAGGTCGAGCCCACGTCGCCGCGCTTGGCGTCCAGGATGACAAGCAGGCCGATCGAGCGCGCGTACGCGCAGACCTCCTCCAGCGCGTGCATCCCGTCCGAGCCGAGAGCCTCGAAGAACGCTGCCTGCGGCTTGACCGCGACGACATACGGGCCGACAGCATCGACGATCCCTTTGCAGAAGCGCGCCACCGCGCTCGCCGCAGCCGCCCGGCCGAGCACCGCCTCGCCGCGAAGCTCCATCGGGAGGACGTCGAGCCGCGGGTCGAGGCCGACAACGAGCTGGCTGCGCTTGCGCTCGACCGCTTGGGCGAGGCGGTCGGGGAAGGCTGGGAGGTCCACGTCTCAAGGCTACGCACCTCGTCGGGCTTTGGGTCCCTCACGCCGCAAGGATTTGGGTCGCATCCAGCGAGACGATGCGGAGCTCGGGTCCCGGTCGTCGCATGAAGCCCGCCACGAGCAGGAGCCGGTCCGCGTCTTCGGGCGCGAACGACGGCTCGGCGAGTGCCGCCTCCGCGATTCCGGCCTCCACCTCGATCCTGCCTGCTCTGCCAGCGGCCAGTATCCTCACCGCCGCCAGCCGGCCGCCTGTGACGAAGAACGCCCGCTTGAAGCCTGGCTCTCGTGCGGGCGCCAGAACACAGACGTTGACCTTCCGAAGCCGGTCGAGCTCGGCGAAACGCGCAACCGCCTCCTCGAGCGCTTTCAGGCGATCGCGCACGCGAGCGGCGTCCTCGAAGCGTAGATCGCTCGCGAGCCGCCGAAGCTTGTCATGTAGCGCGGGCACGGCGTCAGCGGGATCGTCGCCCTCGAAGCCGTCGAGCGCGCGCGCGACGAGCCGCGCGCGATTCCGGCTCGTGATCGGCCCGTGTTGGCCTGGCTCCGAGACAACGACCCAGCGATCGCCGCGCTGCGCGAGGTAGACGTAGCGGTTCGGCCGCCCGCCTCGCGCGTTCGCGGGAGGACGAAGCTCACCGATGAGCCGCAACTCCTCGAGAGCGGCTTCGAGCTCGGAGCCGAGCTGCCTCCATTCCACGCGCTCGAGCGCGCCGAGCGCCGCCTCCACGGCGGGCCGCTGCCGCGAGCCCGAGAAATAGGAGCGGAGCCGCGCCCGCAGGTCACGCGCCTTGCCGACATAGAGAATCGTTTCGTTGCGGTCGCGGAAGAGATAGATGCCGGGGCCGGCGGGAGCTCCGGCGATCAGCGAGCGCTTCCCGTGCAGCCTGCGCGCTCGTGGCGCCGCGAGCTCGAGAACGTCCGCGACCGTCCGCGCGCCGCGCTCCTGCGCGAGGCCGAGCAGCGAGACGAGGATCTCCGCGGTCGCGAGCGCATCAGGCAGCGCCCGGTGGCAGGGGCGGGTCGACGTTCCGAAGAAATGCGCGAGCGATGCGAGCGAGAATCGCTCGCTCCTGCGCTGGAGGAGCCGCCTCGCGAGCCAGACCGTGTCCACGACCGGCGCCGCGACGCGCCGCCCGGTGAGCCGCTCGACCTCGCGCTCGAGAAACGACATGTCGAAGCGCGCGTTGTGCGCGGCGAGCGAGGCGTCTCCTGCGAAGCCGAGGAAGCGACGGACGGCGAGCTCGGAGCGCGGCGCCCGCCTCAGATCGCCGTCGCGGATTCCGGTGAGCGCGGCGATGTACGGCGGGAGCACGGAGCCGGGGTTGACGAGCGTCTCGAAGGTGTCCTCGATGGCGAGCGCGCGCACTCGCGCGGCCCCGATCTCACACATGCGGTTGCGAATCGCGGAGAGACCGGTTGTCTCGAGGTCGAAGACGATGAACTCGGCGTCCTCGATGAGGATGTCGGCGTGCGGCGGGTCGGTCAGCCCGACGCGGGCGCCGAGCCAGGCGAGCCGAGCGTCACCGGCGACCACGTCGTCGAGCAGCGAGCGGGCGAGAGCGGCGGGCGCACGCTCGAGCGCGAAGAGAACGTGAGCCGCGTCCTCCGGCGACACGGGCCCGCGCCGAGCCTGCACGAGCTCGACGAGCCGATCCGCGGCATCGAACATGAGCTGCACGATTCGACACTATCGAACATATGTTCGTATCTCAAGCTCTTGGTGTCAGACATGGGGGGTAGCGTGGGGCCGCACTGGGAAGCCCCCGTCCTGGGAAAGTGGGCTGACGTTACAAACGTCAGAGCCAAGCGGGCAGGGGCCAAGTGTTCACCCGAAAGCGGAGGGGCCGCCTCGCGGCGACCCCTCCGAAACCCCGCGAGTGAAGCCCGCGTTAGCCGCTCTTGACGGCGGTCTTGAGGGCGCTGCCGGCCGAGAACTTCGGCACGGTCGTCGCTTGGATCTGCACGCGCTCGCCTGTGCGCGGATTGACGCCCATGCGCGCGGCGCGCGCCGACGTCGAGAACTTGCCGAAGCCCGTGAAGGTGACCGAGTCACCCTGCTTGAGCGCGGACGTGATGGTGTCGAGCACGGCGTCTACCGCAGCGCCGGCGTCACGCTTGGACATACCGGCCTGGTCGGCTACGGCGTCCACGAAATCCTGCTTGGTCACTGTCCCTCCTCCTATGTCGGAATCATGAGTCTGTCGGGGACTGGGGGACCCTAACAGCCCATCTGATTTGGCTCAACCATCGAGCTTTGCGGCGGTTTTTCGCAGTTCCAGGAGCTCCTCGGCGCGAAAGAGGGCGCGGAGGCGCACGCCGAGGCGCGCGAGAGCGTCCGAGCCACCCTCCTCCCGGTCGACGACCGAGATGGCGTTTCGCACCACGAGGCCCTCGTCCCGAAGAGCCGACACCGACGCTCGGAGAGCGCCGCCTGTCGTCACGACGTCCTCCAGGAGGCACACCAGCTCGCCCGGCTCGAAGGGGCCCTCGATGCGATTCGCCGTCCCGTATTCCTTGGCTTCACCGCGCACGATGATGAAGGGCAGACCGGACGTCATCGATGCCGAAGCTGCCAACGCGACGGCCCCGAGAGCCGGGCCGGCAAGGCGAACCGCGTTCGGCTCGAACTCCGAGACCGCATCGGCCAGGCTCTTCCCCAGCGCGCGCAGGATCTCCGGCTCGGTCTCGAAGCGGTACTTGTCGAGATACCACGACGAGCGCCTGCCGGAGCGGAGGACGAAGTCGCCCTCGAGCAGCGCTCTCTCGGCCAACATTCGCCCCAGCGCCTCGTCGCTCATCGAAGCGCTGAGCGAGCGATGGAAGCGAGTCGTTCGAACTCCGCCGAGCCCGGCTCGAGCACGATTGCCGAGCCGTCGGCGAACGACACACTCGCGCGCTCGTGCGGCCCACGGGCATGGACGAAATGGCGCCACGCCCAGATAGCGGCGCTCACCAGGACCGCGAGACGCAACACCCGTCTCATTCGTCCTCTCCATCATTCGGCTCGGTCGCCGTACGCCGCCGCTTGGGTTTCTCGTCGACGATCCCGCCGAGGCAGGTGCGTAAGTCGTAGACGATCAGGCCGGACGTTGGATTCGGCCCCGTCGTCGCCGCAATCGTGCGATCGCCCTCCCGGAGGACGAAGAGGCCGCCTTCGGCCAGCTCCACCTCCGCGCGCGTCACCTCGCCCGCCGAGGCGTGAAGCTCGCCGGCAGCGGCCAGCAGATCGACGGCCGACCGGGCCAAGCCATCGCTTCCGTCACCCGTTGACGCGAGCACGGAGCCCTTCGCGTCCAAGACGACCGCCCGCACGACCTGGGACGAGAGCTCGGCGAGCTCGACCAGCGCCTGGTTCGCGTCCATCGTTCGACGCTATCGCAGGAGCGCCGCGAGCGCACGCGCAGCCTGCGCGCGGTGCGAGTGCGCGGCTTTCCATGGATCGCCGAGCATCGCGACGGTGAGTGACTCGCCGCGCGGAATGAAGATCGGGTCGTAGCCGAATCCCTCGGTCCCGCTCGGCCCCCGGGCGATCGTCCCCTCGAGTGTCCCCGACGCCCGCGCCTCAGCTCCGCTCCGGTCGAGTGCCACGACCTCGCAGACGTAGCGCGCCCTGCGCTGCTCCACGCCTTCGAGCTCGGCGAGCAGCCGGGAGACGGGCTCGGCAGCCCAGCGGGCAGACTCGATCCCGGGTCCTCCGTCGAGCGCTGCCACTTCGATGCCTGAGTCCTCACCCGCAACCCACGCCTCGCGCGGCGACGCCTGCCGCCCGTGGCGAGCCTTGATCCGCGCGTTCTCGACGAAGGTCGCGCCGTCCTCGGTCGGCTCGTCCGTTCCTCCGAGCGGGACGACGTCCCAGCCCGGGAGCGCATCCCGCCATTCGCGCAGCTTGTGCTCGTTTCGCGAAGCGAGCACGAGCCTTGTCGTTCGAGGGCGAGGCAAGCCTCGCCCTACGTGTCGATGGCAAGGCGAGTCTTGCCCGTCATGGGCGCGGAGCTGCGGCGGCCTCGAGCTGGACCCTCGTCAGCTCCTCGATGCCACCTGCCGCGAGGTCGAGCAGTTGATCGAGGAGCTCGCGCGAGAACGGATCCCGCTCTGCCGTCGCCTGCACCTCGACCAGGGCGCCTTCGCCGGTCATGACGACGTTCATGTCCGTCTCGGCCGAGGAGTCCTCCGGGTAGTCGAGGTCGAGCACCGCCTCCCCGCCCACGATCCCGACCGAGACCGCGGCGACCGAGCCGCGGAGCGCCTTCGAGAGGCCGAAGTGGTCGAGAGCGCGGCGAGCGGCGATCCAGACGCCGGTGATCGACGCGCAACGCGTGCCGCCATCCGCCTGCAGGACGTCGCAGTCGAGCCAGAGCGTGCGCTCGCCAAGCGCCTCGAAGTCGCAGACGGAGCGGAGCGCGCGACCGATCAGGCGCTGGATCTCGACTGTCCGTCCGTCGGGCCGCCCGCGCGACACGGCGCGCTGCGTCCGCTCGCCGGTGGACGCCGGCAGCATCGAGTACTCGGCGGTCATCCAGCCTCGTCCGCTGCGGGCCAACCAGCGCGGCACGCCCTCCTCCACCGTCGCCGTGCAGAGCACGAGCGTCTTTCCTTGCCCGTAGAGGACGGACCCATGCGGCTGCTCCAGGAAGTCCGTCATGATCTCCAGCGGGCGAAGCTCGCCGGCCTTCCGGCCATCAGGTCTCACGCGGCTGCTGCTTCCAACGTCGCCACTTCGACGTGCTCGGCCGCGGCGATCGGAAGCTGGAGGAAACGTCTTCCCATCTCTTTGAAGAGGTCGGGATCACCCGTGGTCAGGAAGCGATACGCGCCTTCTCGCGACTCCGAGTTCTCGATCCCTTTGCGCGTGAGCGTCTCCGCAACCTCGCGGGCGGTCTCGTCGGCGGAGAAGACGAGCGTTACTCCCCGTCCGAAGACGCGCTGCAGGACGGGACGGATCAGTGGGTAATGGGTGCAGCCGAGGATGACCGTGTCCACGTCCTCGTCCTTCAGCGGCGTCGCGTACTCACGAACCGCGTTTGTCGTCTCGTCGCCGAACGGGTCGGACCCCTCGATCAGCGGGACGAGGCGCGGGCAGGGGATCGACACGAGCTCGGCGCCTGCGTCGAGCGCCCTCACGAGCTCGGCGTAGCGGCCGCTCGCGACCGTCGCCTCGGTGGCGAGCAAGCCGATGCGCCGGTTGCGCGTCGCCAGCACGGCGGCGTGCGCCTCTGGCGCGAGCACGCCGACGATCGGCACGGAGAGCCTGCGCTGGAGGTCGGGCAGCGCGGCGGCGGTGGCGGAGTTACAGGCCGCCACGATGAGCTTCACGCCCTGGCGCTCGAGGTAGCCGGCGATCTCTCCGGCGAAGCGCCGGATCTCGGTGAGCGGGCGCGGTCCGTACGGAAGCCTGGCGCCGTCACCGAGGTAGACGAAATCCTCGTGGGGGAGCGTCACGAGGCACTCGTGCAGGACGGTCAAGCCGCCCATGCCAGAGTCGAAGACGCCGATCGGCCGCTCGTCCATCCGCGGGGATACTACGGCGGCCGGCGGGGGACGCCAGGCCCGCTTCACATTCCTCATCTACCCTTTCCGGCCGTGATAAAGACCTGGACTCTCGGCCTGGCAGCCGTCCTCGTGCTCTTTGTCGGCGATGCGACCGGATCCGGGCTCTCGAAGCAGAACGTGTCCATCCCCATGGACGACGGCGTGTCCATCTCGGCCACGCTCTATTTGCCCGATGTCGCCGCGCCCGCCGGTGGCTGGCCCGCGATCGTGTTCCTGCACGGGCTCGCCGGAAACAAGGAGCAGATGAACGCGCTCGTGGAGGCCTACGGCTTCGTCGGACAGAGCTACGTCGTGCTCACCTTCGACGCTCGCGGCCACGGCCAGTCGGGAGGGCTCGTCTCCATCGACGGGCCTCGCGAGATCGCCGACACGCGTGCCGTCCACGCCTGGCTCGCCGCTCGGCCGGATGTCGCGGACGGGAAGATCGGCGCCTGGGGCATTTCGTACGGCGGCGGCGCGGTCTTCAACTCGCTGGTCGCCGGCGTGCCGTGGGGAGCCGTCGTCACCGTCGAGACCTGGACGGATCTGTACACCGCGCTCTTGCCACAGGGACTGGTGAAGTCGGGCCTGGTCGCCGGGCTCGCAGGCTCGATTCCCGAATCGAGGCGCGACCCGTCGCTGGCGCCGATCCAGGCGGCGGCATTCGCGGGAAACACCGCGGTGGTGCGGCCCTGGGCGGCGGAGCGCTCGAGCCTCTCCAAGCTCGGCTCGGTCACGACTCCCGTCTTCATGGCACAAGGGCGCCGCGACTTCCTGTTCGGCATCGACCAAGCGGCTCTCGCCTTCCAGCGCCTCCGTGGGCCGAAGGTGCTCTACCTCGGCCTGCACGGCCACGCGCCCTCGACCTTCCCCGCGGCCGACACGGCCTACCTGCTGAGCCAGGTGCGAGCGTTCTACGACTGCCACCTCGGCCCGAGCGCATGTGTTCGAGCGCGAAGGGCGTTCGCGCTGGCGCCCGAGGGGTTCACGACCGGACAGCTGCCATTCAGGACTACCCAGCCCGGGACGACGACCAGCACGGTCGCATTCCCCGGCGTCACGACCTTCGCACGCAGCGGCAAGCTCGTCCGCAGGTCCGGGCCGCTGCGGGGTGCGGTGGAGGTGTACGGCTCGCCGACGGTGAAGGCCACGATCGCGGCAAGCGGCGGCTGGTCGCGCCTGGTCGCCGTGCTGACCGCACGCACGCCGCAGGGCAGGGAGATCGTCGTCAGCGCCGGGGGCGTGCCGACGAAGAACGGCGTGCAGAAGATCACCATCAAGCTGGCGAGCCAGGCGACGTTCGTTCCGCGCGGGTCGAGGCTGACGCTGACCCTAGGATCGTCCTCGCTCGCCCAGTCGTCGTCGAACCTGCTCTACCTCGATCTGCCCATGGCTCCCAGCGCGCGCGTCCGGGTCGGGAACGCCGTGCTCACGATTCCCGCTCTGCGTAATCCGGTTTCCGAGTGATCGCGCGGGTTGCCCTCGCGGCCCTCGCCGCCTTGGTGGTGACCGCGGGCGCGGGCGCTCGACCGGCGCAGGATCCCGGAGTGACGCCTTCCACAGTTCTGCTCGGCGGAACGGTACCGCTCACCGGGGAGGCAGCCGCGTTCGGCGCCGTCGGCCCCGGCGCGAAGGCGTACTTCGACTACGTGAACGCGAGCGGCGGCGTCAACGGGCGAAGGATCTCGTACACGTTCTACGATGACGCCTACAACCCGGCGCTGACGGTTCAGCTCACGCGCAAGCTCGTCGAGCAGGACAAGGTGTTCGCCGTTTTCAACACGGTCGGCACGTCGAACAGCCTGGCGATCCGCGAGTACCTGAACGCCCAGAAGGTGCCTCAGCTCTTCGCCGCGGACGGATCGCAAGCCATAGGCAGCGCATCGGCCCGGTACCCGTGGACAATGGGTTTCCTGATGAGTTACCGCGGCGAGGGCGCCGTCTACGGCAGAAACGTCGCGCAGACACGCCCGCGGGCGCGGATCGCGGTTCTCTACGAGAACACCGAGCTCGGCCGGGACATGCTGACGGGGCTCACGCGAGCCATCGCAGGCAAAGGCCCGAAGATCGTGGCGAAGGAGTCGTACGAGTTCACAGGCTCCGATGTCACGGGCCAGGTCGCGAAGCTGAAGACATCGCGTGCCGACACGCTGATGATCTTCGCGACACCGAAATTCTTCATCCAGGCCGTCGTCTCGGCGCACAAGCTCGCCTGGAAGCCGCGCCTCTACATCGCCTCCGTCTCGATCGAGCCCGGGATCATGGCCATCGCCCGCGTCAATGCCCCCGAGTTGACGAAGGGCGCGCTCTCGATCGCGTTCGTGAAGAACCCGAACGACCCGGTCTGGAGGAGGGACAAGACGGTTGCGCTCTATCGAACGATCATGCGCCGGCACAACCCGTCCGGACGCGTGACCGATGTCTACAACTGGTACGGGATGACCGTCGCCTGGACGATGGTGGAGACGATCCGAAGGGCCGGCCCGAATCTCACCCGGGCCGGGCTTCTGCGTGCGGCGCAGAGCCTGAACCTGCCACGAAATCCGTTCCTGCTCCCCGGCATCCGGCTGCAGACGTCGCGTACCGACTACCGACCGCTCGAGCACGTCTATCTGTACCGCTACGACAACAAGGAGTGGGTGAAGGCGAGCGGGGTCCTGCTTGCCCGTGGGTAGCTAGAGGTTTGCAACCCGCGCCGCCCAGGCACGACTTACGCACAAGACACCTACGCTTGAAACAGAGGAGGGAACACATGAAACGACGCATCTGGACGGCCGCGGCCGCGGCAGCGTCCCTGGTTGCGCTGATCGCCGTCCCCTCGGCGTTCGCGGCGTACACGACAGCGAAGCTCGAGGTACGGCAGTCGGGAACCACCGCCACGATCAAGGCGACCCTCGATCCGAACGACGACCCGACCGCGAGTGTTCGCATCTTCGTGCCCACGGGGACGCAGCTGACCACGACCCAGGCCCCGGGCACGTCGCTCGGTCCGGTGCGGGCGATCGTCAAGGCGCTCGATCTCGCCGGCGCCGATCTCCCGCTCGAAGGCAATCTGATCGTCGCGGCACCCGGCCAGATCGCACCGGCCACGCAGGCCGCGTGTCTCGGGACGGTGGCGCCGCTCGCATCCTGGGTGATGGTCCTGAGCGCGGCCGGTCAGACATTGCCCGTGCCCGCGTACCTCGTGGCCACGGCCGGGGCGCAGGCCGCGCTCGGCCCTGCGTACATCCAGGTCTGTCTGCCGCCTCCGGACGTGCCCGCCGGGGTTCCGGGACGGGCGACCTTCGGCGCGAAGCTGTACAGCGCCGAGCTCACCATCAACGGCGTCTTCAGCCAGTCGCCCGGCGCCTGGGTCGCGTTCTGGACGCCGTACCGGCCTGCTCTCGGGCAGGTCAACGCCGCCGGCACAGTCGCGTCTCCTGCCGCCGTCTCCGCCGGGGCGGTCACGGTGGCCGCGAAGAAGTCCGGCAGGGCCGGAGTGGGCGCCGTCGTGAGCGGCCGTGTGACGCAAGGAGGCCAGGCACGTGCGGGGGCGACGGTCGCCATCTTCGGCGGAGCCAAGGCGAACCGTCTCAAGCGGCTTGGCAGCGTGCGCTCCTCGGCGAGCGGAGCGTTCACCTTCCGCGCGAAGACGGGGCTGTTCTTCCGAGCGAACGCCACCGCAGCCGCGGGCGCCGCGCCCGCGGTGTGCTCGGCGATCAGCGCTGCCATCGCGCCCGTGCCGTGCGTGAATCCGACGACGAGCGGGTTCACGGCGCAGAGCCGGGTCATCCGCAAGCGCTAGCAACGAAGGTGCCTGTCACCGGACATGTCCCGGTGACAGGCACCAGCCTCTCGTCGGCCCCTACGCTTTCGGCCATGGCTGCGACCGTCCGCCTCGGCACGTGCAGCTTCGCGGACGACGGGCTGCTCAAGCACTGGTACCCGCGAGGCGTCTCCTCGCCGAAGGCGCGGCTTGCCTACTACGGGGAGCGGTTCGACACCGTCGAGGTCGACTCGCCCTATTACCACCTGCCCGACCCGGCTGTGACCGGCCGCTGGGCGCAGCGGACGCCACCCGAGTTCGTATTCCACGTGAAGGCGCACGCGTCGATGACGGGCCACGAGGAGCCGGCAGGTGGGCTCGAGCAGGCGTTCGCAGAGTTTCGAGCATCGCTCGAGCCGCTCGAGCTCTCCGGGAAGCTCAAGGGCATTCTTCTCCAGTACCACCCCCGCTTCGTGAAGTCGGATACGGCCAAGTCCGAGCTCTCCGGCGTCCGCGCGCTGCTCGACCCGCTCGTTCCGCTCGTCGAGTTCCGTCACCGCTCCTGGCTCGAGGAGGACGAGCGGGCCGACACCCTCACGTTCCTCGAGCGCCATGGGCTTGCATACGTCTCCGTGGATGCGCCGCCGACCCGTGCCTCGAACGTGCTTCCACCTGTGGCAGCTGCGACCCACCGGGTCGCTTACGTCCGCTTCCACGGCCGCAACGTCAAGACCTGGAACATCAAGGCGGAGAAGTCGTCCGAGCGCTTCAACTGGATGTACTCGCCCGAGGAGCTCGCGGAGTGGGTGGAGAAGCTCCGCGGGCTGACGGACGACGCGGACGAGGTCTACGCGCTCTTCAACAACAACCGCGACGACTTCGCCCCGCGTAGCGCGCTCCTACTCCGCGGCCTGCTCGACGAGGCAGGGATCTCCGCAGCCGGCGGCATCGAGCCACCTCCGCTCGCGCCCACCTTGTTCTAGGCGTTAGGGCCCGTCCGGAAAGTGGCCACGGTGAATGGCATGTGAGAGTGACGCGAGGCAAGGACGCAGGGAGCGCAGATATGCAGGTATATCTGCGCGACTGAGGACGCCGCATCGTGGTGCGTCGCATATGTCAGGCGCCCTGAGCCACTTTCCGGACAGGCCCGTTAGGCAGCCGCGTACACCTCGACGTTCCCACGCTCGCCGAGGCCGACTCTCTCGAGGATCGCGTACAGTCGCTCGGCGCAGTCCGGCGACGGGAGCAGCTCGAGCGGGCAGAGCTCGCCCGTCGGCATCCGCTCGCCACCGAGCTCGACCAGCCGAGCCTCGAAGCCCGCGTCGTCGAGATCCTCGGCCGACACCGGAAGCCCGATCCAGGTCACTCCGCCGAACCCGCGCGCCCGCACCGTCCCGTCGGGTGCCCACTCCGGCCGGAGGCCGCACGAGCGGTAGTACTCCTCGAGAGCGGCGATCAGGTCTTCTCGAGTCACGCTCATCCCTGCCGGAAAGATGTCAGATCGCACGGATGGCATAGCGCCGTTCTTAACAGTGCCTGTCCCTGTAAGCGTGAAAAGAGAACGCCAATCGATTCACAGGTCCACTGATCAGAGTCGCCCTCGCCACATCGTGACCATCTCCCCAGGGCCCGTCTATTCGCGGTCCAACCCGCCGAGCGCCCCCGCGCTCTTAACAGTGCCTGGCACTGTGAGCGTCACAAGACAGCGCCGATGTATCCCCAGGAGCACTGGCTCATTAGAGTCGGCCAGATGCGCATTCTCTCCGTCACCCACGGGCCGACCGTCCCCGGAGGGGTCTTCGACGAGGTCGCCGAGGCCTCTGGGCACGAGCTCGAGCGCTGGGTGGTTCCGCTCGGTGGATCGCCGCAACCGGTCTCCAGCTACGACGCGGTGATGGTCTTCGGCGGCTCCATGCACCCCGACCAGGACGAGCAGTTCGGCTGGCTCGAGCGCGAAGCGGAGTTCTTGCGAGGCGCGCTCGCCGAAGAGGTCCCCGTGCTCGGTGTCTGTCTCGGCGCGCAGCTGCTCGCACGCGCGGCAGGGGCTTCGGTCGGGCCCGCACGGAAGCCCGAGATCGGCTGGTTCGAGGTGGAGCTGACTCCGGAGGGCTGCGCCGATCTCGTGCTCGGCGTGCTCCCGCCGCGGACTGAGGCGTTCCAGTGGCACCACTACACCTTTCAGCTTCCAACAGGTGCGACCGAGCTCGCGCGAAGCGATGTCTGCACGCAGGCGTTCCGGATCGGCGAGCGCGCCTGGGGAATCCAGTTTCACGCCGAGGTGACGCTCGCGATGGTGGAGATATGGACGACCGAGGATCCGGATGACGTGCCCGTAGCCAGCGAAGAGTTTCTCGCGGCGACGCGCGCCAGGATCGCCGACTGGAACGAGCAGGGGAGAGCACTCTGCGGCGCCTTCCTGCAAGCCGCGCTGACCTGATGCTCCGCGCGCCGGACGAACACCAAGTTCTCGAGAGACTCGTCGCGTGGGGAAAGGCGCTGCCGTCGGTTCGCGCCCTGATCCTCACCAGCTCGCGCGCGCGGGGCGATGGAACCGCCGACATGCTCTCGGACTACGACGTGATCGTCGGTGTCGACGACGCCGACGATCACGTCGCGAGCGACGCCTGGGCCTCGGGATACGGCGAGCCACTCGTGCGCTGGGGCGATCGACACGAGCCCTACGGGACGACGACCTACTTCCGCGGGGTCATCTACTCGGATCACGTGCGGGTGGACTACAGCATCTGGCCCGCCGAGCTTCTCGACCGTGTTGCGAAAGAGGCGGAGCTCTTCGAGGATCTTGACGTCGGCTATCGAGTTCTCCTGGACAAGGACGGGCAAACGTCCTCGTGGCAGCCGCCGACCTACCAAGCCCACATCCCAGCACGCCCCACGGAGGCGGAGTACCGCGCCCTCGTCGAGGAATTCTGGTGGGACACGACCTACGTCGCGAAGGCCCTCTCGCGCGGTGAGATCTTCTTCGCCAAGTTCATGCTCGACTACGACGCCAAGTTCGTCGCGCTGCGTCGGTTTCTCGAGTGGCGGATCGAGCTCGATCACGACTGGTCGTTACGGCCAGGCGCATATGGGCGCGGTCTCGAGCAGCACCTGCCCGCGGATCTCTGGTCGAAGCTCGCGAGCACATACGTCGGCACCGACACCGAGGAGAACTGGAGCGCGCTCTTCGTCGCCATTGCCCTCTTTCGGCGAGTCGCGACGGAGGTGGGCGCCGCGCTCGGCTACGCGTACCCCGACCGGGTGGACGTGGGCGTCACCGCGTACCTCACTACCGTTCGACAGCTCTCACGGCTCCGAGGGCAATAGCAGATCACGCGACCACTCGTGCCAAGAGCCAACGTAGTTCCGGGCAAGGTACCCGGCGCCCTGTAGCACTTGCGCCGCGAACGCGGAGCGTTGTCCCGAGTGGCAATACGCCACGATCTCCATGCCTTCGGGAAGCGAGACCAGCGCCCGCACCTCTTCGGCTGAGCGGCACGCGAGCAGGCGGTCGAGAGACAGGTGCCGGGCGCCTGCGATGTGGCCCTGCCTGGGATCGCACGGCGCGCCGGCTGCGCCCTCGAACTCCTGCGTCGTCCTCACGTCCAGTACGACCAGACCAGCTTCACCGAGGCGCTCCCGGAGCTCTTCGAGAGCTATGTCTTCCATTGCGCGAGAAACTCTCCGAGGACGGCGTCGAACTGCTCCGGCTGCTCGAGGGTGAGCAGGTGGCCCGCGCCCTCGAAGATCTCGAGCGTGCCGCGGATCGCGCTCGCAGCGAGGTCGCGAGCCTCGTCGACCGAGACGAGCTCGTCGCTGTCTCCGACGCAGACGAGCAGCGGCCCACCGAACGAGGCGACCACTCCCGAGAGGTCGAGCCGATCCCGCATCGCCTCCTGGGCGACCGCGAGCTCTTGGGCGTCCACCTCGGTGTCGAGATCGCCGGGAACGCCCTTCTCGCGGAGCCGTGCTATCAGCTCGTTTCGATACACACGGCGCTGCATCTCGTCGGCCCTCGCCTTCGACCCGGCGAGAACCATGCCGACGACCCGCTCGGGCGCGCGGCGGGCGAGCGCGAGCGCGCAGTAGCCGCCCATCGACGCTCCGACGGCGACGAATGGCCCGTCGAGCTCCTCGAGAAGGCGCGCCGCCCAGCCGTCGATGGAGGCCTTTCGTCCGTACAAGCGTGGCGCGAACGGCGTGAAGCCGGCTTCGCGAAGCAGAGAGACCTGGCGCGCCCACATCGACTCGTCGGGCGGCCAGGCGTGAAGGAGCATGACCTTCATCTGCGCTCGATCCTGATCGCGTCCGCGACCTCCGGCGCGTCGGCGTAGCCGTGCTCGCCGCCCGCGATGCCCATCGCGCTCGCGAGCTCGACGAGAAGCTCCCTTGCAGGCGGCAAGTCCGCGGGCGTGGAGGCCGTGACGGCGATTCGTCGCACCGCCTCGGAATCGGCGCCCGTCAGCCGCGACACGACCCTCGGATTCGCTGCGAGCCCAACCACGTCTCCCGGCGGAAGCGGCCCGTAGAACTCCGGGACGGAGAGGTACTCGTCGACGATGCGTCCGCGCTCGAAGAGGATCATCCGCAGCAGCTCGTCGCGTTCCACGCCGAGGAGCAGCGTCACCGATCCCATCCGATCGGAGAGCTCGCGCGCGAGTCTGCGCAGCATGTCCGGATTTCGGTCACAGACGTCGTCATAGACCGCGATCCAGCCGTTTCTGGGCGGCGCCAGGAGCGAGCCGCGCGATCCACCGGGAAGGCGCGGCACGAACTGCCTGACGGCGACCTCGACCGCGCTCACGTTGTCGGTCTGGATGTGGATCGAGCCGAACGACGACGCTTCCTGCCGCCCGAGCCTCGCCTCGAGATCCTCGATCGAGCCCGTCATGATCACGACCTCGTCGCGGAGGCCCCAGCGCCCATAGAGCGAGCGCGCTCCCGCGTTCGCCGCAACGACCTCGAGATCGAGCTGCTCGATTCCGCGCTCGCGAAACGCCGTGAGCACCTCCCGCATCAGCTCCGTCCCCACTCCGCTCAAGCGGTCCTGCCTGTCGACGAAGAGGTCGGTGAGCGTGCCGAAGCCTGGCGCCCGCTCCCTGGCCAGCGCGAACCCGACCGGCTTTGAGTCGTCGTCGAGCGCCACGAACGCGATCTCGGACTCGAGGATCTCGGCGATCTCCGCGAGCTCTTTCTCGGGATCGGCAGGCCCCTCATGGGTGGGTGGGGGAATCTCGTGGTCGAACTCGCGCCACAGCCTCGCTATGGCGTCGAAGTCGGCGGATGTCGCACTCCGAACGTTCACAGGCCAACCCTGGTTGGCCTGTGAACGTGGAGGGGTGTGGGGAACCGGGGGGTTCCCCCCAGCCTCAAGAAGGGGGGAGATCGTGGGGGAAACACGGTTTTCCTCCCGACAACGAGCACAAGCGAGGGGTGTTCCTCCCCCCACCCCCACG
>JBPCMD010000083.1:0-9828 GCA_051002595.1 Gaiellaceae bacterium
TGCACGCGATTCCGCGGTTTCCCCGGACAGGACATCGGCTTTGTTGAGCGGAGGTGGCATCACTGTAAGGGCTTTGCAAATCCCCCCAGAAAGGGGACGTCCGGTACGTCTCACTGGACGAATACGCAAGGGACACCAATCCCCCACTGCGGAAGGGAAGGGCGACGAAATGTCTGCGGCTGAACTCGAGGTTCTGTACGTCTCTGAGATCGACCGAATCGAGCAATGGCGCCACGAGGAGCTCGAGCGCGCGGGGTACGACGCCGAGAGCGCGCTCGTCCTCTCAGCGAGCCACGACGTCGACCTGCACAAGGCCGTCGGCCTGCTCGAGCGGGGATGCTCGGTGGAGCTCGCTCTCCAGATTCTCTTGTAACGCGGGGGGACTACCGCGGGGGAACCCATGGTTCCCCCGGCGAGCCCCCTCCTTCTGAACAACGCGTCGAGTTAGCGGCGCTATGCCTCCCGGCCGGCTAAGCCGGCCTCCGGCCGGATCGACGCTCGCAATGAGCGCGTTCTTCCTCGACGCGTGTAGTGGTTCCCGCAGTGCGTAGCCGCGGAGGTGGGCACAATGCCCGCCGATGCTTCCGCTTCTCTCCATCCCCTCGCCTGAGTCGAGCACGGTCGAGCTCGGGCCGCTCTCGATCCACTTCTACGGCCTGACCCTGCTCGTCGCGATCGCTGCGGCGGTCGCGATCACCGGGATTCGCTGGACGCGTCGCGGCGGTGACTGGGATCTCATCTTCCGCCTCGCCGTGTGGGGCGTCGCAGCCGGGATCATCGGAGCGCGGCTGTACCACGTCGTCACGAGCTGGGACGAGCTGCCGGACGAGTGGTGGGGGCCGTTTGCGATCTGGAAGGGCGGGCTCGGGGTCTGGGGTGGGATCGGGCTCGGGGTGATCGTTGGCGCGATCGTCGCCAGGCGCTCCGGAGCAGATGTCCCGAGGCTCATGGACTGCGTCGCTCCGGGTCTGCTCGTCGCCCAGGGGATCGGACGCTTCGGGAACTGGTGGAACCAAGAGCTTTTCGGCGGCCCGACAGATCTCCCGTGGGGGCTCGAGATCTCTCCCGCCAACCGGCCGATCGAGGACGTCGAGCAGGAGACGTTCCATCCCACCTTCCTGTACGAGGCGCTCTGGAGCTTCAGCGCGGCGGGCGTGCTCCTCTTGGTGGAGCGGCGGTTCCGCCTGCGTCCCGGGAACCTGTTCGCCCTCTACGTCCTCCTGTACAGCATCGGCAGGGTGTGGATCGAGATGCTCAGGGTCGACCCCTCCCATGAGCTCGGGGGCGTGCGCCTGAACGTCTACGTCGCCGTGCTGGCGATCATCCTCTCCGCCGCCTTCTTCGTCTTCTGGCAGCGGACGTGGAACCGAGGCGCCGGCCCGCCGCCTCGCAAGGTCGAGACGATGGCGGTTCCGCGAGAGCGCTAGTGGACCTTTTTTGCCGCCTGCGGTGTATTTCTCGCAGACGACCAAAGGAGAAGTCATGCGTTACCTCATCGTGCTCTCGGCGCTCGTCGTGGCGCTCGCCGCTTCGGCGCCCGCCGGCGCGGGCGGCTGGGCGACCGTCGGCTTCGCGCCGCTCCCGGACGGAACGGCGGCGGGCGAGACCTGGAAGCCGACCATCACCGTGCTCCAGCACGGCCGGACGCCGCTCGGCGGGCTCAGCCCTGTCGTGACGATCACCGGAGACGACGGCGCGCACATGTTCACGGCGATCGAGACTTCGGAGGTCGGCGTGTACGAGGCGAGCGTCGTCTTTCCGGAAGGCGGTGACTGGCGGGTCTTCATCGACAGCGGGTGGGTCGGAGAGGCCAGTGTGAGCTACGGCCCGGTGAGCATCGGGACGGCCCCGAGCGGCTCGCCGAGCTCGTTTCCGGTGCTCCCAGTCGGGGTCGCGATCATCGCGGGCCTTGCTCTCCTCGCCGCGGCGACGTTCGGCGTCGTCCGTCAGCGGAGGCTGACGCCCGCGAGCTAGGCGTCGCTTCGGCGCGGCCGGGAACCTCCACCGCCTGTTCGGTGTAGAACAGGCCGGTGGAGGGCCGGCCGCCCGACGATGCTCGACTCGCTGAACGCGCCAGGCGTGGGGACGAACGCGCCTTCGAGGAGCTCGTGCGCATGTACCAGGACATCGCCTTTCGAACCGCGTACCTGCTGACCGGGTCGGCTGCGGACGCAGAGGACGCCGCTCAGGCGGGGTTCGTCAAGGCGTGGCGAGCGCTGCCCCGCTTTCGTCCCGGCTCGCCGTTTCGGCCCTGGCTCCTGCGCATCGTGGCGAACGAGGCCCACAACCGGCGGCGCACAGTCGGGAGGGCCTATGCCTTGCAACTCCGCGCGGGCACGACAGAACCCTTGGGGGACGCGGCACCGTCTCCCGAAGGCGCCGCGCTCGCACGCGAGCAGCGGGAGTCCTTGGTCGCAGCGATTCGGCGACTGGACGAGCGCGATCGTGACGTCCTCACGTGCCGGTACCTGCTCGAGCTCTCCGAGGAGGAGACCGCGACCGTCCTCGACGTCCGCCGCGGGACGGTCAAGTCCCGCACCGCGCGGGCGCTCGCCCGGCTCAGGACCGAGGTGCAGCTGTGAGTGAGCTGGAGCGGGCGCTCAGCGCTCTGGCGCGCGAGCTCGACGTTCCGGAGACTCCGGATCTCGCGCCGGCCGTGCTCGCGCAGCTCGAGCCGCGGTCGCCCCGGCGCGTCGAGCGAGCGCGCTGGATCGTGGCGCTCGCGATCGTCGTCCTCGCCGCGCTCGCGGCGACGCTCGCGATTCCGGACGCGCGCGCGGCGCTCCTCCGCCTGCTCTCGATCGGCGGGGAGCGCATCGAGCTCGTCGACGAGCTTCCCGAGGTTCCGGCCGAGGACGGTCTCGAGCTCGCGCTCGGCGAGCGGGTCACGTTGGAGCAGGCGAGACAGAGGAGCACGTTCGCGCTCCGCGAGCTCGAGGCGCCTCCGGACCGCGTGTACGTGGCTGGACAAGGCACGGTGTGGTTCCTCTACGGCACGCCCGAGGCGCCGCGTCTTCTGATTGCGCAGTCGTCCCTTGTTCCGCCCGTCGGGGAGGAGATTCTCCTGAAGAAGCTCGTCGCCCCCAACACGCAGGTCGAGCGCGTCGACGTGCACGGGTCTCCGGGCATCTTCCTGAGCGGGGAGACGCACTTCGTGATCCTGCTCGACCGAGACGGCGAGATCGTCGAGGAGAGCGCCCGCCTTGCCCGCGATGTGCTGATCTGGGAGCGCGGGGGCGTCGGCTACCGGCTAGAAGGCGACCTCGAGCTAGCTGAGGCGCTCAGCGTTGCGGACTCTCTGCGCAAGACCGGAGTCCGCTAGCGCGGATTCCGGTCGCGCGGAAGACCCCTTTATGGGGTGCCCCGGCGGCGTTAGCTCCGGGGTGTGAAGTCGGCAGATTGGAAACCTTCCCTGACGGAAGGTGACGCCGTCTCCAACAGAGCCGATGCTCCAGGCACATCCGGCCGCGTGACTAGCCTCCGGGCGATGCTCCCGACTCCCGTGCGCGAGCTCGATCTCGACCTCGATGCGTTCGAGGGCCCGTTCGACCTGCTCCTCACGCTCTTGCTGAGAGAGGAGCTCGAGCCGGGCGAGATCGACATCGCGGCGATCGTGCTGGCGTTCGTCGAGCGACTCGCCGAACGGGACGAGATCGATCTCGAGGCGTGCGGCGAGTTCCTCGTCCTCGTGTCCGCGCTGCTCGAGCTGAAGGCTCGTCTCCTCTTCCCGGAGGAGGCCGCGGAGCTCGATGCGCTCGAGCCGGAGGAGGCCGCCGAGGAGCTCGCGCGCCGCCTCGCCGAGTACCGGCGGATGAAGGAGGCGGCGGTGTGGCTCGCCGAACGGCTCGCGGGCGAGCGCGATCGCTGGTTCCGGCTCGGGCCGGCGCCGCTCGCGCCTCAGCCAGAGCGCCGGCTCGCTCCCCAGGATCCGAACGTCCTGTCGACAGCGCTGCGGGCTCTCGCGGTTCCACCGCCTGCCGTCTCGCTCGGCCACATGGCCCTGCGCCTCCCGCCGGTGTCGCAGTTCCTCGAGCGGTTTCGCGCGCTGCTCTCGCGACGGCGTGTCTTCGACTTCGACGTTGAGGTCGCCAATCTCTCTCGCGTCGAGCAGGCGGTCGCCTTTCTCGCGCTCCTCGAGCTCCGCAAGGGCGGGGAGATCTTGCTGAGCCAGAGCGCGTCGTTCGCCCCTATAAGGATCTCTCGCATCGACGACGAAAGGATCACGACGTGGACAGCACGCTCCGCCTGATCGCGAACAACCCCGTCGATCACCTCGCCCGCACGGTGGAGGCGCTGCTCGTCGTCGCGTCCGCGCCGCTCACGGTGTCCGAGCTCGCCGAGGCGACTGAGGACGATCCCGAGCGGGTGGAGACGGCGCTCGGGCTCCTCCGGGAGCGCTTCAGCGAGCGCAGGAGCGGCATCGTGCTCGAGCAGGTCGCCGGAGGGCACGCGCTCCGGGCGAGCCGGGAAGCGTCCGAGGCCTGCGCGCGTCTCTTCGAGCGTCCGGTCGAGCGTGGTCTCTCGCAGGCGGCGCTCGAGACCCTCGCCGTCGTCGCGTATCTGGGGCCGTGCTCTCGGCCGGAGGTGGCTCGCATTCGCGGTGTCGCGGCGGACTCTGCCGTCGCCAGCCTCGTCGAGCGCGGGCTGATCTCCGAGGCAGGCCGCGAGAGCGGTCCGGGCGGGGCCGTGCGCTATCGCACGACGCCTCTCTTCGAGCGTGTCTTCGGGCTGGAAAGCCTTGCCGCGCTCCCCCGCCTCGACGATTTGGGGGCAGACACAGGCGAGATCCGAGAGCGGCTGCTCGCGGTCGCCTCAGCGCGGGCGTCGTAAGCAAGGGTCTGGCTGAAGCCAGACCCGGACTCAAATGCGCAGGGGTCTGGCTTCAGCCAGACCCCTGCGCATCAGATTGCCAGGCGCCGTCACGGAGCACGGGGACGACCTCCCCGTCGCGCGTGATCCCGTCGACTGCAAGTGCAGGGCTTCCGATCATGAAGTCGATGTGGACGCGGCTCTTGTTGATCCGCTGCTTGTCCTCGGGATCCTCGACGGGGTGGTCGTAACCGTTCCCGAGCGCGATGTGCGAGGCCGCGTTCTCGTCGATCAGCGTGTCGAAGAACGTCGTCTCGAGCGGCCCGATGCGGCCCTGTCCGTCGACGAGAGCGATCTCGCCGAGCCGCGAGGCCCCGTCGTCGGAGGCGGCCGCCGTTCGCAGGGCTTCCGCGCCCTGGTCGGCGTCGATCCCGACCGCGCGTCCGCCCTTGAACTCGACGCGGATGCCGGAGACGACCGAGCCCGCCAGCTCGAGGGGCATCGTCGCGCTGGCGTAGCCGTCCACGCGCTCGGGATCCGGCGTCGTGAAGGTCTCCTCGGTGGGCAGGTTCGGGAGGTGCCGCAGACCGTCGACGGTCACGAAGTCTCCGGCCTGCCAAGCGGACGAGGGCAGAAGTCCGATGGTGAGGTCGGTGCCTGGCCCGTGCAGGCGGATGGCGTCGAAGCGTAGCTCCGTAAGGCGATCGGCGTCGGACTTCAACGTCGCGGTGCGCTCGATCCATGCTTGCCCCGGATCCTCGGCATCGAGCCGACAGACGTGCGCGACCGCTTCCCAGAGCTCGCCGAGCGCCTCGTCGCGGTCGAGGTCGGGAAACACGAGCTCGGCCCAATCGCGCGTGGGGACGGGGACGATCGTCCAGTTCGTCGTCCGCCGGTTGACCACCTCGCCCGTCTCCGGCAGATAGGGGAGAAGATCCCGGCCGGCTCGTGCGGGATCGAGACCTTCAAGAGCGCGCGGGGCGTGCGGGCCCGAGAGCGTGATGCGTGCCGCGTGCTCGTCGGACAGGTGCAGGAGTCGCTGCGACATCCACGGCGGCGCGTAGTCCAGGGTGTCCTCCGCCGCATGGGCGATCCGCTCGCGCTTGACCCACTGGTCGAAGGTCACCACGTCGACGTACTTCGCCCCGCGCTCGTAGGCGGCGCGCGCGATCCTGCGCGCGACGTCCTCCTTGCCGACGAAGCTCGTCACGGCGACGAGCTGACCATCCTGGACGTTCGCGCCGAAGACGGCGAGCTCGGCCAGCTTGTCCATCCACACGTCGATCTGACTCACGGCGCGCACCACCCTATCGAGTTGGCGCAGAACAGAATCCGCGAGCGCGGCTTCCGTGCGCGCGAAATCCCTGAAGCCGGCGCTTCGCGCCGGGGCAGCGCTGTCAAGCGCCATTCAGCGGGAGAATGCGCGGGTGCGGCTAAATGCGTTTCTCGCTCGTGCCGGTGTCGCGTCACGGCGGCGTGCCGATGAGCTGATCACGGCCGGGAGGGTCGTTGTGAACGGCGCGCTGGGTGAGCTCAACACGGTCATCGGGTCACGCGATGTCGTCGAGGTCGACGGGAAGCGCGTCGCGGCGCAGCCCCTCGCGTACGTTCTGCTCCACAAGCCGGCCGGCGTCGTCACGACCGCGAAGGACCCGCAGAGAAGGAAAACGGTCGTCGACCTCGTGCCGCATACGCCACGCGTCGTCCCCGTGGGCCGCCTGGATGCCGACACCACCGGCGCGCTCCTGCTCACGAACGACGGGCCGCTCGCGCACCGGCTCGCCCATCCGAGATACGGCGTCGAGAAGGTCTACGAGGCCGAGGTCGAGGGCGTGCCGGGCGAGGGTGTCTTGCGCGCGCTCCGCACAGGAATCCTCCTCGACGACGGCGCGACCGCTCCTGCCGGCGCGCGCGTCGTCACGCGTGGCTCCCGCACCTCCGTCCTCGAGCTGACGCTGCACGAGGGACGCAAGCATCAGGTGAAGCGGATGTGCGACGCCGTGGGGCATCCCGTTCGGCGCCTTCACCGCAGCCGGTACGCCGACCTCGACCTGGAGGGAATCGAGCTGGGGGAATGGCGCGAGCTGACCGGTGACGAGGTGGCCGGGCTTCGGCGGGGTCAGACCCGTGGGGTCTGACCCCTGACGAACCCCATCCGCTCGTACATCGTCTCGAGCGTCGGCGCGGACGCCTCGTGCGCCTTCTCGGCGCCGGCGGCGAGCAGGGTCCGGAGATCGTCCTTGTCGGCCCGCAGTTCGCGATACCGCTCCTGGATCGGAGCGAACAGGGTCACGACCGCCTCGCCCACGTCATCCTTGAACGCTCCGTATCCCGAACCGTCGTAGCGGGCCTCGATCGCGGCGGGCGAGTCACCGGCGACGACCGACATGATCTCGATCAGGTTGGAGATGCCCGGCTTCGTCTCGGGATCGTGGCGCACTTCCCGCTCTGAATCGGTCACCGCGGTCTTGAACTTCTTGCGGATCAGGTCGGGCTCGTCGACGATCCGGACCACGCCCTGTGGATTCCCGGCCGAGGTCGACATCAGCCGCTCCGGCTCCTGCAGGTTCTTGATTCGCGCGCCTTCCTCGGGATAGACGCCCTTCGGCACCGTGAAGGTCTTGCCGTAGCGGCCGTTGAAGCGCTCGGCGATGTCGCGGGTCAGCTCGACGTGCTGCCGCTGGTCGTCGCCGACCGGAACGATGTCGGTCTGATACAGGAGGATGTCGCCTGCCATCAGCACCGGATACGTGAAGAGCCCGGCTGAGACGAACTCCTGTTCCGCGGACTTGTCCTTGAACTGGGTCATGCGCCGAAGCTCGCCGAAGCTCGCCGCGGAGCTGAGCAGCCATGCGGCCTCCGCGTGCGCCTGAACGTGGCTCTGGCAGAAGACGATCGAGCGCTCCGGGTCGATGCCCGTGGCGAAGAGCATTGCGGCGCCGGCCAGCGTTGCCTCGCGCAGCCCATCCGGCTCGAACGCGGTCGTGATCGAGTGCAGATCGACGATGCAGAACACGGCGTCGCCCTGTTCCTGCGTCTGCGCGTACTGGCGGTAGCCGCCGCTGTAGTTCCCGAGCGTCTTGTCGCCCGATGCCCGGATGCCCGAGAAGATCCGCATCTCGCGATTATCCCAGCGAAGCGTGAGTCGCCGAGCGCGGACGTCGGATCAGTCGTTCGGGGGAGACTCGGGCGCGGCATGCTCGGCCCGTGTGACCTCACGTTTTGTCAGGTCGAAGATCTCTGCGTAGATCTCGCGTAGACCCTCCCCGGAGAGCGGGCCGCGGTTCGCGCGCGCGAGGTAGCGAAGAACCCACTCCTCGCGGGCGGGATCGACGAAGTCGAGGCCGCGCGCCTCCTTGTGCGCCTTCAAGCGTGCGACGAGCTCGAGCCGGGTGTTGATCGCCTCGAGGATCGCGCGATCATTGTCCGAGAGCTGCTCTCGGAAGCTGCGAATGACCGGGTCGGCGTTCGGATCGGGCATGCGCCGTAGGATGCCCGAAGCACGGCAGGGGGAGCGCAAGCGTGTCTCTACACTTGCAGTTATGGCGGTTGTCGGTGCTCCCGAGCTTCTGATCGTGATGGGCGCAAGCGCCACGTCGGCGCACGTGGGCCATGTCGTGGAGCGCCTCGAGGAGTCAGGTGTCCAAACGCGCGTCTCGCGAGGGCGGGATGCGACGGTGATCGGCGCCATCGGCGATCGAGAGCTGCTCGCATTGCTGCCGCTCGAGGGCTACCCGGGGGTCGAGCGCGTATTGCCGATTCTCAAGCCGTACAAGCTGGTCGCGCGGGAGCTAACGCCCGACCTGACGGTGATCGACGTCAACGGACGGCGAATCGGCGACTCGTTCTTCGGCCTCATCGCCGGGCCGTGCGCCGTCGAGGACCGTGAGCAAACGCTCCAGACGGCGCGTGCCGTCGCCGACGCGGGAGCGACGATGCTGCGAGGCGGCGCGTTCAAGCCCAGAACCTCGCCGTATTCCTTCCAGGGCCTCGGTAGCGAAGGACTTGCCGTTCTCCAGGAGGCGCGAGAGGAAACCGGGCTTCCGATCGTCACCGAGCTGGTGGATCCCCGTCACGTCGAGGAGGTGCTCGACGCGGCCGACGTGATTCAGATCGGCGCGCGCAACATGCAGAATTTCGTTCTTCTCGAAGAGGTCGGCCGGGCGCGCAAGCCGGTTCTGCTGAAGCGGGGCGCGTCGGCGTCGGTCGAGGAGCTGCTCATGGCAGCCGAGTACGTCGCGAAGGAAGGGAACGAGCAGATCATGCTCTGCGAACGTGGAATCAGGACCTTCGAGCGAACAACGCGCTACACGTTGGACCTCGGCTCCGTAGCCGTGCTGAAGCAGGAGACGCATCTCCCCGTGCTCGTGGATCCCTCACATGCGGCGGGGCGCCGTGAGCTCGTGTTGCCACTTGCCCGTGCCGCAGTCGCGGTCGGAGCAGATGGGATCATCGTGGAGACCCACCCGCGTCCAGACGAGGCGCTTTCCGACGGTCCTCAGCAGATCCCCACCTCCGAGTTCGCCGAGTTTGCGGCTCAGATAGCCACGCTCGTCACCCTCATGGGTAAGACGGTCGGCTAACCGACCGTCGTTGACGAAGTGATCGAGCGGTTGGCCATTGTCGGCGCAGGGCTGATCGGCGCCTCCATCGCGCTCGCGGCAAAGGGCCGCGGCGGGGGGAGCGTCGTCGCCTACGATCGAGACGAACGCGCACTCGCCATCGCCGCGGAGCGTGGCGCCATCGACGTCGCGGCTACCTCGCTCGAGGAAGCCCTCGCAGGAGCTGAGCTCGCGGTCGCGGCAGTCCCGGTCGCTGAGCTCGCGCCGACGGTGCGCGCGATGCTCGAAACGAGCTCCGACGGATGCACAGTCACAGACGTCGGCTCGACGAAGGCGGCCGTCTGCAGAGCGGCTGCGCCCTCGTCCCGGTTCGTCGGCGGTCACCCGCTCACGGGGTCTGAGACCCGGGGGCCCGAGCACGCCAGCGCGGGCCTGTTCGAAGGCGCCTCCTGGCTGC
>JBPCMD010000084.1:0-14183 GCA_051002595.1 Gaiellaceae bacterium
AATACGGTCGTGCTTCGCCGGCGAGAACCGAGCAGGCCTAGGACGCAGGGAGGGCCAATGTTCGAGAACATTGGCCCGACTGAGGACGACGGCATGCGAAGCGTTCGCAGCCACGCGAAGTGCGGGCGTATTTGCGGCGGGGAGCACTTAGGTCGAGCGCAACCTCACACCGGGGTCAAGCTGAAGCTTGACCAAGGGCTTCAGTTCTCGCCTGCCGCCAGCTCTTTGGAGCGCACCATCGCCGCCTGGATCGCGTTCAGGAACGCGGCCCGCACGCCCGCCATCTCGAGCTCGCGTATCGCCGCGATCGTCGTGCCGCCCGGCGACGTGACCATCTCGCGGAGCTCGACCGGGTGCATCTTCTCGTCGCGGAGCTGCTTCGCAGTCCCGAGCATCGTCTGCACCACGAGCTGCGTCGAGATCTCGCGCGAGAGGCTGAGCAGAATCCCCGCTTCGATCATCGCCTCCGCCAGGAGCGCGAAGTACGCCGGCCCCGAGCCCGAGACCGCGGTGATCGCGTCCATCGCGCTCTCCGGAACCCGAACCACCGCGCCGAGGTGGGAGAGCGCCTCCTCCGCTAGATCGAGATGCTCCTCTCCCGCGTGTGCGCCTGCGCACAGCCCGGCGATGCCCTCGTGCACCGTCGAAGGGGTGTTCGGCATCGCGCGCACGACCGGGACACCCGCCGAGAGACGACCCTCGATCAGGGCGGTCGGAATCGCAGCGGCGACCGTGAGAACGGTTTGCTCAGGGAGGATCAGGCCGCCGATCTCTCCGAGAAGCGCCTCGATGTCCTGCGGCTTCACCGCGATCACGACGAGGGAGGCGCCAACCACCGCGTCGTGGTTGGAGAGCGTGGCCCCGACGCCGTGGCGGTTATTGAGCTCGGTCACACGCTCGGCCCGGCGCGACGTGGCGGCGATCTCCTCCGGCTTCCGCCACTCCGACGACAGGAGTCCGGAGATGAGCGCCTCGCCGATCCGACCTGCCCCGAGGATGGCGATCTTGCGGGAGGCGTTCATGGGCGGAGTCTACGAGCGGGCCTGAGGTACCGCCTCCGTCCACGCTCCTCGCTCGTCGAGCGTCCGCTGGCGGCGCAGGCCCACCGCGCGCAGGTCCGCGTCGAGCTCGTCGTCGCTCAGCAACTTCGACTCGAAGATGTGGAAGAGCTGTTCCCCGTCGACCCGGTACTCCATCTCACCCGAGATGCGGTCACCGTCCTGCTCGAAGCTGCGGAGTCGGAGCCGAACGTCTCCAAGGTCGCTCCACTCTGTGCTCGGAGTCCAATCGCGAGGGAAGCCCTGTAGGAGCACTTGCCCGTTTGGAAGCACGTGTCGCGCGCAGGTCGCGAGATAGATGCGCCGGGTCCCAGGGTCACGGTCGTTGATGAAGTTGCTTGCCAGGACGACGACAGGAAAGCGTCGTCCGACGTCCACCGTCTCCAAGTCGGCGAGGATCGTGCCAGCGCCACGAATCAGCGCCAGCATCGCGCTCGAGTTGTCGACTGCGACGACTCGGTGTCCGAGCGCAAGCAGCGCATGCGTGATGCGACCCGCGCCCGCGCCGAGCTCGAGAATCTCGCACCCGGGCGGCACCGCCTCGTGGATCAGCTCGGCCTCGCCCAGCGAAAGCAGCCGCGCATAGAGCAGGACGGGGCTTCCGTCGGGTGCGATGTCGCTCACGCGGCGGGTCTGTACGCGCGGCGTACGAGCCGCGCGCGGTCGGCGCTCGCGCCCGGGACGAGCCCGCGCGCGAAGCCCGCGAGCAGGAAGACGCTCGCTAGCCCTTGCCACTCTTCGTACGGGGTGAGCAGCTCCGCTGTCTCGTTCGTCTGGTCGGGCCAGCGTCCATGGAGCGAGGCGAAGAGCTTGACGAGGCTCAAGTCGGCCACCAAGCCGGCGTCGTAGCGACCGAGACCTTGCAGAGCGATGACGCCCACGCTCCACGGGCCGATCCCGCGCTCACGCTGGAGCCGGGCGAGCGCAGTCGTCGCCAGCGATGTCTTCAGGGACTCGAGATCGACTCGTCGCACGAGCCGGGCGAGGGTGGCTGCGCGGCTCTCGGCGAGTCCGAAGCCCGTCAGCGCCGCCGGGGAGAGACCCGCCAGCGCTTCGCGCGTCGGCGGGCTCTCGCCGCACGCCCGGATCACCGTCCGCTCGATCTCCCGGGCACGGCGCGACTGGATCAGCTGGCCCGAGATCGCTCGCAGCGCCGCGTGCGCGACGGTGGAGGTCCGGGTCGTGCGCAGACCGCGGAGCGCGCGGACGGACGGGCCGAGCAGAGGGTCGCGCGCGAAGCGCCGGTGAAACTCGCTCGTGTCGGGGTCGAGCGCGAGCAGGAACCTCGCTTCGTCCACCGAGCGCTCGCAGGACGCGCGAAGGACCAGACGGCCATCGTGCAGCTGCCGAGCTTCGACCCAACGGCTGTCAGAGAGTTGCGCCCTCCACGTCTCGGTCCGCGCCGTGAGCCTCAGCGAGTAGAGACCTTTCGCTCGGAGCACCGCCTCGACCATCCCGCGCAGCCTAGAGAGAACGTCCGACCGTCCGACCAGGGCCAGGCTTTAGCCTGTCCCCGGCTGTGAGGTGGCGTGGACACGACGACCTCGACGACGGGGTCAGGCTGAAGCCTGACCCCAAGGGGTAGCCGTGCGTCTCGTGGACGCGATCTCGTTGCGCTCCCGCAGGCGCAAGCTCCAGCTGTTTCTCGAGGAGTTGCAGCCGACCGCCGAGACACGCGTCCTCGACGTGGGGGCCGACGAGCTCGGGTTCGGCGAGGGCGACGGCTGTAGCACGCTGAACTTCTTCGAGGAGCTCTATCCCTGGCCGGAGCAGATCACGGCGCTCGGGTTACAGGACGGCCGCGGCTTCCGCGCTCGCTATCCGCACATCCCATATGTGCAGGGCGACGCTTGCGCGCTTCCCTTTGCCGACGGAGAGTTCGACATCGTCTTCTCGAACGCGGTGATCGAGCATGTTGGGGGCCGCGGGCGGCAACAGCTCTTCGTCTCGGAAGCGCTGCGCGTGGGCCGGCGCGTCTTTCTCACGACCCCGAACCGTGGCTTCCCGGTCGAGGTCCACACACGTCTGCCGATCGTGCACTGGCTTCCCGACCGGCTGGCGCATCGTGTGTACGACGTCGCGGGAACGAACTTCGCCAAGCACATCCATCTCCTCTCGAAGGACGCGCTCGAGTCGCTGTTCCCAGGGCGCGTCCGCATCGTCAACCTCGGGCTGACGCTGGTGGCGATCGTTGACTAACCCTCTCGCACCGCGCCTTGCCGCCGCCGCCCTCATCGCACTCGTCGTCGGTCTCGCGCTCCACAACGCGGTGATGGCGCAGCTCTGGGATCTCGGCGTGCGCGGCTCGGCCCTCGACGTCGTGGCGGCCTGGAAAGAAGCGCTGCTGCTCGTCGCCCTCGGCCTGGCGGCGTGGGGAGCGCGCGGCCGTCCGGCGGTGCAGGTCGCCGACCTGCTGGCAGTCGCCTACACGATTGTCATCGTCATCTACGCCGTCATCCCACAGGATTCGCTGGGCGGGGAGGCCACCGCGCGAGGGGAGCTGTTGGCGCTACGCCATCACCTGCTCCCGGTGGCCGCGTACGCGCTCGGACGACTGCTCTCCGCGTGGTGGCGCGAGCGGAGCGGCTTCACGGCCACGGTCGTTCTCGCGGCCGCGGGGGTCGTGGTCATCGGGCTCCTCGACCTCGCGTTCGTGAACCTCCAGGCGTGGCGCGACTCGGGTGTGCCTGACTGGTACCGAGAGCAGCTCGACCTCGAGTACAGGGGTCTGTCGGGCCTCCCGGAAAACTGGGTCTACAACACCGGCGACGAGCGGAACCCGATCCGGCGTCTCGTCTCGACCTTCCTCTCCCCGTTGGCGAGCGCTTACGCCCTGGTTGTGGCGCTCGTCTACGTGCTCAGTCGGCGGTTCCGTTGGTGGTGGGGGCTGCTTGCGGTCGTCCTCTACGCGGGGCTGCTCTACACGCACACGCGGGCGGCATTCGGCGCGCTCATCGTCGGACTTTTCGTCCTCGCGCTCGCCCAGCGGCGGCTCACGCCCGTCGTCTATGCCGCTGCGTCTCTGGCCATCGGGGCGCTCTTCCTCGTCGCGTATCCGGCCATCGGGCCGTCCACGAGCTACACGCCCGAGGAGCTCGCGTTCCTACGCGAGAACGCCGAGCGCGAGCCAGGCGAGAGCGCCGACCCGTTTGCAGCCGACGAGTCGTCGACCGCGAGCCACTGGCGCAACCTCCGTGACGGGATCAGGACGGTGCGTGACCATCCGCAGGGCTACGGCCTCGGAAACACCGGCGTCGTCGCCAAGCGCACGGGCGTCGAGATCAGAGCGGGCGAGTCGACCTACACGGAGCTAGGCGTCGATGCCGGAATCGCAGGGCTCGCCGCTTTCCTGGTCTGGAGCATCGCGCTCCTCCTTGCGCTCTGGCGGCGAGAAGCCTGGGTGGCCGCCGCCTTCGCTGCCGTGCTTCTGCTCGCACTGCAGACCGACGTGATTGGCGTCCACTGGCTCGCGGTCGTCGTCTGGGCCGCTGCTGGGATCGCGCTCGGGCGTCCTGCGATGACACCGGCTCTCGAGGACGAGATCGCCTCGATCTCGGAGGAGGTGGCTCTAAACGATCGATCGCTCGATCCTGGGGTGTCGTAGGGGCTGAGGCTCGCCTCGCCCTCGTCTACCAGTGGCGCACATAAGGCCGAGGCAAGCCTCGTCTCTACCTCAGCGGGGCGAACGACGCGACCCCGAAGGCCGCCGCTCGAGCAAGCTCGTCGAAGACGGCGAGGTCGACGCTCTCGAGCCGGTCGCACGCGCGGTGGTAGCAGGCGTATCCGCCCGCGAGCAACCCGCCTGTCGGAATTCCGATCTGCTCGAACGGAAAATGGTCGGAGCGTCCGCCTATGTCGATCGTTCCCGCCCGCACGCCTCGCCGCTCGAAGTACTCGAGCCAACGCGCTGCGAAGGGACCGCCCTTGTAGACCGAGCGCTCGCGGGACGGCGATCCGAGAACGTCGAAGTTGAGGTACCCGACGATCCGGCTTCGATCGACGCCCTTCGCATACGCCCTCGACCCGAACAGGCCGAGCTCCTCCGCGCCCCAGAACGCGAAGCGAACCGAGAGCTGCGGGTATCTCTTGCGCACGACGCGGGCGATCTCGAGCAGGGCGGCGACTCCGGTCGCGTTGTCGTTGATGCCCGGGCCGACGAGGACGGAGTCGAGGTGTGCGCCGACCAGCAACACGCGGCGAGCGCCAGGTTGGGTGTCCGCGATGACGTTCTGCGAGGTCGAGCGCTTGCGTTGTGTTACGAGCTCGAGCTCGATGACGGGGTTCCCCGGTGCCGCGAGCTCGCGTCCCGTACGTCCGTCGATCGCTGCAACCGGAATCGCCGATGCTTGCGGATCCCCGAGCGTGCCGTCGAACTGACCAGGCTCCGTGTTGAAGACAATGAGCGCCATCGCACCGGCCTCCCCGGCGTTCCGGGCCTTCGCAGCGAAGAAGCACTTTCCGCGGCGTACGATCGCGATCGAGCCGAGAACGTCGGCGAAGTCGCTGAGCTCACAGCCGTCGTCGGCTGCCACGACTCGGTGGCGAATGCCGCCGCGTGGCGTCGAAGGCGAATACTCGAGCGCCTCGATCCGGAGGTTGCGCTCCCGCGCCGTAAGTTGTCGCCCGCGCTCGACGAGCTCCCGGAACTCCACGAAAGGAAAGTCGACAACACGAGGGGCGTACCCCGCTCGCTTCAGCTCCGCTCGAACGTGATCAACCGACGTGCGGTAGCCAGGAGTGCCTGCGGCTCGGTTTCCCCCGGAACGGTCGGCGATTCGCTCGAAAGCGAGCAGATCTGCGCGCATTCGAGCCCGCGAAAGCGCGCGCGGGAGTTCGGCGACGATCGCAGCTCGCGTCGGCTTCTTCTGATCGGAGGCCGCATCGCGCGCCACCCAGCCGGCTGAAACCGTCGCGAGCGCGACGAGCGCAGCTGCGAGCGCGGCGCCTCGCCCGATGATGCTGCCTCGACTCGATCTCGAAATCATCACGTCAGGGTACGCGCGACCCGGCTCGTGTATAGCTTCTGGCCTGCGGCGGCCACGCCGCCCTCCGATCTCCTAAACCAAGGAGTCCGCGTTGCCACTCGAACGGCCACGGATCGACAAGCCTGAAGGTGACATCCCCTTCGAGCTCGTTATCGAGGACATCGTCGTCGGCGAGGGAGATGAGGCGGCCAAGGACGCCAAGGTGTCGGTGCACTACGTCGGTGTCTCGTTCTCGTCGGGCGAGGAGTTCGACGCCTCGTGGAACCGTGGTCAGCCGTTCGAGTTCAAGCTCGGTAAAAGCCAGGTCATCTCCGGCTGGGACACCGGCGTCCAGGGCATGAAGGTGGGAGGCCGACGCAAGCTCACGGTCCCGTCCGCCATGGCCTACGGCGCGCGAGGAGCAGGCGGCGTGATCAAGCCGCACGAGCCGCTGGTCTTCGTGATCGATCTGCTCTCAGTGGACTAGATGCTTGATCGGGAATTCACGGCGGGCCGGATGACGGCCACGACACGGCGCCGGATCGCCACCCTCCCTCGCCGTCCAGGCTCACTAGCCTGCACGACGAGTGAGTGCGTCGCCCGGCTTGGTCGTGACCGCCCCCGGCTGCGCGTCAATTCCCGACCAAGCATCTAGCGGCGGTATCGTCTCGCCGTGGCGCTGGACTCGCGTGTTGATATCGGACACGTCCATCTGAAAGTGGCAGACCTCGACCGCGCGCTCGGCTTCTGGCGCGACGTGCTGGGGTTCGAGGAGCAGGCGCGCATGGGCGACCAGGCGGCGTTTGTCTCCGCGGGCGGCTACCACCATCACATCGGGCTCAACACGTGGGAGTCCGAGAGCGGCTCGGCGCCTCCGCCCGGAACGACCGGTTTGTTCCACGTCGCAGTGCGCTTTCCGGACCGCAAATCCCTAGCGGAGACCGTGCATCGAGTCCTCCGAGCCGAGATTCAGCTCGAGGGCGCGTCCGACCACGGCGCCAGCGAAGCGGTCTACCTCCGCGACCCGGACGGAAACGGCGTCGAGCTCTATCGCGACCGTCCGCGGGACGAGTGGCCGCGGGAATCGGACGGGGAGAGTCTCGCGATGTTCACGCGCCCGCTCGACCTTTCCGCGCTGCTGGCCGAAGCCGAGTAGCTCAGCGCGGCGTGTTCTCGACGTAGGACTTCAGCCCGGCGAGCTCGTCCTTCGTGGCTCCTCGCAGCGTCCGGCCGAGGAGCGGCGTGACCAGGCGCATGACGAACGTCTTCGGAAGGAACGACCAGTCGAAGCTGACTTCGGTCCCGCCCTGCGAAGGCTCGAGCAGGAAGTCGAGCTCGAAGTCCGCTGCCTTCCAACCGCCGCGCACTCCGAGCCTCCGCTGCGGCTCGAGAGCCGTGACGTAGTCGTCGAGCTCGATCTCGCGACCGCGCCAGCGGATCTTCTCCCGGATGTGCGACCCGACTGCCAGAGGTCCGTCAGACACTTGACGAAACTCGACGAGCCCGGGCCGCCACTCGGTGTGGGTGCTGGGGTCGGAGACAACCGCCCAGACATCCTCGGGTGCCCTGTCGATGTGGATGCGCTCGATGATCTTCATTTGCTCCTAGGTCCTCGTCGTCAGCTATACCTGACCCATAGCCAAGACGAAACCTGTCGAGCAGCTCGAGCGGGTCGTGATCCGCTTCGCAGGCGACTCCGGAGACGGCATGCAGCTGACCGGCGATCGCTTCACGAGCGAGACCGCAGTCTTCGGGAACGACCTGGCCACGCTGCCCGACTTCCCGGCCGAGATCCGCGCGCCGGCGGGGTCGCTGCCCGGTGTGTCGGGCTTCCAGGTGCACTTCGCCGACCACGACATCCTGACGCCGGGCGACCAGCCGAACGTGCTCGTGGCGATGAACCCGGCGGCACTCAAGGTCAACCTCGGCGACCTCGCCAAAGGTGGGACCGTCATCGTCAACACCGACGCGTTCTCGGACCGCAATTTGCAGAAGGCGGGATATGCGACGAACCCGCTCGAGGACGCTTCGCTCTCCGATTTCCATGTCCACGCGGTCTCGCTCTCGTCGATGACGATCGAGGCGCTGAAAGAGGTCGACGGGATCACCTCCCGCGAGGCCGAGCGTTCGAAGAACTTCTTCGCGCTCGGGCTCATGTCCTGGCTCTACAACCGACCGATCGAGGGGACGCTCGGCTTCATCGACGCCAAGTTCGCCAAGCGCCCGGAGATCGCCGAGGCGAACACGCGCGCGTTCAAGGCCGGCTGGAACTACGGCGAGACCTCCGAGGACTTCGCCGTCTCCTACGAGATCGCGCCGGCGAAGCTCGAGCCGGGGACGTATCGTCAGATTTCCGGAAACTCGGCGCTGACGTACGGACTGATCGCCGCGAGCAAGCTCTCCGGTCTGCCCTTGTTCCTGGGCGCGTATCCGATCACACCGGCCTCGGACGTCCTCGAGCAGCTCGCGAACATGAAGCACTTCGGCGTGCGCACCTTCCAGGCTGAGGACGAGATCGCGGCCTCGGGCGCTGCGCTGGGGGCTGCGTTCGGCGGCTCGCTCGGCGTGACGACCTCGGCCGGGCCCGGGATCGTGCTCAAGTCGGAGACCGTCGGGCTCGCCGTCACGCTCGAGCTGCCGCTGATCGTCGTCGACGTACAGCGGGCCGGACCGTCGACCGGAATGCCGACGAAGCCGGAGCAGGCCGACCTTCTGATGGTCATGTTCGGGCGGAACTCGGAGTCGCCGGTTCCGGTCGTCGCGGCCTCGACCCCAGCCGGCTGCTTCGACGCCGCGATCGAGGCCGCGCGGATCGCGATCAAGTACCGCACGCCCGTTTTCCTCCTGTCGGATGCGTACCTCGCGAACGGCTCCGAGCCGTGGCTCATCCCGGATGTGGGCGCGCTTCCCGACATCTCGACGGAGTTTGCAGCCTCGCCGAGCGACGAGGAGAACGTGTTCCTGCCCTACAAGCGCGACGCCCAGACCCTCGCGCGACCGTGGGCGATCCCCGGGACGCCCGGTCTCGAGCACCGGATCGGCGGGCTCGAGAAGGAGGACGAGACGGGCAACATCTCCTACGACCCCGAGAACCACGATCTGATGGTGCGGCTGCGAGCGGCGAAGGTTGCAGGCATCGCAGCGGACATCCCCGAGCTCGAGGTGGACGATCCCAACGGGGCAGACACGCTCGTGCTCGGCTGGGGCTCGACATACGGCGCGATCGGAGCCGCGGCGCGGCGGGTGCGGGCGAGCGGTCGCAAGGTCGCGACCGCGCATCTCCACCACCTGAACCCGTTTCCACGGAACACGGGCGCGGTGGTGCGGAGCTACGAGCAGGTGCTCATTCCCGAGATCAACCTCGGGCAGCTCAGGATGTTGATCCGCGCTGAGTTCCTGGTCGACGCCGTGGGCTACAACAAGGTGCGCGGGCGCCCGTTCCGGGCGGCCGAGCTCGAGGACGCGATCACGGCGCTGGTGGATTCATGAGCAAAGGCAATGGCTTGACGCAGTTGGGCGCGAAGGACTTCAAGTCCGACCAGGAAGTCCGCTGGTGCCCTGGCTGCGGGGACTACGCGATCCTGAACGTGATCCAGAGCTTTATGCCAGAGCTTGGTCTCACGCGTGAGCGGATCGTCTTCGTCTCCGGGATCGGTTGCGCCGCACGGCTCCCGTACTACATGCAGACCTACGGGATGCACTCGATTCACGGGCGCGCGCCCGCGATCGCGACCGGGCTAGCCGTATCGCGACCGGACCTGTCCGTCTGGGTCGTCACCGGCGACGGCGACGCGCTCTCGATCGGCGGCAACCATCTGATCCACTCCCTTCGTCGCAACGTCAACCTCAAGATCCTGCTCTTCAACAACAAGATCTACGGGCTGACGAAGGGCCAGTACTCGCCGACCTCGGAGCTCGGCAAGGTGACGAAGTCGACGCCCATGGGGTCGCTCGATTATCCCTTCAACCCTCTGTCGGTAGCCATCGGCGCCGAGGCGTCGTTCGTCGCGCGGGCGATCGACACGGACAAGAAGGGGCTGACCGAGGTGCTCGGAGCGGCGGCTCGACACCGGGGCTCGGCGTTCGTCGAGATCCTCCAGAACTGCAACATCTACAACGACGGCGCGTTCGACTTCGTGCGCGAGGAGAAGGGGAATCGGATCTACCTCGAGAGCCGCGCACCGATCCGCTTCGGAGCTGAGAGCGAGAAGGGCGTGGTGCAGGACGCGGACGGGTCAGCGCGCGTGGTCGAATTGGCCGAGGCCGGGGAGGACGGGTTGCTCGTCCACGACGCGGCCCAGCGCGAGCCGAGCCTTGCCTTCGCGCTCTCGCGGATCACGTACGAGACGGACGGCGCCGTCCCGCTCGGGGTCTTCCGCAGCGTCGAGCGCCCGGTCTACGACGATCTGATGAGCCAGCAGCTGGAGGACGCACGCGAGCGGTCGGGCGAGGGAAACCTCGAGGCGCTTCTCCACTCCGGCGATACGTGGATCGTCGGAACTGACTGAGGTCAGGCTTCAAGCCTGACCCAGTAGCCGTCAGTCGGCTGGCTCGTCGAGGAAACGGACGATGCGCTCCGCGATCTCCTCGCCCTTCTCCTCCTGCAGGAAGTGGCCCGCGTCGGCGATGATCTCCGCAGGCCCGGCGCCTGGAATCCGCTCGGCCAGGTGTTCCGCGGCTTCTGGTGTGAAGACTGGGTCGGAGTCCGAGAAGAGCACGAGCGCGGGCTTCTCCCAGCGCTCCAGCCCGGCGCGCACCTCGAGCATCTTCGCCGCGGAGGGGTGGTCGAGCTCGGTCGGCACCAGCTCAGGGAACGCGAGCACGCCCGCCTTCGACGTCGGCGTAGGGAACGGCGCGTTGTAGGCGTCGACCACGGCGTCGTCCAGCTCGGACACACAGGTGATCTGGATCAGCTGCCCCGGAACGAGCTCGGCGCCCACCCGGCGGACGAACTCGCGGAAGCGAAGCCACTCGGGCGAGGGCGCGCGGCCGGCGCCGACCCCCGTGTTGAGGAGAACGAGCCGCGCGACGCGCTCCGGCCGCTCGACGGCTAGCCGGAGGCCGATCGGCCCGCCCCAGTCCTGTACCACCACGGTCATCCCTTGGAGGTCCAGCTCATCCGCCAGCCGCTCGATCGATCGGTAGTGGAAGTCGTACGAGTAGTCCTCGATCTGCGTCGGCTTGTCGGAGCGGCCGAAGCCGAAGTAGTCCGGCGCGACGACGTGTGCGACGCCCGCGAGCGGCGGGATCATCTTCCGGTAGAGATAGGCCCAGGTCGGCTCGCCGTGCAAGAGCAGCACGGGCTCGCCGGCGCCTTCGTCGACGTAATGCATCCGTAGCCCGTCGTGCTCCAGGTACTGCGGCTCGAACGCGTATCCGGGGAGGCCTGCGAAGCGCTCGTCGGGGGTGCGGTATGACTCCATCGACCGATCATGACGTTCCGAGGAGGCCGAGCGTGGGAGAGACCCCGAACATCTGGAGCGACGAGTGGGAGTACGAAAGCGAGGAGGAGTGGGCTGCCGGTAAGTCGACGCGCTTACCCCGCGGGGACAAGATCGGTGCCACTGTCGCCGAGATCCCGCCGGACGAAACGAGCGGCTTCTACCACTTCCACCACGGCGCCGAGGAGCTGCTCGTGGTTCTTCGCGGTCGGCCGATGCTGCGCGAGCCCGCGGGTGAGCGTGCGCTGGAGGAAGGCGACGTCGTCCACTTCCCGGTAGGACCGGAGGGCGCGCACCAGCTGATCAACCGAAGCGAGGAACCGGTGCGTTATCTGATGGTGAGCAATCGGTCGTCGCCAGAGGCGGTCGAGTATCCCGACACGCGGCAACTCTCCGTGATGGCGTTCACCGAGTCCCAGCTCGGCAGCCCGCTTTGGGACCTCAGGACGCTCGAGGAGCCGAACGAATAACTGCGGACGATCTCGCGCGGCGCAGGCTGGCGACTCCGATCGTCAGCAGAGAAGTGATCCCGGCGACGCTGAAGGCGAGTTGCGTCCCGCCCAGCTCCGCGAGCCAGCCCGTGAGCAGCCCGCCAACCGGGGCAAGCCCGACGAAGGCGAAGAGATAGAGCCCGATCATCCGTCCGCGGAGATGGTCCGGCGCTCCGAGCTGGACGAGCGCGTTCGCGTTCGCGGTGAAGAGCGTGAAGGAGATTCCGACCGCGAAGAGGAGCACGCCGGCCAGCACAGCGTCCACGACCGGCGCCAGCGCGATCGCGAGGACGCCGAAGCCTGTGGCGCCTGTCGCGAACAGCTTCCAGCTCGCGTCTCGGAACGTGGCGGTGACGAGAGCACCGACGAGCGCGCCGAGGCCGAACGACGCCGACAGGAGCCCGAAACCTTCCGGACCCACGTGAAGCGTGTCCCCCGCGAGGAGTGGCACGAGAACGTGGAAGTTGAAGCCGACGGTGCTGATGATCGCGACGACGGTGAACACCGCGCGAAGCTGCGGCTCGTGGCGCACGTACGCGAGCGCCCGACGCATGCCCTCGACGATGCGCGCGGATGGATCGCGCTCGACCAGGTGAAACTCCTCGGCCCGAAGTCGCGAGAGCGCGACGAGAACCGCGAGGAAGCTGAAAGCGTTGATTACGAAGCAGACCCCGGTGCCGGCAAGTGCGATGACGATTCCCGCAATAGCCGGACCGATCACGCGCGATCCGTTGAAGAGGCCGGCGTTCAGCGCGACCGCGTTCGGGAGCGAGCGCGGCCCGACCATCTGGTACGTGAGCGACTGGCGGCCGGGAGCGTCGAAGGCGAGCGTGATCCCGCCGAGCGCGGCAAGCACGTAGACGACGGTGAGCGTGGCGGTTCCGGTCAACGTGACGACTGCGAGCGCCACCGAGACGATCAGCGCTGCGCCTTGCGTCGCCATGACCAGCCTGCGCGTGTCTACGCGGTCGGCGACGACTCCCGCGGCGAGGCCGAAGACGGTGAACGGGACGAAGCGGCAGAAGGCGAGTGCGCCGATGGCAAGTGGAGAGCCCGAGAGCTCGAGAACCAGCCACGCGAGCGCGACGTTCTGCATCCACGACCCGGCCAGGGAGACAAGCTGGCCGTAGAAGAAGATCCGGTAGTTGCGATGTCGACGCAGGCTGCGGAAGGTGCGGGTGCGAAGCGCGATCGCGAGTGACGTCATGCGTTCTCTCCGAGGAGCCGCTTGAGCGCGGGAATCGCCGCTTCGACAGCTTTGAGCTCGGACGGTTCGAGGGCGCCGAGACGATCGGCGAGCCAGGTGGTTCGCCGAGCCCGAATCCGCCGCATCAGGCGGACTCCCTCGTCCGTGAGCCGGAGACCAACGCGTCGCCGGTCCTCGGTCGACCGCACCCGCTCGAGCAAACCTGCGTTCTCGAGGCGGTCGACGTGGCCGGACAGAGCCGGCGGCGAGATGCCCTCCTCGGCCGCGAGCTCGGCGAGGGACAGTCCGGGGCTCCGCTTGACGAGCCAGAGGAGCGTCGCTTGACGCGCGGTCACGCCGAGCTGCTCCGTCTCCTTGCGTAATTCTCTGGACAGGCGAAGGAGAACGGGGCGCAAGTCTGACGCGACCCGTTGCGGATCAAGCATAACGTCACTAATCATTAACGAGGTAAAGCTTACCCGAAGCGGGCGGAAAGGGCGGAGGGGACAGGCTTCAGCCTGACCTCGGTCTCGAGGTGTGCGGCGTCCAAGACCGGGGTCAGGCTTAAGCCTGACCCCCGAGCCTGTCTAGGACTTCGGCAGGGCTTCGAGCTTGTAGCCGACGCCGTAGCGCGTGTGGATGAAGGTGTGCCGCGGAGCCTGGCGGTCGATCTTCTCTCGAAGCTTGCGGACGAAGACGTCCACCGTGCGGTCGCGGTGAGAGGCACGTCGGCCCCACACGCGCTGCAGGAGCTCATCGCGGGTCAGAACTCGGCCCTGCTCGCGAGCAAGCGTGTACACGAGCCGGAACTCCGTCGGGGTAAGCTCCGCGCTCTCACCGTCGACGAACGCCTGCACGTTGTCCGGGTCGAGGCGGAGCTCCTCGATCACGATCGCGTCGCCGCGGCGCGGCTCGGCCTCGCTGACGCCGCGGCGGGCCGCCGCGCGCACGCGCGCGGTCAGCTCTTTGAGGGAAAACGGCTTGACGAGGTAATCGTCAGCCCCGATCTCGAGCGCGTGCACGCGGTCGTGCTCTGTCCCTCG
>JBPCMD010000085.1:0-11096 GCA_051002595.1 Gaiellaceae bacterium
TAGCTCACGGCGTCTACGCCTCGAGCGCGAGGTTGAGCGTGCCGCCCTTGCCGTCGCAGGTCGCGTTGAGATGGAGCACGGCGCGTGCTCGCTGCTTCGAGACGAACCTGCCGATGAACGACCACACCGTCAGCGAACCGGTGTTGCTGTACGCCTTGAACGTGCCGTCGGCCTTGATCGGGAACTGGAGTGTGCTCTTCCCACGTCCCACTCCACACGACCACGTCACCCGTGCGCTCTTGCCCGATGCCGCGACCTTGATCAGAACCTGCTTGGTGAGCGCGGCGACGCCGCTCGCGTGCAGCGTTCCCTCGTACGTGCCACCCTTCGCCGGGGCGGCGGCCAGAGCCGTCGAAGCCAGGACCGCGGCCAGGATGATTGCGGTCACTCCAATTCGGACGAGATTGAGCATGGATCCTCCTCGGTTGGTGTCGAGACGACGATCGCGCGGGCCGGTCGAGGATCGGTAGAGGCCGGTCGAGCCCGGAATAGCATCCGCGGAGATGAGCTCGATCGAATTCCGAGTGCTTGGCCCCCTGGAGGTGGAGCGGGACGGCGCCACGATCACGATCGGGGCGCCGAAGGAGCGTGCGCTCCTCGTCCATCTCCTGCTGAACGCCGGTTCGGCGGTCGCGGTGGACCGGATCGTCGATGCCCTGTGGGGCGGTGCCCCGCCCGCGACCGCAAAGAAGCTCGTCCAGCTGTACGTCTCACACCTCCGGAGCAAGCTCGGCCGAGGCGCGGTCGATACCGTTCCCTTGGGCTATCGCGCCCGGATCTCCCCTGGCTCGCTCGATTGCGAGCGGTTCGAGCGGCTGTTCCGGGAGGGTCGCGAGGCGCGGGCATCCGGGAACGCACGGCTCGCCGTGGCGATTCTGAGCCGGGCGCTCGCTATCTGGCGCGGCCCTGCCCTCGTGGACATCTCGCACGCCGACTTTGCCGTTGCTGAAGCCGGCCGGCTCGAGGCTCTTCGGCTCGACTGCGCCGAGGAGCGACTTGCAGCCAAGCTCGCTCTTGGCGAGCACCAGGACGTGCTCGCCGAGTCGGCGAAGCTCAGCGCCGAGCATCCGCACCGCGAGCGCCTACGCGCGCTTTCCATGGTCGCGCTCTACCGCGCGGGTCGTCAGGTGGAAGCTCTCGAGGTCTTCCGCAAGACACGCGAGGACCTTCTGGACGAGCTGGGGCTCGAGCCGGGCGACGACCTCCGAGCGGTCGAGCGCGCGATTCTTCGGCATGACCCGACGCTCGTTCCGAGGGTCGCCCCGTCCGAGGTGGGCGTGCCCGAGCTCCCCGCGGCCGTCACGGCGTTGATCGGCCGTGAGCGTGAGCTGGGCGAGCTGGGCGAGCTCGTTCTGCGCACGAATGTCCGGCTGGTCACGCTCGTGGGCGCGGGCGGGAGCGGGAAGACGAGGCTTGCGCTGGCACTGGCCGCCGAGAGCGGCCAGTTCTTCGGGAACGGTGTCGCGGTTGCGGACCTCTCAGCCCTCCGTGAGTCCTCGCTCGTGCTGCCGGCCATCGCTCATGCAGTCCGGATCGGTGAGCAACCAGGCGAATCGCTCGCCGAGACCCTCGCCGCTTGGGCGAAGGGACGGGAGCTCCTGCTCGTCGTGGACAACTTCGAGCAGTTGACAGACGCGGGTCCAGCGCTGCTTCGCCTCATCGAAGCGTCTCCGCTGCTAACGGTCATGGTCACCAGCAGGCGCGTCCTGCACCTGTCGGGCGAGCACGTCTTCCCGGTCGAGCCGCTCGAAGAGGACGCCGCGGCCCGCCTCTTCGTCGAGCGGGCGACAGCGTTGGAGCCGAAATCCACCGTGTCTGCTGACGATCCCGACGTACGAGAGATCTGTCGCAGCTTGGATGGATTGCCTCTCGCGATCGAGTTGGCGGCCGCTCGGACGCGCACGTTGACCCCGGCCCAACTGCGTGACCGGCTGGGCGAGCGCCTGACCCTGCTGGCCGGCGGACCCCACGACCTTCCTGCCCGCCAGCAGACGCTTCGCGACACCCTCGACTGGAGCGCCGCGCTGATGAGCGACACTGAGCGAGCCCTGCTGGCTCGACTCTCCGTGTTCCCGAGCGACATCTCGCTAGAAGCGGCGCTTGCCGTGACCGCCAGCGACGTGGACTCGCTCGCCGGCCTGGTTGACAGCAGCATGCTGCAGCGGGAGTCTGCGGGGAGCCGCCGGCGATTCCGGATGCTCGAGACGGTGCGTGAGTACGCTCTCGAGCTTCTCGGGCCAGGCCGGATGCGCGCCGCGGACGCCCATGCTGCCTATTTCCTGGAGCTGGCGGAGGGGGCCGACCTGCGCGGCTCCGAGCAGGGTTACTGGCTGGACGTCCTCGACGAGGAGCGGGACAACCTGCGAGTCACGCTCGACCATGCCCACTCGACGGCCAATGCCGACCTGGAGCTACGGCTCGTTGTCGCACTCTGGCGGTTCTGGTGGCTGCGTGGTCACCTTGCCGAGGGACGTTCTCGGATCGAGACCGCAATCGCGCGAGCGGACGCGGTCGAGCCTCGACTTCGGGCCGATGCCTGCCGTGGCGGCGCGGGCATCGCCTGGAGCCAGGGCGACCTCGAACGTGCGCGTGAATTGGCTTTGCTCGGCCTCGAGATCGCCGACGCGAACGGCGACGGGGACATCAGCCTGGCCTGCCACACGGTGCTAGGGCTGATCGCGCGGGACGAAGGCGACTACGAGCGCGCGCGCCGGCATCTCGAGCGAAGCCGCGCCATCGCGAGCGATCTCGGTCGGGAAGGAGACGAGCTCGTGGCGAAGATGAACCTCGGGTCGGTCGCGTTCGACGCAGGGGAACACGAGGTAGCCGTCCCACTCTGGATCGACGTGCTCGACTATCACCGTGCTCGAGGAACCTCCGAAGGCGAGGGGATCGCGCTCCTCAATCTCGGCCTTGCCGCCTACCGACTCGGTCACACGAATGACGCTCAGAAGCGTTTCGCCGAAGCCGAGGCGCTGTTCGACGCGATCGGCTTCCGCGAGCATCTGGCGCACGCGCTCCAGGGGAAAGCGGCCACCGAAGCCGCTGACCGCCGCTACCGCGAAGCCGCTCGCCTTCTCGGCCGAGCTGCGGCATTGCTCGAGGAGACGGGATCCGCGGCGGTCACGTTCGACGCAGCTCTCCCGCTGGAGGTAGAGGCAGTCGTCCGCGTGCAGCTGGGCGACGGCGAGTTCACCTCCGCCTTCTCGGGCGGCTAGCTCCGAGGCGGTCTGGCGGGCTACGCTCCCGCGATGCCACGGAGAGTCATGCTCATCGGCCTCGACTGCGCCGAGCCTTCGCTCGTGTTGGAGCGCTGGCGTGACGAGCTGCCGACGCTCTCAGGGCTCATGGAGCGTGGCTCGTACGGCCGGCTGACCTCGGTCATCCCGCCGATCACCGTCCCGGCCTGGTCCTGCATGATGTCGTCCAAGACTCCCGGCGATCTCGGGGTCTACGGCTTTCGCAACCGCTCCGACCACACCTACGAGGGCGGCTTCATCGCCATGAGCGACGCGATCCGCGAGCCGCGCCTGTGGGATCTCGTCACGCGCGCCGGTGGCTCGTCGGTCGTGCTGAGCGTGCCCGGTACCTACCCGCCGAAGCCGCTGAACGGCGCGATGGTCAGCTGCTTCCTGACGCCGTCGATCGACAGTAGGTACACGTATCCGGCAGCGCTCCGCGACGAGATCGAGGAGGTCGTCGGCAAGTACATCTTCGATACGAAGGACTTCCGAACCGAGGACAAGGACTATCTGCTCCGGCAGGTCTACGAGATGACCGACCGGCGCTTTCAGCTCGCCGAGCATCTCGCGGAGGTCAAGCCGTGGACATTCTTCGCGATGGTCGAGATGGGCCCCGATCGGATGCACCACGGATTCTGGAAGTACATGGATCCCGAGCACCGCAAGCATGAGCCCGGCAACAGGTACGAGGACGCGATCCTCGACTACCACCGCCATGTGGACGGGCTGATAGCCGGCCTCCTCGAGCATGCGGACGATGACACAGTTGTCTTCGTCGTCTCCGATCACGGCGCGAAGAGGCTCGACGGCGGGATTCGGATCAACGAGTGGCTCCGCCGCGAAGGGCTGCTGGCGACCCTCGCCGAACCGAGCGGTGTGTCGTCGCTGAGAGACGTCGGCGTCGACTGGCCGAACACGGCGGCGTGGGGGGAGGGCGGCTACTACGCGCGTGTCTTCCTGAACGTGCAGGGTCGCGAGCCCGAAGGCGTGATTCCCCCGGACGAGTACGAAGCCGTGCGCGACGACCTCGCACACCGCATCGCGGAGATCCCGGACGACGCGGGGCGCCCGATCCCGACCAGGGTCTACAAGCCGGAGGAGCTGTACGGCGAGCCGAAGGGCGTCGCGCCGGACCTGATTGTCGTCTTCGGAGACCTGCTCTGGCGCTCGGTCGGCACGATCGGCGGCGACGAGGGCATCCAGACGCTCGAGAACGACACCGGCCCCGATGACGCGAACCATGCGCAGGACGGGCTCTACATCGTGGCCGGGCCAGGAGTCGAGGCAAGAGGACGGGCGGATGCGCACCTGCTCGACATCGCGCCGACAGTGCTCGAGATCCTCGGCATTGAGCAGCCCGAGGGGATGCGCGGCGAAAGCTTGTCGCCGGCGCTCGCCGCGCGTTAAGGATCTCCGTCGCCTGGACGGCGATCCATCTCGCGGAACGCGGGGTTGAAGAACCCGAACATCGTCACCGCCACGTAACAGACGCCGATCCCGAAGAGCGTCGCAGAGACTCCAATGGCATCGACGAGGAGGCCGCCGAGCAAGATCCCTGCAGGAATCGCAGCCCACACCCCGGACGTGACCGCTCCAATCACGCGACCGCGGAGGTGGGCCGGAACGATCTCGTAGCTCAGTGTCCCGAGGAGCGGATTGAGCGGCCCGACGGCCAGTCCTCCGACAGCGAGGGCGGCGAGCGTCAAGGGAAGCGACGGAAGCGTCGAGAGCACGAGGTAGTCCGCTGCCCAGACCACAAAACAGGTCACGAAGGTGAGTCGCCGCGGAAGGCGGTGCCCTATCGCGCTGAAGGCGAGCGACCCGATGAGCGCCGCTCCTCCAAAGACGCCGAGCATTAGACCGAGATCGGTCGCGCTCCCGAACGCCTCACGCGCAAACACCTGCATTGCGACGACGAAGGGCGCGTCGAGGAAGTTCGTGATGAGGATCGTCCCGACCAATGCTCGCATCAGCCGGTGCTCCCAGATGAACCGCATTCCGACAGCGAGGTCGGTGAAGAACCGCTTCGGCGCCTCGGTATCGGCTTCCCTGCGGGCTGCTGGAACGACCGCCGCGACGAGCGCGGCGGAGAAGAGGAAGCTCGCCGCATTGAGCCACAGAGCCGTCGTGGCGCCCAGCTCGGCGATGAGGACCCCGCCGAGTGGGGCGCCGACGAGGAGCGAGCCGCGCTGAATGCCGCCACGGATTCCAGCGGCCCTCTCCATGCGCGCGCCGGCAAGCTCGACAACATCGGGAAACAGCGCCGCCCGCGCTGTTGTCCCTGGGGCATCGAGGAGTGCTCCGAGGAACACGAGCGCCATGAGCTGCCAGAGCTCGATACCTACGGTCGTCTCGAGCAACGGGATGGCGGCGACAGCCGCGGCGCTCGCGAGATCGGCGATGATGCTCGTCGCTCGAAAGCCGACCCGGTCGACAATCACGCCGCCGAACACCCCTGCGAGGACTACGGGCAGGAAGTTGAAGAAGACCGCCAGCCCCGTGAGGGCCGGGCTGCCCGTCGTGATGAGCACGTACCACGGGATCGCAAGCTGCGCGACGGCGTTGCCGACGAGCGAAATCGAGTCGGCGACGTAGAGCGCGTAGAGCGGCCGTCTCCTGTAGTGCATATTGCGCTACGCTATCTTTTATGGCTTCTGCCGATCCGATCTCTCTCCGGCTGGGTCGCGAAGGTCTCGAGTCGCTCGACGAGATCGCTCGCAGACGAGGGATCACTCGTGCGGAGGCTGCGCGACAGGCCATTGCGGAGGCCGCTGAGCGAGATCGTCGGCGAGCCGGGCTCGCGGCTGAGGCCAGGCGGCTCTCGAATGATCCGGCATACGTGCGGGAGGCCCAGGAGGTCGCAGCGCTCATGGAGCAGCTCCGTGGTCCGCGGTGATGTGCACCCGATTACGCTGCCCCGCCGCCGTGGACACACGCAGCACGGCCGCCGCTTTGGCGTCATCGTGCAGGCCGACGATCTTCTCACGCTGTCGACGGTGATCGTCTGCCCGACCTCGCAGTCGACGCCTCCCGCGAGCTTCCATCCAGACGTGACCGTGGATGGGGAACCCACGAAGGTGATGTGCGAGATGGTGGGAGCGGTCGCTGCCGGCGGTCTAGGCGATCGCGTGGGCCACCTCAGTCACGAGGAGATGCGAAGCGTCGACGACGCGCTTGCGCTCGTGCTAGATCTCGGGTGATGAGCTTCCAAGTAACAGTCTGTTACAAGGCGACATCGTCGACGGCCGTGCTGAACTCCGCGCACTGCATCTGACGGGGCGCCGCGAGACCCGTCACTACAATCGGCCGCGCTCATGAACGTCGTCGTCTACGTCTCGGACGCCCTGCGCGCCGACCATCTCGGCTGCTACGGCGCGCGCTTTGTCAACACGAAGACGATCGACGAGCTCGCGGCGGGCGGAATCCGCTTCGACCAGGCGATCAGCGCGGCGGCCTGGACGGCTCCGTCGATGACGTCGCTGGTTACCGGCCTCTACCCGCACCACCATGGATACCTGCACTGGGACGCCGAGCTCGGCCCTACGATCGAGACGCTCTTTCGTGCCGTGTCGGCGCACGGGTACGAGGTCGGCACGTTCGTCTTCGATACGAACTACCTCTTCAAGGAGATGCCCGAGGCGAGCATCCAGGGGACGAGCGAGACCCTCGACGGCGCGATCGGCTGGCTCCGCGAGAATTGCTCGAATCCGTTTCTGCTCTTCTTTCACAACTGGGCGACCCATATGCCCTACGACATCCTCCACTCCGAGCGCAAGGACTGGCTCTCGGCGAAGCAGGAGGTGATCGGCGGCATCCAGGCCGACTCCGCGACCGCGCTCGAGGCCATGCGCGAGGGGTATCGGAGGGCGGTCGAGCGTCAGTCGGAGACCCTTGTCGCGTCGCTGCTCGAGGAGCTCGAGAGCCTCGGCCTCCGCGAGGACACGGTGTTCGCCTTCCTGTCAGATCACGGCGAGTCCTGGGGCGAGCGCTTCGCCTCGAAGGAAGACGTGCAAGGCGTCTACCACATGCACGGCGCGACGCTCTACGACGAAGTGGTGCAGGTGCCGCTCATCCTCTCGGCGCCTGGCCAGCTCGAGCCGAGCGTCGTTAGGGAGCAGGTGCGCTCGATCGACGTCATGCCGACCCTCCTCGAGCTCACCGACGTTCCGAGCGGGGAGGTCGACGGCGTCTCCCTCTTGGAGGAAGAGGGCGACCGGCCGGCGGTGATCGCCGGGACCGACAAGGGCGCGCTCACGAAGCTTGCCGTCCGCATGCCGCCCTGGAAGCTGATCCTGGACGTGGAGAGCGGGGAGGAGGAGGCGTACAACCTCGAGCTCGATCCGCGCGAGCTGGACAGCCGTCCCGCCGACGTGCCCCACGAGCTCAGGGAGCTGGTCTTCTCCGAGCTCGAGAGCGCGGAGCGGCGCGAGCTGACCGAGGAGGAGGAGGCGACGGTCGCGAAGCGGCTCGCCGACCTCGGCTACCTGTAGTGGGGCTCGCAACCCTCTACGAGCAGATGTTCTTCATCCGCGGCTTCGAGGAGTCTCTGCTCGACCTTTTCGCGCAGGGGAAGCTCGTCGGCACCACGCACACGTACATCGGCCAGGAGGCGAACGCGGTCGGGATCATCGACCACCTCGAGCCCGAGCGCGACGTCGTCTTCTCGAACCACCGCTGCCACGGGCACTACCTCGCGTTCACCGACGACGACTTCGGCCTGCTCTGCGAGGTGATGGGGAAGGCGCCGGGCGTCTGTGGCGGCAAGGGCGGCAGTCAGCATCTCTGCAAGGGCAACTTCTACTCGAACGGGGTTCTCGGGAGCATTGTCCCGGTCGCGACCGGGATCGCGCTTGCGGAGAAGAAGAAAGGCACGGGCGCCGTTTCGACGGTCTTCCTCGGAGACGGCACGCTCGGCGAGGGCGTGACGTACGAGTCCCTGAACATCGCCTCGCTGTGGAAGCTGCCTGTGCTCTTCGTGGTCGAGAACAACCACTACGCGCAGTCGACACCCGTCGAGCTCGAGCTGGCGGGCTCGATTCCCGCGCGAGCCGCGGCCTTCGGCGTCGAGACGGCGGAGCTCGCGACAACCGACGTCGAGGAGATTCACTCCGCGGCCGGCAGCGCCGTGGCCCGGATCCGCGAGACCGGCGAGCCGTTCTTCCTCGTGCTCGACACCTATAGATATAGCCCCCACTCGAAGGGCGACGACAACCGCGACCCGACCGAGATCGAGAAGCGCCGCGAAAAAGACCCGCTCACCGTCGCGGGCGCACGGCTCGAGGAACAGGAACGAGGCGCAATTGAGGAGCGGTGCGAGGTCCGGCTCCAAGAGACGATCGTGGCCGCTGAGGATGCGCCGGCCGCCACGCCCGAGGCCGCATGAACGTTCGCCTCTGGCAAACGTTCGCAAGGGAAACCATGTTTCCCCACGTCTTTCCGCGACCGGGGTTCGCGCGAGCGAATTCCGGTCTTGCGAGAGGACCGCGTGCCCCCTTCTTCCGTAGAGCGTGGAGAACCTCCCGGTTCCCCACACCCCTCCCCGCTCACGGGCCGGAGGCCGGCCCGTGAGCAAGCGCTGCGTCCAGGTCTTGAACGAGGCGCTGCACGAGGTGTTCGCCGATCGCGACGACGTCTATCTCTTGGGAGAGGACATCCTCGACCCGTACGGAGGCGCGTTCAAGGTGAGCCAGGGCCTGAGCGATGCCTATCCCGAGCGCGTGCTGACAACCCCGATCTCCGAGGCGTCGCTCTTCGGCATCGCAGCGGGGATGGCGCTTCGCGGACAGCGCCCGATTCTCGAGATCATGTTCGGGGACTTCATCGCCCTCGGCCTGGATCAGATCATCAACGGCATCGCCAAGTTCCGGGAGATGTACGACGACCAGGTCACCGTGCCTCTCGTCGTTCGCACCCCGATGGGCGGCCGCCGCGGGTATGGCCCGACGCACAGCCAGTCGCTCGAGAAGCTCCTGCTCGGGGTGCCGAACATCGTCGTCGTCGCGGCGAGCGAGTGCCACAACCTTCGTGAGTTGGTGATCGCGACGATCGAGGACGAGCGCCCGGTGTTCCTGATCGAGAACAAGCTCATGTACGGGCGTCCGAATCGCCGGCCTGAGGACGGGCACATCGGCGAGCTCGCGGTGCGCGAGAGCGACGCCCCCTACCCGGCGCTCACGTTCTCCGGAACCGACTTCACCGAGGGAACGGCGACGATCGTCACCTACGGCGGCATGGTCCCCGTCGTCCTCGACGCGGTCACGGAGCTGATCCTCGAGCACGAGATCTTCTGTGAGGTGGTCGCGCTCTCACAGCTCCTCCCCATGGAGCTCGACGCAGTGCTCGAGTCGGTCGCGCGCACGGGCGCGCTCGTCACCGCCGAGGAGGGCACGCTCACCGGCGGCTTCGGCGCCGAGATCGCCGCGCGCATCCAGGAGGCGGCATGGAGCGACCTGCGGGGGCCGGTGCAGCGGGTGGCGGCGCGGGACGGGATCATCCCCTCTGCACGCTCGCTCGAAGACGCCATGCTGCCGAGCGCGCGCGACGTGGTCGAGGCGATCGTCGCGCTCGAAGCCGTGAGAAGCTAAGAGGCGCATGCTCGAGATCGTCCTGACGCGCGAGGACGCGAACACCGAGTTCGCGCTTCTCGCGGAGTGGCTCGTCGAGGACCGGGCGGAGGTGGAGCGGGGGCAGCCGGTGTGTGTGGTCGAGACGACGAAGGCGACGGTCGAGATCGAGGCTCCTGGCGCCGGGACGATCGTGCGGCTCTTCGAGGAGGGTGTCGAGGTCGAGCTCGGAAAGACGGTGGCGTACGTCGCGGAGAGCGCCGTCGAGCTCGCGTCACTCGAGAAGGATCCGGACCGGGAGAAGCCCACGCCCAAGCCCGAGGCCACGGATCGCAAAACGACCCGGAAGGCGGCCGAGCTCGCGGAGCGCCACGGCGTCGACCTGGCGGCGATCGAGAAGCGCGGCTTCATCACCGAGAAGGACGTCGAGGAGCTGATCGCGCGCCAGAAGGCGGCAGCCTCGCCCGAGCGTGGGTCGCCGCTCGCCGGGCTCTCGACCGAGAACGTGAGCCTGCCCGCGTCGTTCGAGCTCGACGAGAGCGCGGGCGCGCTCGACCCCGCGTTTCTCGAGTCACTTCGCTCGGATCCGGATTCGTTCCGCGCTCTCTCGCCGGACGAGAAGGTCGCGGCGCTGCGGGACCACGGAGCGCAAGTCGGCGAGGGGGTCGTCCTCTCAGAGGGTGCGCTCGTAGCAGCGCCGCAGGTCGTCATCGAAGACGGCGTCGAGATCGGCCCACGGGCGACGATCCGCTGCGAGGTGATCGTCGCGATCGGGGAGTCGAGTCATTTCGGCCCGGATCTCGAGCTCCAGTGCCGGCGCGCGTTTCTCGGCGCGGGCATTTGGGCCGGCAGGTCGATCCGGTTCGGCGGAGGAGGTCATCGCGAACCGTGGGCGGTGCTCACGGTCGGCGATCTCGCGTTCGTGGGCGACGAGGCGTTCGTCAACGTCTGCCGTCCGGTGCTCATCGGCCGCGAAGTCTTCCTGACAATGCGCTCGCTGATCGTCACGCACAACATCGGCCACTCGCTGCTCGAGGGCGTCGACAACCGCTTCGCGCCGTTCGTCCTCGAGGACCGCTCGCAGATCGGCCTGGGCGCCGTGGCCTACGCGGGCTGCCGCATCGGCGCCGAAGCGATCGTCGCCTCGAACTCGTATGTGACCGGCGACATTCCTGCGGGCGCGTTTGCGATCGGTGTGCCCGCCAAGGTCACCGGGAGCTCGAGCCACAAGGTCTCTCGCGCGCGGCAGATCGAGCTCGGGCGGCGCATGATCGACGATTTGCACGAGCTG
>JBPCMD010000086.1:0-10649 GCA_051002595.1 Gaiellaceae bacterium
CCGATCGCCACGGCCTCCGCCTCGACGAGCTTCTCGAGGTCGTCGCAGACGTCGAGCTTCGTCAGGACGAGCACCGGATCGGCGCCACTGTCCCAGGCCGCGGTGAGGTAACGCTCGAGCCGCCGCGGGTTGAAGTCCCCATCGAGGCCGGAGACGAGGAGAACGGTGTCGACGTTCGCCACCAGGATGTGCTCCTCCGCTTTGAGCCACGGCGTCTTCCGCGACACCTTCGAGTGGCGCGGGAGAACCGCTTCGATCGCGGCGCCACCTCCGGCTGCGTCGCAGACGGCGACCCAGTCGCCGACCGCGGGCATCGAGCCCCAGAGCTCGTTGTCCCGCAGCCGCCCGCGGGCGTTCGCGAGCCGCTCGCCTCCCGAGCCGCGCACGAGATAGCCGCCGCGATGCTCCGCGACGATGCGGGCCGGCTCGAAGCCGCGCTCCGCGTGGGTTTGAAAGGCCGCCTCGAGCTCGTCGGTCCAGCCGAGTGCGGCCAGGGTTCCATCGGACAACGTAACGCTCCTTCATTCGAGATGGATGAACCGGGCCGCGGCTCGCGGCAGAAGGAGTCGTCTAGAGAGCTGCCGCGAGCCGGAGGGAGATGTGACAGCTGACTTTCATGGTCTCCTCCTCTCGCTCGACGGAACCCGAGCAGGGTACGCCAGAGCGCCGATCGCGTCAACCGACTTGACCAGATGGACCTACTTCCCGTTGAATTCCGTCCGGGGAGTGAAAATCGACGCGTCAGCCGCCCACGAGCAGGTCACGAACGGCGAGCCGATGGTCAAGCTCGAAGGGGTCCGCAAGAGCTTCGGGGACAACCTCGTCTTGGACGGGATCGATCTCAGCGTCGACCTCGGAGAGGTTCTCGTCGTCATCGGCCCGAGCGGGAGCGGAAAGAGCACGCTCCTGCGCTGCGTCAACATGCTCGAGCCGATCCAGTCGGGCCGCGTTTTCCTCGAGGGTGAGGAGATCACGCGCAAGGGCGCCAACGTGTCGGCGATCCGCCAGCGGATCGGGATCGTCTTCCAGCAGTTCAACCTCTTCCCCCACCTGACGGCGATCGACAACCTGACCCTCGCCGCCCGACGGATCCGTAAGATGCCCCGCGGCGAGGCCGAACGGCGGGGGCGGGAGCTTCTGGCCAGCGTCGGCCTCGCGGAGAAAGCCGACCAGCATCCGCATCAACTCTCGGGCGGCCAGCAGCAGCGGGTCGCGATCGCCCGGGCGCTGATGATGCAGCCCCACGTGATGCTGTTCGACGAGGTCACGTCCGCGCTCGACCCGGAATTGGTCGGCGAGGTGCTCGTTGTCATCCGTAACCTTGCACGCGAGGGCATGACCATGCTCATCGTCACGCACGAGATGCAGTTCGCACGGGAGGTCGGCGATCGCGTCATCTTCATGGACGAGGGAAAGATCGTCGAGCAGGGCAAGCCCAGCGATGTGCTCGACAACCCGAAGGAGGAGCGCACGAGACAGTTCCTGCGGAGAACACTTCAGCTCGACCACGCGTTGGATGAGCTCACCATCGAAGAAGGAGGATGAACCGAATGAGACGACTTCTCGTCGTCATCGCCGCCATTGTGCTTACGGGCGTAGGCCTCGGAGCTTGGGGCACGGTCGCATCCGCCCGTGAGGCGGGACCGTCAGAGCTCGAACGAGCTCAACAGAAGCTGCCGCCCTTGCCGGCGAACATCAAGTCGAGAACCCGCTTCAACATCGCGGTCAAGTGCGACACACCACCGTTCGGCTACATCGGCGCGCGGAGTCAGAACGCCGGCTTCGACGTCGAGGTAGCGCGTTTCTTCTCGCGGTTCGCCTTCGGCAAGGGGAACCGGGTCACGCTCTCCTGCGTCACGACGCCGGCACGCGAGCCAGCGCTGACGACGGACCGTGTCGACCTCGTCATCGCAACCTTCACCTACAACACCGACCGCGAGACGCGCATCGACTTCTCTCGCGCGTACTACAAGGCGACCGGGCGCTTGCTTGTCCGAAACAGCGGCTCGCTCCAGTCGCTCCGGGACATGGCCGGAAAGACGATCGCGACCACATCCGGATCCATCTACGACCGGTGGGTCAAGAACTGTTACAAGGACACGAAGCTCATCGTCACGGACAGCTTCACGAACGCGCTCTTGGCGTTCCGTGACGGCCGGGCGGATGCGCTGATGTTCGACGACACGATCCTGCTCGGGATCGCCGTCACCGATCCCGCTCTCAAGCTGACGGACGATCTCTTCCTCGCTCAGCCGTACGGCATCGGGATCAAGCAGGGCAACACGGCGCTCAAGGCTTGGGTCGACTCGCGGCTCAACGTCATGAAGAAGCGCGACGCCTTCTTGCCCATCCTGAAGAACACGGTGCCGCCGAAACAGGTGGCGCCGTTCTCGAAGAACATCCTGAGGCCGAAGCAGACGTTCGGCTACGCCCAGGGCGATATCACGACGGTGTGCTCGTAGCGAGAGCACGGATCGCAACGAAACAAGGAGCGGCCGCCAGCGCGGCCGCTCCTGCGTTTCCATGACCGCTGTCCTGGCCGCCGGGTTCTTCTCGGACCTGTGGTCGTTCGTTCAGGACAACTCCGACGAGCTCCTGGCGGGCCTCCGCCGAACGCTCACGGTCTCCGCCATCGCGATCGTGGGAGCGTTCTTCATCGGCCTGATCCTCGGAGCCGCTCGCGCGCACCGGATCCCGGTCGTCAGCCAGGTCGCGGCGATCTACGTCGAGGTGATCCGGAACACGCCGATCCTCGTTCAGATCTTCTTCCTCTACTTCGGACTGACCCAGGACGTCGGGCCATGGCCGGGCATCCGGCTGGAGGCGTTCACCGTCGCCTGGGTCTCCGTGATGATCTGGGGCGGCGCGTTCAACACGGAGAACTTCCGCGCGGGCTTCGAGGCGGTACCGACACGCTATCGGGAAGCCGGGTTCGCCCTCGGATTCTCGAGGCTCGCGACGTTCCTCAACGTGACGCTCCCCATCGGCGGCCGCATCGCGTTGCCGTCGTCGATCAACACGTACATCAGCGTCCTCAAGAACACCTCGCTTCTGTACGTCATCAGCTACCCGGAGCTGACGACGAGCGCGCTCCAGATCCAGGCTCTGACGCTCGAGACGGTCGAGACCTTCACGGTTCTGGCGCTCACCTACCTGATCCTCGTCTGGACGATGTCGGCCCTGATTCGACTCGTCGAGTCGCGGCTCGCCCTGCCGGAGGAGCGCTAGATGACTCTCCCGGACTGGGTTCGCGAAGTCGCCGACTACATGTTCACGGAGGGCCTTCCGGGAACGCTCAAGATCGCCGCGATCGCGCTCGCAGGTAGCACGCTGATCGGGATCACCCTCGGGACGCTCCTCACCATCAAGTTCCTGCCGCTGCGCGGACTCATCCGCGCGTACATCGAGACATGGCGAGGGCTCCCGATTCTCGTGACCATCTTCATGATCTACTTCGCGCTGCCCACGGTCAGCATGCACCTGCGGTTCGAGGCTCTCACCGCCGCAGCGATCGGGCTCACCCTCTGGGGGAGCGCGCAGGTCGCCGAGGCGACGAGGGGCGCCGTCGAGTCGATCCCGCGGGAGCAGCACGAGGCTGCGGCCGCGCTCGGCTTCGGTTGGGTGGGCCGCCACGCGTTCGTGATCCTCCCGCAGGCGCTCCGCCGGCTCCTGCCCCCGATCGTGAGCCTCCTCGTGAACATCATCCAGAACACGACGATCGCCCAGGTGATCGGGGCTAACGAGCTGCTCGAGTCGGGCGAGCGCCAGGTCGAGCGCTTGACCGCGCCGCCGCCAATCGGGCTCGGGGAGATCCATTCCTTCGAGATCTACGGAGCGGTGATGGTGGTCTTCTTCCTGATCTCGTTCCCGCTGACGCGATTCGCGTCGTACCTCGAGCGGAGGCTGGTTTAACGCGAACAGCGAGTGACAGTCACCGGCTCTTTCGAGCGCACGCGAAGCCGCTTGGTCTCGCGGCTATCCTGTCCCGGCCGCGGTGGCGGTAGCTCAGTTGGTAGAGCCCCGGGTTGTGGTCCCGGTGGTCGCGGGTTCGAGTCCCGTCCGCCACCTCGTTTTCCTTCACAATGGCGCCGTGTCGTTCGGCCGCGCCCTGCAGGTCACACGCATACTCGCGCTCGTCCTGGCGGGGATCTACGCGCTCGCCGCGCTCGGCGGGCTTCTGGCCGACTTCGACACCACACGTGACACCGTGCTCTGGGTCGGCTTTCTCGGCGGCGGGGCAGTGTTGATTCTCCTCAGCCCGTTCTTCGCCGGAGTCTCGCGCTGGCTCTCGGCCGCGCTGGTCTCGATCGGCGCCGCGGCGGGCGGCCTCCCGCTCTTCTGGACGATCGTCGTTCCACTCGCCTCGGCCGTCCTGATCGCGATGAGCTTCGCTCTGGCGCGACGGCCCGCGCCTTCGGCCTGACCGCGCGCCACCCTCGAGGTGGGCGAGTTGTCCAGCGACGTCGCAGGGGCGAGGCAAGTCTCACCCCCTGCGAATTCACAGAAGCTGGTAGCGCAAGAAGAGATGAGATTCGTGCGCGCGGGCGCTGAGCAGGCGTCCGCTAACGCCCGTGTCGGGGAGAAGTGGCGCTCGTTCGATCAGCTGCAGGCGATCGTCAGGGTCGCCGCGGCCCGCGAGCAACGGCGAGACGGTGAGGAAGAGCTCGTCCACGAGCCCGGCCGCTACGAGCGACCCGAACACGGTCGGGCCGCCTTCGCTGAGAACCTGCGAGTGGCCGTGTTCACGCAGCCAGGCGATCGCCGCGCGTAGATCCAGCTCTTCGCCGATGGAGACCACCGTCGACGCCGAGGGCAGCTTGGCGCCGAGCACGGCCTCACCCCAGCGCGAGGTCAGGACGAGCGCGCCTTTCTCGAACACGGGATGGTCGACGTCCACGGTCCCGCTCCTCGTCAGGATCGCAACCTCGGGACGAGGCGGGAGCTCGAGCCGCCGCCGAAGCTCCGCCAGGGCGTCGCGTGCCTGTGGATACGGCCCGTCAGGCGCCCAGAGTCCCCTCGGCGAGCCGTGCAACGTGCCCGTCCCGACCACGATGACGTCGGCGAACGCCCGCAGGAGTCCCATCAGGAATCGGTCGGCCTCGCTGCCGGCGGCGATGATCTTGTTCGACTCGGGAACCGACGGGATCGCGACCACACCGTCGAGCGTGGAGACAAAATTTGCATAGACACGAGGTGTCGCGAACCCGAGCGAGCCGCCGTACAACTCGGCCAGCTCCTCGGGCAGGTCGAAGGCCGGCAGCCCCTCGCGCTCAAAGAGCAGATCGAGCACTACTTGTGGGTGCTGCTGCGAGCGAGGTCGAGAAACTCGCGCCGCAGGTCGGCGTTCTCCTCGTACGTGCCCCGCCAGAAGGTCGTCACCGTGCGCGAATGCTCCTCCCGCACGCCGCGCATCTGCGTGCACAGGTGCTCGGCCTCGAGATAGACCGCGACCCCGTGCGGCTCCATCAGGTCGAAGAGCGCGTCCGCGATCGAGCGCCCCATCCACTCCTGCACCGTGAACCGCCGCGCGAACAGCCGCACGAGCCGGGTGAGCTTGGAGAGGCCGATGATCCGCTCGTTGGGGATATAGCCCAGATACGCGGAGCCGTGGAAGGGCAGAGCGTGGTGCTCGCAGAGCGCGTAGAAGGAGATGCCGCCCTCGACGACCTGGTTGTACTCGCTCTCGTCGCTCTCGTTCGGGAACGCGGTCAGGAGCTTCTCGTCCCCTTCATACCCCGAGGTCGCATCGAACATCGCCTTCAGGAACCGATTCGGCGTCTCGCGCGTGCCCGGAGTATCGAGATCCATCCCGAACGCGCCGAAGATCTCGCTGACGTACGTCTCGAAGCGCTCCCAGTCCGCCGCATCGATGTGCCGCGGCGACACCTGCTCCCACTCGGTCGTCTCCTCCGGATCGGTCACCGGCCGGAGCGGGCCCGCGATCAGGCCTCCCCGAATGTCGATGACGTCTCCGTCCCCGGCGTTCGCCATGTGCTCTCCTCCTCGATTTCTTAGACAATGACTGAACGGCGTGACTACCGGCGATACACCTCTCGCCGGCGCGCGATTCGCGCGACGATCACGAGACGCTCGGCATCGTCGACGGCGTAGACGATTCGGTAGTCACCGACCCTAACGCGATAGTCGTCCCGGCCCCCCAGCTTCTTGGTTCCTACGGGACTCGGGTCAAAGACAGACAAGTCAACGCGCGAGGCAGAGGACCGTCTCGAGCGCGCGGTCGACCTCGTCGAGCTCCTCCCACGTCAGGTGTCCTGCCGATCGACCGAGCCTGCCACGATCGACAACGCCCACCTGTTCCGCGAGGACACGGGTGTGCGTTCCGCCGAGTACCACCTCCGGTCGAAAAGTTGTTGGCAGAGCCGTTGTCGAGGTCGGGGCTACCAGGACTGTAGAGAGCGGCAGCACAGGGGACTGGACGACCACTGCATAACGCACACCCCCTTGTTCGTGCCCCCAAGCATCACGCGGCATTCGAACGCGGAATATCTCACCGCGCCTCATCAACCGGCCAGTCGGGACGCAGTGAGTCCATGAAAGCGGCGACCGCGGCCATCTCGGCTCGATCCTCCGGGTCTGCTGCGACGCGTCGAGCCTCCTCGGCAAGCGACTCGTCCCGTTGGCGGGCAGCTGTCTTCACGAGGGCATACCGGATCGCCGCGGACTGCGAAAGACCAGTTTCGATCAACGCCTCGAGCGCTCGCTGGGCTCCCTCGTCGAGGCGTACGGAGATGGGTCTCTCTGGCAAGGCGAAGACTGTATCAGGATCTGTCATACAAATAGCATGACAGATAACTGATCACACGACTGTGCCGACTTCATGTCAACTCTCCCGCGCCAACTCGACGAAGCGGCAGAGCGCATTCGCGAGGCGCATGTGCTCGACCGTCTTGCAGTCGGCCTCGAGCAGGCGAGGAGAGCAGTGGAGCTCGACGCGGCACTGGGCGCGCGAGGTGGCGACGTTGATCCGGTTCCGATTGAAGACGAACGCGAGGCCGCGCGGCGCGTCCTCGCTCGACGAGCTCGCGAGCGAGACGAGAACGACCGCCGCCTCCTGTCCCTGGAACTTGTCGACCGTCCCGACCCGAACTCCGGCGGGGACCGTGGCACGCAGCGCTCGCACCTGGGCGTTGTACGGCGTGACGACGAGGATGTCGTCCTTGGCGAGGGGCCGCGTGCTGGGGTCAGACCCCACGGGACTGACCCCGTCCGTGTACGGCGTGCCCAGCAGCTCTCCGATCGCCTCCGACACCGCGCGCGCCTCCTCCCACGACATCTGGCCGTTGCCCGTGTGCTCGACCGGGCGGAAGAAGAGACCGTTCCCGGCCGCGACGCCGCGACTCTCGCACGGCCCCGCGCATTCGAGCCGACCCGCGTAGTACGCCTCCGAGGTGAACCGGGCGAGCTCCGGCCGCAGGCGCCACGTCCGCTCTAGGAAGATCCCGCGGTCGGGCGACACCGTCGTCTCGTCGGCGAGGAGGTGCTGGAGAACCGAGCGCTTCGCCTCCTCTGGCATCGCGCCCTGCGAGACCTGCGGCAGCTGGTTCGGGTCACCGAGGAAGACGAGGTTGCGCGCGGCCGTGCCAACCGCAAGCACGTCGGCGAGAGACATCTGCCCAGCCTCGTCGACGATCAGCGTGTCGCAGAATGGAGTCCTCCCGGTCCGGGGTCTGGCTTCAGCCAGACCCCGCTCTCGAGGTGTTTTGTCAGCTAGCCCCAGGTCGAACTCGCTTCGAGCGAATAGCCAAGCGGTGCCGGCCACCAGCTGAAGCTCAGGGTCGAGCAGCTCCCTCCATTCATCGCTCGAGTCGACGAAGTCCCCTTCGAACCGCGTCTCCGCGACGCCGTCGGTCGACTTCTTGCGTCCACGAAAGCGGACCCCCTTCTCGCGAGCCTCCCGCTCGATCTCCTCCAAGAGCTTGTGGATGGCCTTGTGGCTCAGCGAGGTGACGCCTACGCGCCGCCCCGCCCTCATCAAAGCGACCGCCGCCTTCGCGCCCTGCCAGGTCTTGCCCACGCCGGGCGGCCCCTGCACGAAGAGGTAGCTCCCCTCCAGGGAGAGCGCGGCCTCGGCCACCGGCAGATCGAGCCGCGCCCGTGGAGGACGACGCTCCAGCACTTCCGCCAATGCCCGGTACCGCGTAGGGGCGAGGCTCGTCTCGCCCTCGGTGTACCACCGCGCGAACCGCGCAACCGCGTCGCGCTGCAACCAATTGGACAGCGGCTGCGACGGAATGAGCGCGGCCGGCAACGGCTCCCCCGCCCGTTTCCGGCTCCGGCGCAGCGTGATTAGGCCGCGCTCGTCGTCGACGCGCACTTTGCACCCTTTCTGAGTCGACGGGTCGACGCAGTCCCCACCGATCTTGTGCTCCTGCGGCGGGAAGCCGAGCGTGTAGACGAACGACTGCTTGTCCAGCACCGGCTCACCGGCGAGCTCGATCCCGCCGATCGTGTCGTCGTCCTCGACGAGCTCCTCGCCGACGAGCCCGAGGTGGTGGAACCACTCCCACCACTGCGACTTAGCCTCGCGGCGGTGGTAGTAGAGGAGGTGCGCGAGCAGCCAGCGCGGATCGCCCTCCACCGCCCCAGCGAGCAGCGTCGCGTGCAGCCGGGCGCGCTCGGCGTCCCGCTCCTCGGCCTCCTCGCTCCGCTCCCGATCCTCGGGCGGCGGCCGCCAGGGCAAACTCGGCGGACGACGCGAGATAAGCCACTCGTGGAGCTCCTGGAGCGAGCGGCAGTCCTCCTCGTTGTATTGACGGATCCTGTCGAGGAGAGAGTCGTCCTGGGCCTCGATCCACTGGTCGAAGAGGACGGCTGACTCGGCGCCGCCGGACACGTCTGCCGTGCGCACGAACCCGAAGAGCTTCTCGACCTCCTTGATCGAATAGCCCGGAACCGACGCCCTGAGCGCCTGCTTGACGACGCGGTAGAGGTCGACGAGAACTTCTTGTCGGAGGAGGTCGTCGATCTCGTCCTCGCGCACGGCGTGCTCACCCATCAGCCGCCGAATCGCCGTCCGCTCGTAGGCGGCGTAGTGGTAGACGTGCAGCTCGGGGAAGCGCCGGCGGCGCTCGACCACCCAGTCGACGAAGCGCTCGAAGGCCGCCTTCTCGCCGACGCGGTCCGTGCCCCAGATCGATTCGTAGCGCACGGTTCCCTCGTCGTCTCGGTAGCAGTACCCGAAGAGGTACTCGAGCCCGCGCGCCGGCTCGTAGAAAGGATGTCCTTCGAGATCGAGCCAGACGTCGCCGGAAGATGGCGCGGGCAGGAGCCGGAAGCCCTTGTCCTCCTCGTCCGGGAGATGGTCGACGCGGTGCTCGCCCGTCTGCGCGTGGAAGAGCTGGAGCTCGGCCTGGTGACGGAGGCTCTCGAACGTCTCCGGCCGGACACCTTTGACGCCCGTCACGGCGGCCGTCTCCCCGAGCTCGGTGAGCGTCGCAACGCCGTTTGCGGCAAGCGTCTCCGCGTGGCGTCGCCCAAGCCCGGCGACGAGCACGAGGTGATCGTCGTCGACGCGCCGCTGGTAGCAGAGATGCCGAAAGTCGCAGATCGAGCAGTGCTCACAAGGCCACGGATACGTCGGTGGCTGTCCCCGCAGGGGACTGTCACCAGCTTCTCGCCAGCCCAAAGCACTGAGAAACCGCTCCCGCGACCGCCGAAAGAAAGCGATGTAGTCCGCGGTCCGAAAACTCTCCCGCAACCCACTCCCAAGCTCGACGTGCACCTCCTCGGGCAACTGCCCCTGGATCCGCTCGAGCTGCTCTGCGTAGAAGCAGAGCTGGAGAATGTGGAGCGGCTTGGCGGACCGGGCAAGCTTCGTATCCACGGGCTCGTACGTCCCGTCGGTCCGGCGCTCGAGAAAATCCGCAAACCCGCGCCAAGTCCCATCCGAGAGATACGCCTGGTAAACAACGTCGGCCTGGCCCGCCCGAATCGCCTCCTCGGTCGCCTGCCGCGCCGTCTCGGAGTCGAACCCCTCGTCCTCGTACGTGGGCATGCGCAGCACCCGCTTCCCGGCCACCCCGAGCTGCTCGAGGTACGCGAGCTCGTGAAGGTTCCCCTTCTCGCGGATGAGGGAGCCGTAGGCGTCCTCGAGAACGGGCCGCTTCAGCCCCTCACGCTGAACCTTCAGCTCGAGTTGCGTCAGATGCGGACACGCGAGGTGGTTCGCCAGATCGGAGGGCGAGAGCCGAAGCGTGCCGTCAGCCGAAAGACGCACGTCCGAAGTATCGGGCAGTAGCCGCGCTCAACTTAACGAGGTCATGCTGCACGAGCCTCGTGCCGGACCTTCAACTCGAGCTGCGTCAGACGCACGCGCTACGTCGTGATGCTTGAGAGCAGCTCGGGGGCGGCGAGATCGACGAAGGTGAGCCCTCGCACGCCAGCGAAGGAGCGGTCAGCAGACACAACCGACTCGGCGCCCGCGCCAAGCGCAGTCGCCGCAAGCACGGCATCGAACGCGCCGAGCGGGGCGTTGCGCTCGAACAAACGGAGTCCTTGAACGAGGTCGTCTTCGGACACCTGAAGCAGAGGGCTCAGGAGCTCGGCATACGCGCGCCCAAGCGCTGTGGCGTCGCGGAGGTCGTGAACCCGTGGCCCTACGTGGGAGAACCCCCGGATTGCCCCCCCCG
>JBPCMD010000087.1:0-10570 GCA_051002595.1 Gaiellaceae bacterium
ACAGGTTGTGAACGCCTGAGAGATCTATCCGGCCCTCCTTCGAGGCTGTGGGTCTGCCACGACTCACTCTCGAAGGAGGGCTCGGATGTCGCTTCACCGTAACGCCAAGCTCGGATTGGGCGGACGCCTGGCACTCGTCGGCGCAATCGAGGGCGGACTCTCGATCAGGGCCGCCGCCTGTCGCTTCAACGTCTCCCCCGCGACCGCTCATCGCTGGTGGCGGCGCTGGGGTGAGGCGGACGAGGAGATGCGGCGGACGCTCTCGTGTCTCGATGATCGCTCGAGTCGTCCGCACCGCTCGCCGCGCGAGCTCGCGAGCGTGCTGCAAGAGGATCTGCGCCTGCCGCCGAAAGACGGGCTGGGGACCGCGGTTCGTCGCCGGCGCGACCGGCTTTGCCCACTCGACCGTGTGAAGGTGCTTCACCGAGCCGGGCTCTCGCGGCCGCCGCGAGCCCAACGCGAGTCCGCCAACCGCTACGAGTGGCCTTGCCCCGGCGATCTCCTGCACATGGACGTGTCGGAGTACGTGCGCTTCAGACGACCCGGTCACCGAGTGACGGGCGATCGGCGCTCCCAAGACAACATCCTGCGAGATCCACGCCGATTCCCGCGCGCATACAGCCGCGGCCTTCCTCGAGCGTGCGCTCACCTTCTATGCAGGCCATGGCATCGTCGTCAAGCGGGTGCTGACCGACAACGCCTGGGCGTACACGCGCAGCCGCGTCTTTCGCCGGCTCCTCGCCGAGCGCGAGCTCGTGCACCTCACGACTAAGCCCTACCGTCCACGCACCAACGGCAAGGTCGAGCGCTTCCACCAGACGATGGCGAGAGAGTGGGCGTACGGGCTCGTCTACCTCTCCCACCGTGAGCGGACGCGTGCCCTGCCACACTGGCTCGAGCACTACCACCGCAGACCGCACAGCTCGCTTGGAGGCCGGCCTCCGATCAGTCGCGTTCACAACGTCTGTGGGTAGGACATCTAGACTCGCGCAGTGTCGCAGTCGCTCGTCCTGACGGGAGAGGACCTCACGATCGGAGACGTGTGGGACGTCGCCGTCCACGGCGCGAAGGCCGAGATCGCGGACGCAGCGAGGGCGCAGATGCGCGCCGCGCGAGACCTCGTCGAGTCGATGCGAGGCGAGAACACCTACGGTGTCAACACCGGGTTCGGGCGCTTCGTCACCGCTCGCATCCCGGAGGAGCTGGCAGACGAGCTCCAGCTTCGCTTGCTCCGGAGCCATGCCTGCGGGGTGGGGGAGCCCTATCCCGACGACATCGTCCGCGCGGCGATGCTGCTCCGGGCGAATGCCCTCGCCAAGGGCTACTCGGGGGCCCGCGTGGAAACCGTCGAGCTGCTGGTCGAATGCTTGAATCGGGGCGTCCTCCCGGTGGTACCCGCTCGCGGATCGGTGGGCGCCAGCGGAGATCTCGCTCCCCTCGCGCATCTCGCGCTCCCCCTCGTGGGCGAGGGGGAGGCGCTTGTCGAGGGCGAGCGCTTGGACGGGAAAGCAGCGCTTCGCCGGGTCGGGCTCGAGCCGATCCGTCTCGTCAGCAAGGAGGGGCTCTCCCTCGTGAACGGGACGCAGTTCATGGCGGCGATGGCCGCGCTCGGAGTCGAGCGGGCGAGGCGACTGGCCGCGACCGCCGATTGCGCCTGTGCGCTCTCGCTGGAGGCGCTTCGAGGATCGACCACGAGCTTCTCTCCAGCGGTGCATCGCTCCCGTCCGCTCAAAGGGCAGCAAGAGTCGGCGGCCAATGTCCTGCAGCTGCTTGAAGGCTCGGCGATCAGCGAGTCGCATCGCTGGTGCGACAAGGTGCAGGACGCGTATTCCCTCCGCTGCGCGCCGCAGGTGCACGGCGCCTGCCGTGACCTGCTCGAGTATGTCGAGGCGACGGTGTCGGTGGAGCTGAACGCCGCGACGGACAATCCGCTTGTCCTCGTCGAGGAGGGCCAGATCGTGTCAGCGGGGAACTTCCACGGACAGCCACTTGCCTTCGCGCTCGATGTGCTCGCGATGGCGGTCGCGGAGCTTGCGAGCATCTCGGAGCGACGCACTGAGAGGATGGTCAATCCGAGCCTCTCCGACGGCCTTCCCCCTTTCTTGATCGAAGAGGGCGGCCTGAACTCCGGCTTCATGATCCCGCAGTACGTCGCCGCGGCGCTCGTCTCCGAGAACAAGGTGTTCGCCCATCCAGCGAGCGTCGACTCGATTCCGACGAGCGCGGGTCAAGAGGATCACGTGTCGATGGGAAACGCCGCCGGCTTGAAGGCTCTGCGCGTCCTCGACAACGCCGAACGGACACTTGCTGTCGAGCTTCTCGCGGGCACGCAGGCAGTCGAGTTCCTTGCGCCGCTCAAGCCGGGAGACGGGGTGCGAGCGGTGCACGACTTCGTGCGCTCCCTCTCCTCCAGGCTGATCGAAGACCGGTCGCTGACGGTGGATATCGAACAGGTGACGGCTGCGATCCGAGCGAGGGCGGTCGTCGCGGCCGCCGAGGAGACGATCGGGGAGATCGCATGACCGACCTCGCGTCCGTCGACGCCACCGTCGAGGACCTGGCAGGAGATCTGACGCGGATCCGCGCCCCGCGTGGAACCATGCTGAACGCGCGCTCGTGGCAGACCGAGGCGCCGCTCCGCATGCTGCTCAACAACCTCGATCCCGAGGTCGCGGAGCATCCCGAGAAGCTCGTGGTCTACGGGGGCACGGGGAAGGCCGCTCGTAACCACGACGCGCTGAGGGCGATCGTGAGAGCGCTCCTTCGCCTCGGCGACGACGAGACGCTGCTCGTCCAGAGCGGGAAACCCGTCGGCATCTTCAAGACGGGGGAGTGGGCGCCACGGGTTCTCATCGCAAACTCGCTGATCGTCCCGCGCTGGGCGACGTGGGACGAGTTTCGGCGACTGGAGTCCGAGGGTCTGACCATGTTCGGGCAGATGACCGCCGGAAGCTGGATCTACATCGGCACCCAGGGGATCCTGCAAGGGACCTACCAGACGTTCGCGGCCGCCGGGCACAAGCACTTCGGGAGCACGGATCTCTCCGGGAGAACGATCCTGACGGCCGGGCTCGGTGGGATGGGGGGCGCCCAGCCGCTGGCGGCGACGATGGCAGGCGCCGCGATCCTGTGCGTCGAGGTGGACCCCTCGCGGATCGAGCGCCGGCTCGAGACGCGCTATCTGGACGAGGCGTCCGACTCGCTCGAAGAAGCGGTCGAGCGCGTGCGCGCAGCGGCCGCGGACGGACGGGCGGTCTCCATCGGCTTGCTCGGAAACGCCTCCGAGATCGTGCCCGAGCTGGCCAGGCGAGGTGAGCGCTTCGATCTCGTGACCGATCAGACAGCCGCGCACGATCCTCTGAATGGATACATCCCAGCCGGTCTCGACCTGAGCGAGGCGGCGGAGCTTCGCGCAAGCGATCCGGACGAATACCTGCGGCGGGCGAGCGCATCGATCGCAGCACACGTCGAGGGTCTCCTCGAGCTCGTCCGGACGGGCTGCTACGTTTTCGACTATGGCAACAATCTCCGTGGGGAGGCGTATGACGCCGGCGTAGCGGACGCTTTCACATACCCGGGCTTTGTCCCGGCCTATATTCGGCCGCTCTTCTGTCGCGGAGTCGGACCGTTTCGGTGGGCAGCGCTCTCGGGGGACGCTGCGGACATCGAGGCGATCGACCTCGAGCTCGGAGAGCTCTTTTCGGACGACGTCCTTCTTCGTCGCTGGCTCGAGCTCGCGCCCGGCCGCGTCGCGTTCCAGGGGCTCCCGGCGCGGATCTGCTGGCTCGGCTACGGCGACCGTGCTCGTGCCGGACTCGCGATCAACGAGCTCGTCCGCTCGGGTCGCGTGAGCGCTCCCGTTGTGATCGGGCGCGATCATCTCGACTCGGGCTCGGTCGCATCCCCCTACCGTGAGACGGAGGCCATGCGGGACGGCTCCGATGCGATCGCCGACTGGCCGATCTTGAACGCGCTTCTGAACGTCGCGGCAGGAGCGACGTGGGTGAGCGTCCATCATGGCGGCGGGGTCGGCATCGGCAACTCGATCCACGCGGGGATGGTCGTCGTCGCCGACGGCACCGACGCGGCTGCCGAGAAGCTCGAGCGGGTATTGACCGCCGACCCGGGAACCGGGGTGATGCGTCACGCCGATGCGGGGTACGAGGAGGCGCTGGACGCCGCACGACGAGGTGGGATGGATCTCCCGTCGATTCCCGCGTCCGACTCGAGCGCGTGAGCTCTCCCGGCGCGGACCCGGCGCCCGCTCGGCTGCTGATCAGGGACCTCGCGCAGCTCGCGACACCGGAGAGACGGACTGCCCCCTTGCGCGGAGCGGCGCTCGGCGCGGTGAAGGTGATCGAGGGCGCCTACGTCCTCTGCGACCAGGAGCGGATCATCGATGTGGGCGCGATGCGAGACCTCGCGCCGCTCGCCGACGACCTGGAGGAGCTCGACGGACGAGGGCTCTCGGCGATTCCCGGCCTCGTGGACTGCCACACGCACGCGTGCTTCGCGGGCGACCGGGTCGGAGAGTTCGCGCTGCGCGCCTCCGGAGCGAGCTACGAAGAGCTCCATGCGGCGAGCGGGGGAATCCTGTCGACAGTCCGCGCGACTCGGGACGCGGGTGAGGCTGGGCTCGTACGAGCGCTCGAGCGCCATGTCTCCTGGATGCTTCGCGCCGGCACGACGACGTTCGAGGCGAAGTCGGGATACGGGCTCGATCGCGAGACGGAGCTCGCGCAGCTTCGCGCCATCCGGGCGGCTGGTGGCATTCCCACGTGGCTCGGCGCGCACACGGTCCCGCCTGAGTTCACGGACGCCGGCCCCGCTGCCTACGTCGACTTCCTGCTCGCGGAGGTGTTGCCCGACGCTGCGCGGATCGCCGAGGCAGCGGACATCTTTCTCGAGCGCGGCGCGTTCGGGGTCGAGGACTCACGTCGCTACCTCGAGGCGTGCCGAGGGGCCGGCCTTGAGCTCCGACTGCACGGAGACCAGTTCAGCGAGGCCGGAGCGATTCCGCTCGCAATCGAGCTCGGAGCGCGCTCCGTGGACCATTTGGAGAGCACCGGTCCTGACGGGATCGCCGCCTTGGCCGCGAGCGACGTCGTCGGCGTTCTCCTGCCAGCGAGCGCGCTTTTTCTCGGACGCCCGATGCCCCCAGGCCGCGCGCTCGCCGAAGCAGGCGCGGCTATTGCGCTCGCGACCGACTTCAATCCCGGCAGCGCTTTCTGCGAGAGCCTGCCGCTCATCTGCTCGCTTGCCTGCACGCAGCTCGGGTTGAGCCCGGAGCAGGCGCTCACCGCTTGCACCGTGAACGCAGCGCACGTGCTCGCACGCGCCGACCGAAAAGGGCGACTCGCCCCGGGCTATGACGCCGACATCGTGCTCGTCGGCGCGGACGACTGGCGACACCTCGCGTATCACCTGGGTGGCCCAGTTGCGCACACGGTGCTCCGAGCCGGCCGGGTCGTCTAGCAGCATCCCCAAGGCTCGATGGGCGAGGCGTGCCTCGCCCTCGTTCGTCGGCGGTCCGTGGGACGAGGCAAGCCTCGCTTCTACGTGTCTCGACTGGAATCTTCGAGACTGGGCGCAAGAAGGTCTGACCGGGATTCGTGGCGAGCCGGATGACGGACATGGCGCGGCGTCGGATCTCCAGGATGCTCGCCGTCTGGCAGAGCGCCGGCGTCATGAGCGAGAGCGTCGCCCACGCGGTCACGCGGCGCCCGGCCGGGCGTCACTCCCGTCCGAGCATCTCGAACAGCCGGGCATAATCGCGGCATGCCGACCCGCAAGCAGCGTCGCCGCCGAGCGAAGGAGCACCGGCACGAGTACGTCTGGGAGGACGCCGAGGGGAACGAGCTCGACGCGGAGGAGGTTCCCGTTCGCAAGACCGGATCGCAGTCCCGACGAAGCGCTCCCGCCCGCTCGGGCCGGGAGGCGCAGCCTCCGTCGTGGCGCCGCACGCTCAAGCGGGGGCTCATCTTCGCCCCGATCATGTTCGTCACGGTCATGCTGCTCTCGAGCGATCTCGCCCTCGCCGACCAGCTGATCCAGACGGCCTTCATCGTGGCCATCTTCATCCCGTTCAGCTACTTCCTGGATGGAGTCATGTGGCGGTCGTTCAAGAAGCGGGAAGCCCGGCGCGAGCCGGACAAGAGCTGACGTCCCGCCCGATGTCGCTGGAAGTCGAACAGCTCACGCTCGGACCGCTCGGCACCAACTGCTATGTGGTTCGCAGAGAGGCCGCTGCCTCCGAGGCCGTCGTCGTCGATCCGAGCGGGGACGCGGCCGAGCTGCAGCTGTTGCTCGCCCGGCTGGGAGCCCGATGCGCCGGAATCCTGGTGACCCATGGGCACTGGGATCATTTGCTCGGCGTGGCCGAGCTCGCGGAAGGCACGGGAGCGCCCGTGTACATGTCCGAGTCCGAGCGGTCTCTGCTCGAGGATCCAAACCGGTTCACGCCGTCCGGCATCGTGCTGCGGCCGTATACGCCGGACGTACTGCTCCGCGGCGGGGAGACGGTCGATGTCGCCGGACTCTCGTTCGACGTTCTTTCGGTTCCGGGGCATTCCCCGGCTCACCTCGCATACCAGGCGGACGGCAGCCTCTTCTCGGGCGACGTCCTCTTCGCCGGCTCCGTGGGTCGAACGGATCTCCCCGGAGGAGACTGGGACACGCTCGCCGCCTCGATTCGCTCGCTCGTCGAAACGCTGCCGTCCGAAACGGTTGTGTATCCGGGGCACGGTCCGGCGACCACGCTCGGGGAAGAGCTCGCGCGCAATCCCTTCTTGGCCGAGTTGCGCGCGGAGCGAGCCGTTTGACCTCGCCGCCGAAGATCGAGCGACCGCGCGGGACGCATGATGTGATTCCCGCAGAGCAGCCGCTCTGGCGTCTCGTCGTCGCGGAGGCCGAGCGGCTGTGCGATCTGTACGGCTACCGGCCGATCGTCACGCCCGTTTTCGAGGACACGGCGCTCTTCGAGCGCACCTCCGGCGCGGGCTCGGACGTCGTGCAGAAGGAGATGTACACGTTCGAGGATCGAGGCGGGCGCTCCCTCACGCTGCGGCCCGAGGGCACGGCTCCGATCTGCCGCGCGTATGTCGACCACGGCATGCACCGTGAGCCGCAGCCGGTGAAGCTGTACACAGTCGGCCCCATGTACCGATACGCGACACCGCAGAAGGGGAGGTACCGCGAGCACTGGCAGCTCTCGGTCGAGGCCATCGGATCCGACCATCCGTCGGTCGATGCCGAGGTGATCCAGTTGTACCACGCGCTTCTCACGAGACTGGGCGTGAGTGAGTTCGAGCTGGCGCTGAACTCGATCGGCTGTCGCGAATGCCGGCCCGCGTATCTCGCGCGCCTGAACGACTGGCTCGCGGCGAATCTCGAGCGGCTCGACGTGCCCACCCGCGAGAAGGCGGCGGCGAGCCCGCTCCGCGTCTTCGACAATTTCGATGCGAAGCCCAAGACTGTTCAGGAGGCACTTGAGGACGCGCCCAAGATCGGGGAGTCGCTGTGCGAGGCCTGCAGGGAGCACTTCGAAGCCGTCCGGCGAGATCTCGATGCGTACGAGGTCTCGTATGAGCTCGTCCCCACCCTCGTGCGGGGACTCGACTACTACACGCGAACGACCTGGGAGTTCGTCGGACCCGACGAGGGCGCGCAGAGCGCGCTCTCCGGCGGCGGCCGCTACGACGGCCTGGTCGAGGAGATCGGCGGGCCGGCGGTGCCGGGGGTCGGCTTCGGCGCGGGCATCGAGCGTCTGCTGCTTGCGGTCGCGCAAGCGGGTGTCCTGGCCGGCGCCTCGGAGACAGACGTCTTCCTCGCCGCCGCCGAGGGTGCGCCGCGCGAGCTCATCGCCACATGGCTCGGCGAGTTGAGGGCACATGGTGTCGCGAGCGACACGGACTACGCGGGTCGCTCGCTGAAGGGCCAGCTGACCCAGGCCGCGCGCGTCGGAGCAACGACGGTCGTCCAGGTTCGAGCCGACGGCGCCACGCTTCGCAGGCGCGGGCAGAAAGACGAGGAGGTCACGCTCGACGACGTCCTCGCCAGGTTGACCTCGTGAGCTGGCGGGACGCGATGTGCGGCGAGCTTCGCACGGGGGACGTGGGCCGGACGACGACCCTCGCCGGCTGGGTCTCCCGCCGGCGCGACCACGGCGGCCTCGTTTTCATCGACCTCCGCGACCCGACCGGGCTCATGCAGCTCGTGCTCAACCCCGAACGCGCGCCCGCCGCCGCCGAGCTCGCGAAGGAGATTCGGAACGAGTTCGTGCTGCGGGCGACTGGAGAGGTCGTCGCGCGTGCGTCCGAGACGCTGAACCTGAAGATGCCGACCGGTGAGATCGAGCTGCAGGTCGACGAGCTCGAGATCGTCTCGCGCTCGACGCCGCTCCCGTTCCAGCTCGACGACGACGGGGTGGACGAGACCCTGCGTCTACGCTACCGCTGGCTCGACCTCCGCACCGAGCGGATGCAGCGCAACCTGCGCCTCGGCGCCACCGTCGTCTGGGCGATCCGCCGGTCGATGGAGGAGCAGGGGTTCATCGACATCTGGACGCCTGGACTTACTCTCGGAACCCCTGAGGGGGCGCGCGACTTCCTCGTCCCCGTTCGTCTGCAACCTGGCGCCTTCTTCGCGCTCGCGCAGTCGCCGCAGCTCTTCAAACAGGCGCTGATGGTCGGCGGGTTCGACCGCTACTACCAGATCGCCACCTGCTGGCGGGACGAGGATCTCCGAGCCGACCGGCAGTTCGAGTTTCGTCAACTCGATCTCGAGCTCGCGTTTCCCACGCGCGAAGACGTTCTCGAGGTGTTGGAGCGAGTCGTCGTAGCGTCATTCGAGGCGCTCGGCCGGGAGCCGCCCGAGCGCCCGTTCCCGCGGATGTCGTACGCGGACGCGATGCTGCGCTACGGATCCGACAAACCGGATCTCCGCTTCGGGCTCGAGATCCAGGATGCGACGGAGATTACCCGCGGCTCCGAGTTCGGGGTTTTCGCGGGGGCATCGGCGGTGCGCTTTCTCGTCGTGCCGCGGGCGCTCTCACGAGGCGACCTCGCCAAGCTGGAGACGTTTGCGAAGGAGTGGGGCGCGCGAGGGCTCGCCTACCTCGTCTGGGGCGAGGACGGTGCGGCGCGGTCGCCGGTCGCGAAGTTTCTCTCCCAGGCCGAGCTCGACGCGTTCGCCGCGCAGCCCGGCTCGACGGTCCTTTTCGCGGCTGACGAGCTCGCCGGTGTCGAGCGCGTGCTGGGCGCGCTCCGGCTGCATCTCGGCCGCGAGCTCGGCCTCGTCGACGAAACCCTCGAGGTCTTCCACTGGATCCTCGACTTCCCGCTCTTCCAGCTCGATGAGGAGACCGGCCGCTGGACGTTCGTGCATCACCCATTCACGGGTGCGCTAGAGGGCCACGAGGAGCTCATCGAGACAGATCCTGCGAACGCCTCGAGCCAGCACTACGACCTGATCTGGAACGGGTGGGAGCTCGGCTCGGGCTCGATCAGGGTTCATCGCTCAGACGTGCAACAGCGGATATTCCGAGCGATGGGGATGACCGAGGAGGAGGCGAACGCGAAGTTCGGGTGGTTCCTCGAAGCGCTGCAGATGGGCGCGCCGCCGCACGGGGGATTCGCGCTCGGTCTCGATCGATTCGTGGCGCTGCTTGCGGGCGAGCCGAACATCCGCGAGGTTACGGCGTTCCCAAAGGTGTCGAGCGGGTCCGATCCGCTGACGGGCGCGCCGTCGGCCGTACCGCCCGTGGTGCTCGCGGAGCTGGGGATCCGGCTTCTCGACAAGCCGACGTAGCGTCGCACCGGGGCATACGGCGCTCAAAAAGGAGCACTCTCGGCGCGAAGACGGCGACCATTCGTGACTGAATCCTCGCACGCTGACCACAGGGATCTGGAGGATCCCCTGGGGGTGGTTGGGCGTGGTTAGGCGACGGTGATGGTGGCGCGCCTGCGCTCGGGCCGCGCTCCGACGACTCGATCCGCAACACTTCCGGACGTGGTCGATGTCTTCACTCACCGCCTGTTGGTTCTCGTAGGCGTCGCCCTGCTCGCGGGCTTGATCGCTCTGGCCGCTTTGGAGCGGCGCTCGCAGGAGGACGGAGCTGCCACGCTCGCGAGCGCGACTGCGCCGGCGAGCTGGAACACCGCCTTCGCCGGCTCTCGCGGAAAGACGGGTGATGCCCAACGAACGACGTGTGGCCAGGTTCTGGCAGCGGCGGCTCTCGGCGTGACCCACCCGGTGCTCCCATGCGGCGCCAAGATCGTGCTCCGAAACGGTGAGAAGGCCGTCCTGAGCGAGATCGTCGACAACGCGCTCGTCCAGCCCGGCCGGCAGCTCGAGGTGACGCAGGCCCTCGCGCGCATGCTCGGCCTCGAGGGCACTGCGGAGATCGAGTGGCGGTTCGCGACCGAGGCGACCGGCTAAGATGGTCGCGCTCGACCCTGTGCGTGGCCTCGGTCCAAACGTGAACCAACACACACGTGAAGGGAGCCGGCGTCGGGGATAGGCGTTGCCGACGCCCCGCACGGCACCCACCTGGCGATGCCAGGTTCTCGGG
>JBPCMD010000088.1:0-2814 GCA_051002595.1 Gaiellaceae bacterium
TCATGGTCTCGGCCGGTGGCAAGGACGGCGCCGAGCTGGCCGGGCGAATCGGTGACGGCCTGATCGGCACGGCGCCGTCGGAGGAGCTCGTGCAGGTCTTCGAGGAAGCGGGCGGGACGGGAAAGCCGCGCTACGCGCAGATCGACGTCTCCGTGGCCGAGGACGAGGCCGAGGCGCGCCGGATCGCGTACGCGCAGTGGGCCGCTCCGGCTGCGATCCCGCCGCGACTCCTGACGAAGCTCCGTGTTCCGGCTGACTTCCAGGCGGTTGCCGATCTTGTGACCGAGGAGCAGGTGTGTGAAAACGTCCTCTGTGAAGCCGATCCTGAGATGCATCTGGCCAAGATCCAGGAGTTCGCCGACGCCGGCTTCGACCACGTGCACGTGCACCAGGTCGGGGCGGATCAAGAGACCTTCTTCCGTTTCTATGAAAAAGACGTGCTCCCTCGGGTGCGGGAGCTCTGAAAGGAGTTTGACCATGTACGAGATGATCGAGCTCGAGGACGTCGAGCGCCTGGTCTCAGAAGGGGCGCTCTTGATCGACGTGATGTCGCGGAAGTCGTACGAGGAGAGCCATCTCCCGGGCGCGGTCAACATCTCGCTCAAGGAGCTCGACGAGGAGTCGACGGCGAAGCTCGATCGCTCCCGGCCGGTGATCACGTACTGCTTCGACTATCAGTGAAACCTGAGCGCACGGGCCGCGTGGCGGCTCGAGCAGCTGGGGTTCGAGAAGGTCCACGACTACGTCGCCAGCAAGTCCGACTGGTTCGCCTGCGGCATGCCGCGGGAGGGGGACGCCGTCGACGTTCTCTGGGCGGGCGACCTCGTCGAGGATGTGCCGAAGTGCGCCTCCGACGATCCGCTGGGAGAGGTGCGCGAGCGCGTTCGGCGAAAGGGCCATGACTTCTGCGTCGTCGTCAACGACGAGGACGTCATCCTGGGACTGCTGCGCGGAGACACGCTCGCGAAGGCCGAGGACGCGCGCGCATGCGACGTGATGGAGCTCGGCCCCAAGACGACGCCTCCCAGCGAGCCCGTCCGAGAGCTGCTCGAGGCGAGATCGAGTCAGGGCGTAAAGAGCTTCCTCGTCGCCACCTCCCACGGCGTTCTTCTCGGCGCCATGTGTCGCGACCACGCCGAGCGCGCCCTCGAGATGAAGGGTCGTTCGTAGCGCCTTGCATCAGATGCGCACTTGCGTAGAATCAGATGCATGCCACGTACAACGATCGACATCGACGCTGCTGTTCTGCGGGAGCTCGAACGTCGAAAGCGTAAGGAAGGAAAGACGCTCGGACGTCTCGTGTCCGAGTTGCTCGCGTCCGCGCTCCACCACGACGAGCCGGCAACGCTCTTCTCGTGGACGACGCGTCGCATGGACGCACGGGTCGATCTCGAGGACAAGGAGTCGGTCCGAGGCGCGCTGAGCGAGCAGTGAGCGTCACCGTCGACGCGAATGTCCTGCTTTACGCTTCGGACGAGGCAAGCCCTTTCCACCGTCAAGCGCTCGAGCTTGTCGCCGAGCTCGCGAGAGGGCCAGAGCTCGTCTACCTCTTCTGGCCGACGGCCATGGCGTACCTTCGGATCGCGACGCACCCGGCGATTTTCGGGTCTCCACTTCCTCTGAGCGAAGCTGCTGCGAACATCGACCGGCTGCTCGCTCTTCCCCATGTCCAGACCGCGGGCGAGCAGCCTCGGTTCTGGAGCCGCTTCCAAGCCCTGGCGGTCGATGCCGACGCGCGTGGCAATCTCGTCCCGGACACGCACATCGTGGCGCTGATGTCCGAGAACGGCGTCCGCGCCATCTGGACGCATGATCGCGACTACCGCCGCTTCCCGAGCATCGAGATCCGCGATCCGTTCGCCGGCTAGTGCGACGTCTCCAAAGAACGTCCTCCGTCCCTACGGTGCTTGACGGTCGAGGCGCCTCCGAGCTCCCGGCGGCGCCTCGGTGCCGGGAGCTGACCTTACGCGCGGGCGGGCGCCGCCTTCGTCTCGCCCTCGCCACTGCCTGCTCGAGCTCCTTGTCGGAGAGAAGGCGCAAGTCCGGATCGGCGGTACCGGTTGTGCTCGTAGAACTCCTTGGTCGCGATGATCCGCTTCCACGGGCCTGTCTTGTGCCAGACGAGGAGCGACTCGGTCGTCTCGTGCGGCTCGCCGTACGTGTCGATCACGAGCTGGGCGGCCTCACGTGACTCTTCGAGCCAGCTCTTGATGATCTCGGATCCCTGCTTGATTACCCATTCTGGGGCGATCTCTTAGAGACTGGTGTCCCGGATACCCGGCTCGCGGAGGCGGAGACACCGCCAGCCGCGCGCGCCACAATCTGGGGCGGCCGGAATCGGGAGGGCGGCGAGCGGGCAAATGGTGAGATTGGCCCGGGTTTTTCCCCGCCGCCCTCCGGATGAGCTGATTCGCTCCGCGCTGACGAGTGGTTGGGCGAGACATGTGAAGTTTTCGTTGCGAGCAAGAACGGCGCCGCCGATGCGACGCCGTTCTTCACCCCCTCGAACTAGGCGCTACGGCAGACGTCCGAAGAGCGCAACCACCGTGGACGGACAGCTGACGATGAAGGGCTTCGCCAACGCGAAGATCTCCGACGGCGGCAAGCCCTGGTCGAACGCGGTCGGGAAAGGCGAGTCGCGGTTGATCAGATTCAAGTACGCCGCGTGGCGCGCCTCGACGGTCGCGATCTGCGCCCCCGCCTGCAGGGTGTCGCCGGCGTCGACGTAGCGGATCGCGCCGTCGTATGCCATGACGCCCGTGTTCTCGAGCACTTGCGCCGTGGAGATGAAAGCGTCGACGCTCCCGAGTGCCG
>JBPCMD010000089.1:0-24998 GCA_051002595.1 Gaiellaceae bacterium
CGGGCGAGTGCGATGCAAGGACGCAGGGAGCCCCGATATGAGGCATATCGGGGCGACTGAGGACGCCGCAGCGCGCCGCACGGGTCGTTCCGGCGGCTCAAGGCTTCATTTTGATTCGAGTTCTTAGCCGCGGAAAGCCCGCCTCCACCCTGGCGCCCGGCCCGTCGACGAGCCTGGTCTCGCCGCCCCAGCGCCGCACGTGCTCTTCGACGATGGCGAGGCCAAGACCGGTACCGCGACCAGCCCGTCGGCCGCTGGCGCCGCGGTAGAAGCGCTCGAACACACGCGACCTGTCCTCCGGTGAGATGCCCGGACCGGTGTCGGCGACGGCGAGATACGCCCTTCCGTCTCGCTCGTCCGTCTCCACCCGCACCTCTGCGCCGGGAAGGGAGTACCGGAGCGCGTTGTCGATCAGATTGTCCAGCACATGGGCGATGTCCTCCCGGTTCGCCCACACCTGGGGATCTCCCCGGGCGTCGAGCTCGAGTCGCTTGCCCGCGGCGGTCGCGCCCTCGTGCCATCTGCCAACGGCCTCGCGGGCCAACACGCCGAGATCGACTGGGCCTGCGGTCGAGTCGGATGCCGTGGTCCGCGCCAACGTGAGCAAGCCGTCCACGAGGGCGGCCAAGCGGTCGAGATCGCCTTCGGCTTTCGCAGCTTGCTCTCCCGCTAGGCCTCCTTCGTTCTCGATCGCCTCGAGTCGCAGACGCAAGCCGGTGAGCGGCGTTCGCAGCTGGTGAGACGCGTTTGCCACGAACTCCTGCTGGGCCTCGATGCTCTCCGCGAGGTCAGCCGCCATCTGGTTGAAGGAGCTCGCGAGCACGCGGAGCTCCGCGGGTCCTTCCTCGGGCACGCGGGCGGCGAGCTCCCCTTGCCCCAACCGGGTAGAGGCTTCGGCGAGACGGCGAATCTGTCGACCGAGCGGAAGCTCGAGGAGCCAGGCGACGAGCACCCCCGCCACGATCACGACCGCGCCGAGCAGCGCAAGTCGGAGCCAGCTGTCGCGAACCTCGGTCTCGATCGCGCGCGTTCCCGCAGAAAGGCGAACGGCTCCAACCACCCGCTCACGGTCGACCACTGGAACGGTCACGAGCAGAAGATCCTCGCCGAGCGTCTCGCTGAATCGCGTGCGCGCGTCAATCCGTCCCTCGAAGAGAGCCGCCCGAAACTCGGGGCGCTCGAGGGTCGCGTAGAAGGCGCCGAGACGAGCGGCTCCGTCGCTGTCAGCGATGATCCTGCCTCCGACATCCGTGACGACGACGCGCTGCTCCCTGTCCCGAGCGCTCTCCGAGACAATGCGGTCGAGCCGGGCAGGCGGGGCCGAGCCTGGTCGTCGTCCCGCTGCGACGACGAGATCGGAGACTCGCGCGGCGAGAATCGCAGCGTCTCCGAGAACGGCGGCCTCGTAGTCGGAGTCGGCCCGGCGTTCGACGGTCAACGCGAGTGGAATCGCGAGCGCGAGCACGACTGCGGTCGAGAGGTAGAACGCGGCGAGGAGAAGCCTGGCGCGAAAGCTCATAGGGCAACGTTGGTTGCTCTATGAGCGTGGAGGGGCGTGGGAAACCGGGAGGTTCCCCACGCTCTCAGAAAGAAGGGGGCCCCCTCGCCTTTCGCCAGACGGGAATTCGCTCCCGCGAATTCCCGTCGCGGCAAAGCATGCGAAAACATGGTTTCCCCCACGACCGCGAGTGGCACACGAGCGGTGCTCACGCGCTAAGACGTCAGCTCGTCCGAGGATGCGAACCGGAAGCCAACTCCACGAATCGTGTGGATGAAGCGCGGCGCCGAGGGGTCGTCACTCAGCTTCTTGCGAAGCGCGCTCACGTGCACGTCGAGCGTCTTCGTCGAGCCGAACCAGCTCGTGTCCCACACCTCGCAGATGAGTTGCTCGCGCCGCACGACCTTGCCCGCGTTCTCGAGCAGTAGGCGCAGGACCTCGAACTCCTTGACGGTGAGATCGACCGCTTTCCCGTCGCAGTTGACCTCGTGCTTGTCGAGCGCCATACGGATCTCCCCGACTTGCAACGCGTCACCGCCAGCCAGCGCAGGCGTATCGGCTCGTCGGAGGACCGCGCGGACGCGGGCCGCGAGCTCCGCGGCGCTGAACGGCTTGGTCACGTAGTCGTCGGCGCCGAGCTCCAGGCCGAGAACCCGCTGCAGCTCCTCGCCGCGCGCGGTGACCATGATCACCGGAGTCCTCGAGGCGCTGCGGATATCGCGGAGGACGTCCTTGCCGTCGCCGTCGGGGAGCATGACGTCCAAGAGCACGAGGTCCGGCGCGCGCTCACGGAAGAGCTTGCGCCCCTCAGCGGCAGTAGCCGCCACCAGCACGTCGAAGCCTTCCCGCTCGAGCGCCGCTGCGAGAGGCTCGGAGATCGACTCCTCGTCCTCGATCAGCAGGATCCTGCGCCGGAGCATCTCGATCAGGATATTGGGGAGTTGCGCGCCTCCCCGCCAGGCGAGCGCCCGACAACGACCCTCCCTGCCGATTCTTTACCCGCTCACCGGAGATTCCTGGCCGAGCGAAGTCCTGCGGCTGGGACGGCGGCGCGTACGTTCGAGGTGTTCACGCACCCGATCTCGAAGGAGCGTCATGTCTCAGACAATCTCAGCTCGCAGCAGAATCGGCGTAGGACTCGCCGCAGGTCTCATGGTCTCGTTGGTCGCCCTTGCCCTGGTCTTCTCCGTCACCGCCGACGCGGCGCCGCAGAAGCTTGTCGGCGTCGTGGGGCCCGGCTACAGCATCTCCCTGAAGACCGTCAGCGGGAAGCCGGTGAACACGCTGACTCGCGGCGCCTATACGATCGTCGTCAAGGATCGCTCGGACGACCACAACTTCTACGTGCGTGGCCCGGGCGTCTCGAAGGCGTTCACCGGGGTCGACTTCGTCGGCACCAAGACGATCAGCATTCGCCTCGGCTCCGGCCGGTACTCCTTCGTCTGCACGCCGCACTCGGACGAGATGCACGGCTCGTTCTCCGTCCGCTGACACCCGAGAGCTCGAGCTACGACCGCGAGGGGGGCCGGGTCCGGCCCCCCTCGCTCCCTGCCCGAGCACCTGGGATACTCGAGTCGATGGACTCCGCGCCAACCACCGACCCCAACTGGTCGCGGCGGCTGCTGTTCGCCGCAATCGTCATCGCACTCGTGCTCGGCGGAGGCCTGATCGCATCGGCGACGATTCCGCGCTGGTGGGCTCAGCGAATCGGCGACCAAGTGGACGGCAGCATCGTGACCGGAGTCTTCATCGGGCTCTTCTACGGATTCGTCTTCACCGCTCTTCCGCTCCTCTCACTCGCTGCGGTTGCGAGATGGCGGCGCGCTCCGCGAGCGATCGCCGTCGCGGTGGTTTTCGCCCTCATCCTGGCGATTCCCAATCTGATGACGCTCGGCATCGTGCTCGGAACCGGGAACGCCGCCCATGCCGGCGAGCGGATTCTCGACGTAGAGGCGCCGGCGTTTCGCGGCGCCAGCCTCGTGGGCGCGCTGATCGCGATGGCGATGGCGGCCTTTGTCGCCTATCTGATGGTGTCGCGCGAGCGAGCCCGGAGACCGCGCGAGACCACGTAGGGGCGAGAGATCGTCAGATGCGTCCGGAGAAGGTGTCGCAGGAGTTGGCGCTCTTGCCCTCGATCCCGCGGACGAACCAGCTCTGGCGCTGCTCGGCGGAGCCGTGCGTCCAGGCCTCGGGGTTGACGCTGCCCTGCGACTTCTCCTGGATGCGGTCGTCGCCGACAGCCGCGGCGGCGGAGAGGCCGTCCTGGATGTCCTTACGGGTGATCTCCACGATCAGCCCGGTGCGGACCGCGTTCGCGACCCAGACGCCGGCGTAACAGTCGGCCTGCAGCTCGACGCGCACGGCGTTCGACTGCGGGCCGGTGTCCTGGCTCTGCGCCTTGCGCAGCACGCCGGTCAAGTTCTGGATGTGATGCCCGTACTCATGGGCGAGGACGTACGCCTCGGCCAGCACGCCACCCGATGCGCCGAACTGCGACTGCAGCTGCTCGAAGAACCCGAGGTCGATGTACACGTTGCGGTCAGCCGGGCAGTAGAACGGGCCCACGGCCGAGCTCGCCTGGCCGCAACCGGTCGAGACCCCGCCCGTGAAGAACGTCGTGCGAGCAGGCTCATAGCCGCGAAACGCCGTCGACCAGTGCTTCTGCACGCTGTTCACGACGGCGAGGATGCGGCAGTCCTGATGCTCGTTCGCATCCTGTCCCGTTTGGCAGTGCTCGAGCGTCGAGGAGGGCGGGCCCGTGCCGGCGGTCTGGCCGGCGAGATCGTCGAAGGGAGTGCCGCCACCCCCCGTGTCGATCGGGTTTCCGCCCAGGAGTGCGATGGCGACGATGATGATCAGCGTCACGATTCCGCCACCTCCGAGCGCCATCGGAGCGCCACCTGCGCGACGGCCACGCTGGTCGTCGACCTGCGAGCGATCGAGCTTCGCATCTTTCCGGAACCGCATCGCGCTGAGCGTACCCAGCAAGCGCGTCGCGCTAACTACGGTATTGGGATGGATCGGCTGGCCGACACCCGGGAGCTCGTTCCGGCGATCGCCGGCTCGACGCTCGCGCTCTCCGGCGTTCGCGCCCAGGGACGCAAGATCGAGATCCACGAGCCGGACCACGACTCGCTCCTCTACGTCGTCGCAGGCGCGGGATCTCTTGCGCTGGAAGGCGATGTCGTCGACCTGCGCACAGGCTCCGCGGCGCTGGTCCTCGCCGGCGAGATGGCGACGATCGAGGCAGACTCCGAGTTGGCGCTCCTGCAGGCGACCGTCGGACCGGAGGCCGATCGCCATGCGCCTCTCGGCACCCGCGAGCTCGTCGTCGACGTCGACGACGCGAGCGCCTCGCAGGCGACGGGGGCGCGATCCTTTCGAGTGCTCTTCGGGCCGCGCAACGGCTCGACGCGAGCGACGCTCTTCGCGGGCCACCTTCCGCCCGGGCGGGCGCCGTGGCACTACCACCTCTACGACGAGATCGTGTGGATTCCCGAGGGGCCGGGCCGGGTCCACCGTCGCGACTCCGACGAGGCGCTCGCAGCGGGAGCGGCGTTCCGGCTTCGTCCCCGCGAAGTCCACATCGTCGAGAACTCGAGCCCCGATCGGGAGATGACCGTGATCGGCATCTTCACCCCCGCCGGCAGCCCCGCCGCCGCCTACCTCGCGAGCGCCTAGATGCGCCCCGAGTTGGCCCGGCCGGTTCTACTCTACGACGGCGGGTGACGGTTCTGCTGCTGGACGGCGCGTGTCGTCGTCCGCCTCGACCGCGAGCAGGAGCTCGCGATTCTTCCCTTCGCCGATCCTGAAGCCGGAACGCTCCTCGCGGGCCTTTCGGAGGACGAGCGCTTCGCCACGTGGCGTCTCGCCCGCGCCAACGGATCCGTGGTCGGGTACGGCGCCGGAGCGGTGCGGCTTCTGGAGACGATGGCGCTCACAAGGCGCGCTGCGCGAGTGCTCGCACGCGTTCCCGACCCGATCCTCGAAAGCGCCTATCGGCTCGCCGCCGAGCATCGGGAGAAGCTGGGGCGCCTGGTTCCCGATCGACCAGGGCCGAAGCGCTTCCCCTAGATGCTTGGCGCCCGCCGAACGGCGCCTGCCACCGGCTTACGCGGCTGCCACTTCTCTCGCCAGCGAGTCGACCGACAGCGGCTTCCCCGAAGCCTGCTCGACCAGCTTGTCCCAGCGAATCGAGGCGCCGGGGGCGTAGAGCTTCCGCACGAGCAGCTTTCCCGCTTCCGGACGGTCGACGAGACCGCCGGCGGCGCTCCGCAACGCAGCTTTGACCTGAGCCGCGACGATCGCCCCGTAGAGATAGGTGTGGTAGTAGACCGGCGCGACGGCGATATGGATCTTGGCCGCCCAGTCCGGCGCGCATCGACCTTCGGGTGGCGTCAGCAGCTGGTGCCGTGCGACGAGCTCCCACCAGACCGCGTCCAGATCGCGCTCCGGATCGCAATAGAGCGCGCGCTCGAACGCGTTCATGACGAGCACCCAGCGCGTGAACACGAGCAACTCGGCGGCTCGAGCTGCACGGAGCCGACCTTCGAGCTCGTCCGCCTCGCCCACGTCGACCTCGAGGATGCGCTCGAGCCACTCCCGGTCGCCGGCGAGCGCGCCGAACAGGAGCGCGGACGCCTCGGTCGTGACGAGGTGCGTGTCGCGCAACACCCACGACAGCTGGTCGTCGAACCCGAGGTCGTAGACGCCGTGGCCGAGCTCGTGGAGCATCGTGTCGGTCCAGCTGTGATTGTCGACCACGTTGGCGAGAACGCGCACGTCACCGCCGCGATCGATGTCGATGCAGAACGCGTGCTGGTTCTTCCCGGCGCGCGGATACAGGTCACTCCGGTCGAGAATTCCCTCGACCGCGAACCCAAGGCCCTCGAAGGTCCGCCGGGCGAGCGCAACGACGTCCTTGCCCTTGAACAGCGGGTCGAGGTCGACCGCACCCTCAGGCGGCGGCTCCTGAAAGAACGGGTCGGCATAGTGCCAGGGGCGAAGCTCCGAGACGTCACACCCGAAGCGCTCGGCGAGCCGCATGTCGAGAGAGCTCTTCCAGCGCGCGAATGGCTCGGCCGTCGCGCGGTCGGCGGCGGCGAGCGTCTCCAAGAGCTTGTCCTCGTCCATCTCGTCCGTGGTCAGCGAGAGCGCGAACCAGTCGCGGTAGCCGAGCGATCGCGCTGCCTCGTTGCGCATCCGCGCTAGCTCGCGAACATCGTCCGCCACCTCGCGTCCGACCGTCTTCGAGGCCTCCCACGCCTCCCGGCGCTCCTCTGGATCTTGGCTCTCTCGCAGGATCCGCTTGATCCGGTTGTCGTCCACCGGCTCGCCGGACATGGCTCCCCGATGGCGGGAGAAGCGGGTCTCGACCGACGTCTCGAGCTCCACGATCCGCTCTCGCAGCGAGCTCGAGATCTGGTGCGGGAGCATCGCGCTCGAATAGAGCTCGAGCACACGCGCGCGGGCAGGATCGGCTCCGTTGCCTCGGGCCGCCTCGATGGCGCCGTAGAGCTCCCGATCGGAGAGCGCGTCCGAGTACGCGAGCTCGGCGTCGGCGCGCCGGCGCGCGTTCTCGTCGGTGGCATCGACGTTCGAGTCCCACCAGGCGACGTTGCTCGCCAACGTCAGCGGGCGGAACGTCTCCTCGGCGGTGCGCGAGAGCGAGAGGGCGTCCGTCAAGAAGCCCACATCCGCCGCCGCAACCGCATATGCCTGAGCATACTCGTCTAGTTTTCGTCCGGTGAGCTCGCTGACCCGGACACGAACGCTGCCGTGGAGCTGGTACAGCGACCCTGCCGTGCTCGAGCGCGAGCGGGAGTGCATCTTTCGCCGCGCCTGGCAGTACGTCGGCCACGCGGACGAGATCGGCGAGCGTGGATCGTTCAGGGCGACCCAAGTGGGTCACATTCCCGTCGTGCTCGTCCGCGACGAGGGAGACGTGCCGCGCGCCTTTCTCAACGTCTGCCGGCACCGTGGCTCGCTCGTCTGCGAGGGCTCCGGTCGCAGAGCCACGCTCCAGTGCCCGTATCACGCGTGGACGTACGCGCTCGACGGCAGGCTCCTGTCGGCGCCGCGCGGGGAGCGCGAAGGCGGCATCGAGCGCGACGAGCTGGGCCTCGTTCCCCTGCGGCTCGAGTCGTGGGGGCCGTTCCTCTTCGTCAACCCTGATCTGGACGCTGCTCCTCTCTCCGAGCTTTTGGAGGACATTCCCGAGCGCGTCGCCGCGGCGGGCGTCGACGTCGGCGCTCTTCGCTTCCTGCAGCGGTTCGAGTCCGAGCTCGACGCGAACTGGAAGATCTGCGCGGAGAACTTCCTCGAGTGCTACCACTGCCCGGTGGCGCACCCCGGCTTCTCCGCCGTGGTGGATGTCTCGCCGGACTCCTACCTGCTGGAGGCCCGAGGCCGGCGGATGTCCCAGGTCGGCCCGCCGCGACCCGAGCCGCGCGGCGCCTACGATCCCTCGGGAGAGATCGAGCAGGGCCAGTTCCACTTCCTGTTCCCGAACACGGCCGTGAACGTAATGCCGGGACATCCGAATCTCTCGATCGGCCCGATCCACCCTCAGGCGCCCGAGCGCAGCTATCGCTTCCTCGACTACTTCGTGGCGCCGGACGCGGACGACGCCTGGATCGACGACATGCTCGCCTTCGACGACGAGGTCGGCGCCGAGGATCGGATCCTCGTCGAGCGCGTCCAGCAGGGTGTCCGCTCAGGGCTCCTCGCCGAAGGACGGATGCTGCCCGAGTCGGAGCAGCTCGTCATCCATTTTCAGTCGCTCGTGCTCGACGCGCTGACGTAGCGGCTTCGCGTTGGCGGTTCTCGCGTTTTTCGCTGGAAATGCACCACTTCTCTTCCCATGCGGACGTCCAGCGACTCCACCATGGCGGGAGATGCGACGAACCCTGGGACCGCTGCTCTGCGAGCTCCACGCGCACACCCGGTGGAGCGATGGCGTGTTCACCGTCGCCGAGCTCGTTGACCTACACGGGCGCAGCGGCTTCGACGTCCTCGGCATCACGGATCACGTGGTCCGACAGGACGACCCATGGCGCGGGCAACCCGGGCTCGCGTTCAGGTCAGTCGACGAAGACTGCTGGGCGGAGTACGTCGCCGATGTCGAGCGCGAGGCAGCGCGGGCGTGGCGAACGTACGGCCTCCTGGTGGTCCCCGGCGTCGAGCTCACCTTCAATCACAGTGACCCCCGCGAGGCTGCGCATGCCGTCGCCCTGGGGCTACGAAGCTTCGTCTCCGTGGACGACGGGATCGCGGAGGCGATGAAGACGGCCGCCGAGGCCGGCGCCGCGATCATCGCGGCGCACCCGTATGACGACGGGCCCGCGCCGATGAGCACGCGCCTCACGCAGCGCTTCGCGCGTGACGCGAATCTGTGCGGGCTCGCCCACCGCTTCGAGCTCTTCAACCGCACCCAGCTCTACGGCTGGGTCGCAGAGGCTGGGCTCCCGGCCGTCGCAACCGGCGACTTCCACCGCCCCGAGCACCTGGTCGGGTGGAAGACGCTCCTTCCGAGCCTCCATGACGAGGCCGCGGTGGTCGACTATCTCCGGTCGCGCCGCCCCGTGTTCCTGACGCGGCTCGAAGCAGACACGGCGCTGGCCGCGGCCTGAGCGGCGTCACCGCTTCCACATGAGAGCGCGACCTACCCGACACCCACAGGCGGCGGCCCGCGTGAGATGACTCCCATCGACATCTAACCCAGAGGGGGAGGACACATCTCGATGAAACGCAGAAGGAAGATCTCTCTTGCGTTGCTGGTCGGCGCCGTTGCGGCAGTGGGGGCCACCGCCGCGCTTGCGACCACAGCCATCAAGTCGTACACGCAGCCCGTCGGCGGCGAGTACGACGTCACGCCGCTGTTCAGCGTGGACGACCGGGTCCCGGTGCTCGGCGGAACCGGCCAGTACCGCATGGTGGGCATTCCGGACGGGCTCGGTGCCCACTCGAACGGCAACGGCACGTCGACGCTCTACATGAATCACGAGTTTGCGGCGTTCACCAGGCCGCCCGCTGCTCCAGGTCCGATCGTGTCGGAGCCGTACGTCGGCGGGGCGAAGAACCGCGGAGCGATCGTCTCGAAATTCATCCTCGACGAGGATGGCGATCCGATCGCGGGACGTCGCGCGTACGACTTCATCTTCAACGAGAACACGTTCGTCGGACCCGCGCCTACGGTCGAGAACCAGACCCGAGCCTTCTCTCGGTTCTGCTCGGGCTCGCTCGCCGGCCCTCCGGACGGCTTCGACCGCTGGATCTATCTCACCAACGAGGAGGAGGGAATACCCGCCAACACGTTCGACACCAAGGGCGGCCTCGCAGTCGCGATCGTAGACAACAACCTGTACACGCTGCCCAAGCTCGGCCGCTTCGCCTGGGAGAACACGCTCGTGCAACCGAACCAAGGGAATCGGACAGTGATCATGGGCATGGAGGACGGCCCGGCTGCGCTCGCCCCTGCGGTCGAGAACAGCCAGGTCTACATGTACGTCGGCAAGAAGGATCGCCGCGCTGGCGCCGGGGTCCTCGGACGGAACGGGTTGGACAACGGCGAGCTCCACGTGCTGGTGCCGTCCGATGCCTCGAAGTCGAGCGAGGCCTCCTTCACGAGCGGGTCTATCGACGTCGAGTGGGCGCCGATCCCGAACGCAGGTGAGCTCACCGCGGTGCAACTCGAGGCAGCAAGCGATGCCGTTGGGGCGTTTCGCTTCGCCCGTCCGGAGGACGGCGCCTTCAACAAGAGAAACCGGAACAACTTTCTCTTCGTCACGACGGGTGGCGCGGCGGGTGTAAACGAGCTCGGCCGCTTGTATTCGCTCGACCTCCATCCGGGGAACGTCACGAAGGGCGGGACGCTGACCATCGAGTACGACGCGGACGCGGTCGTCGATGCAGGTGGCGATATCGCCATCAGCCCCGACAACATCGACGTCAGCTCCGACTACCTCATGATCAACGAGGACGGGACGACCGAGAGCCGGGCGGTCATGGCCCAGAAGAATCGCGATGGCTCGATCTGGCGCTTCGATCTCGAGAGGTCAGGCGTCGACGTGTCGTCGAAGGCCCGCGTCGCCGAGCTCGACCCACCGGGCCGGGACGGCGTCCCCGTCCGTCCTGGCGTGTGGGAGACGAGCGGGATCATCGACGCCTCGACGATGTTCGGGGCGGACACCTGGCTCTTCGACGTCCAGGCGCACTCGCCGACGGCAGCTCCTGGCGGAACCATCGCGAACCCCGCGAGCACGGTCACCGTCGAGGATGGACAGCTCCTGATGCTGCGACCGGGGAACTAGCGCGTCGCGGTCGCAATCGAGGTTGAGCGGGGCCCGCCTGAGGCCGGCCCCGCTCACGCCTTCTCGAATTTGCGGCAAGCTGCACGGGGTCGTTCACCAAAACGCCACCCATCCGAAGGACGAGCGAGGACAACATGCAGTGATGGCGATGAGCATCTCTAGCCAGCCGTCCGAGCGCCTGCTCAACCGAGAGCTCTCGCTCCTCGACTTCCATGCCCGTGTGCTCGAGCTCGCAGGCGACGAGTCCGTGCCGCTTCTCGAGCGGGTCAAGTTCTGCTCGATCTTCTCCTCGAACCTCGACGAGTTCTTCCAGGTACGTGTCGCCGGCCTGCTCGGTCAAGCGGAGTCTGGTCTGGCCGTCCTCTCCGCCGACGGGCTCACCCCGCAGCAGGCGCTGGCGCGAATACGCGAGCGTGTGCTCGAGCTCACCGCGACCCAGTCTCGCCTCTGGAAGCGCGAGCTGCGTCCCGCGCTTGCTGCCGAGGGCATCGTAGTGGGCGGCATGGAGGATTGCGACGGGAAGGAGCTCAAGCAGCTCGAGCGCCGTTTCCAGCGCGAGATCTATCCGGTGCTGACGCCCCTCGCAGTCGGGCCGGGCCAGCCGTTCCCGTACATCTCGGACCTTTCGCTTTCCCTCGCCATCTTCGCCGCCGACCCCGAGACCGGCGAGGAGCGGTTCGCGCGCGTGAAGATCCCCGAGGGTCTCCCACGCTTCTTCGAGATCGGAAACCGCGGCCTCTATCTGCCTCTAGAGCATGTGATCGCGCATTTTCTGCCGGCGCTCTTCCCAGGCGTGACGATCGTCGAACGGGCGGCGTTCCGCGTAACGCGCGATGCCGACTTCGAGGTTTCGGACGATGCCGACGACCTGCTCGAAGCCGTGGAGAGTCAGCTTCTGAAGCGCCGCTTCGGCGACGCTGTCCGCGTCGAGGTGAGCTCGTCCGCGTCCTCGGAGATGGTGGAGCGCCTGACAAGGGGCGTCGATGCCGAGGACTGGCAGGTCTACCGGATCGAGAGCCCGCTCGACTTCGCCGATCTGCTGGAGCTGGCCGCGCTCGACCGTCCAGATCTCAAGGACGAGCCCTGGCGCCCCGTGGCGCCACCGAGGCTGCGAGAGGCGCAGTCGGACCCCCCTCGCATCTTCGACGAGATTCGCCGAGGCGACGTCGTCGTGCACCAGCCGTACGAGTCGTTTCGCGGGAGCTTCGAGGTATTCGGACAGGCCGCGGTTCAGGACCCGAACGTGATCGCGATGAAGACCGCCGTGTATCGCACGAGCGACGACAGCGTCCTCGTCGGCTCGCTCATCCAGTGCGCGGAGGACGGTAAGCAGTCCGTGTGCCTGGTCGAGCTCAAGGCGCGCTTCGACGAGCGCCGAAACATCGAGTGGTCGCGGGCGCTGGAGAAGGCGGGAGTCCACGTCGTGTACGGCTTCCCCGACCTCAAGATCCACGCGAAGATGACCCTGGTCGTGCGCCGCGAGCAAAACGGGTTGCGACGCTACGCCCACATCGGCACTGGCAACTACCACTCGACGACCGCGCGCCTGTACGAGGACTCTGGCCTCTTCACGGCGGACGACGACATCACCGCCGACGTCGCCGATCTTTTCAACTTCATCACTGGGTTCAGCCGCCCGCAGCGGTTCCGAAAGCTCCTGGTGGCGCCGTTCACGCTGCGGAGCGGGCTCGTCGAGGAGATTCGCCGCGTCGCCGTGGCCGCCGCGGCCGGCGAGCCGGCGCGGATTCGCCTCAAGGTGAATCACCTCGTCGATCCGGGGATCATCGACGAGCTCTACGCCGCTTCTCGGACGGGAGCGAGCATCGACATCATCGCCAGGACGTCGTGCACGCTGCGACCTGGCGTCGAGGGGCTGTCCGAGAACATCCGTGTGCGCTCGATCCTCGGCCGCTTCCTTGAACACAGCCGGCTGTACGCCTTCGAGGCGGGCGAGCGCACCGCGATGTACCTCGGCAGCGCCGACCTGATGCAACGAAACCTCGACCACCGTATCGAGGTGCTGATGCCCGTCGAGAACGCACGTGTCCGCCAGGAGCTGAACGCGATCCTGGACAGCGCTTCGACCGACAACACGAGCGCCTGGGAGCTCGACGAGGCGGGCGTGTGGACGCGCCTCTCGCCTGCGGAGTCCGACAAGCCGCACTCGCACCAGGCGACCATGATGCGGCGCGTTCTTGCCCGGGCGCGACGACGCGCTCGCGAGCAGCGTGGCGATTGACCATCCGATACAGCGGGAAGAATCGCCCTGGTGAAGGTCGCGATCATCGATGTCGGATCGAACTCGGTGCGCCTGCTGGTGGCTGCGGTCGACGGGCGCGCCGTGGAGCAGCTGCATCGGGAACGGGAGTACCTACGCCTCGGTGACGACGCATACCTGCGCGGCAGGATCGGCTCGCGCAAGCTCAAGCAGACACGCACGGTGACGGCGAAATACGCGCGGATAGCCCGGAAGGCGGGAGTCGAGCGGCTGGGGACGATCGTGACAGCGCCTGGCCGGCAGGCCGAGAACCGTGAGGAGCTCGTCAGCGTTCTCGCCAAAGCGACTCAGTTTCCCGTCGTCGTGCTGAGCGCCGATGAAGAGGGCCGATTCGCGTGGGAGGGGGCGGTCGCCCGGATGGACGATCCGCCCGAGACGGTGGCCGTCGTGGATCTCGGCGGTGGATCCTGCGAGATCGCGGTCGGAAACCCGGCGATCGGGCCGAGCTGGGTTCGCTCGATCGAGGCCGGAGCGCTGCGCGTGACTCGGGCTTTTCTCGGAGGGAACCCACCGAACGACGAGCGGATCGCGCGCGCGCGACTGGGAATCGGAGAGCTTGCGAAAGACCTCCACCCACCCCTTCCGGACGCGGCGCTGGCGGTGGGAGGGACGGCTCGCGCAATCAGTCGCATTGTCGGACAGCCCTTCGGCGTCGAGCAGCTCGAGCGCCTCGCCACCACGCTCTCCGAGGGACCCGCGGAGACGATCACCGACCCGCATGGCATCACCCCCGAGCGGGCCGAGACGCTACTCGGCGGGACACTCGTGCTCTCCGAGGTCGCGGGCAGCCTGGACTGTGATCTCGAGCTCGGTCGCGGCGGGCTACGCGAGGGCGCGGCGCTGGCTCTCGCGCGCGCAGAAGTCGCCGCCGCCTGAGCTAGAGGCTTGATGTGAAATTGGCGCGCAACCGGGGACGGTCACGACCAAGCCGGGCGACGCACTCACTCGTCGTGCAGGCTAGTGAGCCTGGACGGCGAGGGAGGGTGGCGATGGCCGTGTCGTGGCCGTCATCCGGCCCGCCGTGAATTTCACATCAAGCCTCTAGTCCGCGAGCAACCGGAGGATCTTCGGACTCACGCTCCAGCGAAGGGCTACGGCCCCTGCCTCCAATGGCTCGGCGAAGCGAAGACAGAGCACGCCGCCCTTCTCGAGCTCGAGACGCATGGCCCTCTCGCTGCCCGCGAGGAGCAACGTTGCGAGCTCGGACAGTTGAGGCTGGTGGCCAACCAGCGCGAGTGCGGTCTCGGTTCTCGAACGTACGGCGTCCACTACCGTCGAGAGCGGACCATGTGGCTCGAGCGCAGCACACTTCTCCGGAGCGGGCCAAGCAATCTCTTCGTGCAGAATCTCGGCGGTAGCCCAGCCGCGCGCATACGGGCTCGCAAGGACTGCGTCGACCTCGACTCCGATTCGACGAAGACCGCGTGCGACGGCTCGAAAGCGCTCGATTCCGTCGGGAGTCAGCGGGCGCACGGAGTCGTCGGGCCACTGCTCGGAGTCGCGCCGGTCGGCGACGGCGTGCCTCACGAGGTAGAGCTCTGGCATGGTCGCCGAAGCGTACGAGCGCCAGGTCAGGCCGCGCGGCGCGGCGTCGCTGCGCGAATCTGCTCGGAGCGGAGCTCGAGCAGTCTGCGCGATGTCTGCCGTGGGTCTCCGCAGATCCGGATTGTGGCCGTCCGGGACAACGCCGCGTACCCGCTCGATTCGATCAGGCGACAGCGGTCCGTCCGGGGCGCGTTCGAGGCTCGCCGGGGACGGGAGGTACGCGACGGGGATCCAGCCATTACCCCTGTTCGAGAACCTGTCAGCCGGCGCGTAGACCTTCCAGCACGGCCACATCGCGTGAATACGTGAGCAGCCGGCGGATGCCTTCCGTATCGGCCCAGCGCGCATCGTCGACCTCGTGCCGGAACGCAAGCTCGCCGCCGACCTGGGCCATTCGCCAGTACCGCACGCGCTTCGGCCGGTCCTGCACATCCCGATAGCGGGTAGCCGGAAGCTCCTCGAAGAGCTCGCAGCGCAGGCCGGTCTCCTCCTCGACCTCGCGCAACGCGCAGTCCTCGTCGCTCTCCCCGCGCAGCGCCTTTCCCTTCGGAAACGACCAGTCGTCGTACCTCGGGCGGTGCACCACGAGCAGCTCGAGACCGCCCTCTCCGGCACGCGTCACCACGCCACCCGCTGCGCGAATCAGAGGCGCGCCTTCCTAGCTCTACGGTTGAGGAGCTTCCAAGCCTCGGGCCATTCCGCGCGAGCCTTCTTGCGGCGAGCGCGCTCTCTCTTCAGAAGCTTGCGAACAGCGTCCCCGGCCTGCGGCTTCCCTTCCGCCCAGGCACGGATGCGCTCCTCGGCGACGAACGCGTCTTGGTGATCGCCGAGCACATCCTGCAGCTCCTTCGCAGCGTCGACGAAGCGCTCGCCGGGCGCGCCGAGCTCGTGCGCGGCCAGCTCGGCCGCGTAGCGCGACCGCTTGACCTTGATGCGAGCAGCGTGGAGCTCGTCGTCGCTCGAGTCGTCGTCCAGCCGACCGAAGGCCCGCCGCGCGCGCCCGAACTCGGCCCACCAGAGCTCGGCGAGCGTGCGCTGCGCATCCGGAGCGAGTCGCGGCTCGGGCGTCTCGAGTCGGTCGAGCAGCGCCGGATAGCGCTCCTCGGACAGAGCAGAGACGACAACGGCACGAGCCTTCCGACGCTGTCGCTCGAATCCGTCCAGCAGGCCCTGGACCCCGCGTCGCTCGTCTCCGAGCCGCGCGATCTCGCCCTCCAGCCGCTCGAGGAGCACATCGAGGTCGCGCGCGGGCCCGAGCGCGGACCCGATCCAGCGAAGCTCGTCGCGCAGGTCACCCGCCCACTCCGAGTCGAGCAGGGGCTCTGCAGCGCGCAGGAAGGCGCGCGCCCTGCGCGTCGCGACTCGCATCTGATGGAGGTCCTCGGGATCGGACCCGAGCCTTGTGCCGGGATCGTGGGCCAGGAGCCGATCGTGCTGGTCACTGAGCGCCGCCACGAGCACGTCGCTGAACGAGGCGTCGTCGGCAAGAGCCGGCCTCGGCGTCGGCGAGGAGAGCTCGAGGGCCCGAAAGAGCTTCGGTCGAAACTCAACCGACTCAGAGCCAGCCCGCCGCAGCGCCTTCTCCAGCCGCCGGAGCGTGCGCTCGTCCCCGCCGGTGACCAGCTCTATCTCGAGTTCGCGAAACCGCGAGGTGATGCGCTGGCCGTCGAGCACCGCCACCGAGTCCTCGACGATCTCGGCCCCGTCGGCGCGCAGGGTCTTCCGACGCGTGCGAAGCCGCGCGACGCGAACCGGCTCGTCGCCGCGCAAGTGGGCGAAGAGCAACGCGACCAGCTCGCTCGGAGGTCGGGCAGGCGTTCCCGCGATTTCGAGCTCGATCCGCGTCGCACCGCGTGGCACCTTGAGCTGCCAAAGGCCGGAGCCGTCCTCACTGCGATGGCGCAGTGTGATGTCGTGCCGCGCCAACGTGAGCTCAGGCGTGTCGTAGTACGTCGAGACGAAGTCTCGGCTCGGAAGCTCTACGCCTCCGAGATCGCTCAGGCGAAAGCCCTCGGAGGGCGTCAGCTTGAGCTCACGTTCGAGCGTTTGGCGCACCACCTCGCAGCGTAATCAGGGAGGCGACGCACGAAGTCTCGGAGTGGTGAACGTTGCCGGTCTTGCGCAAGACCGGAAACCGCTCGTCTTACCTTACCCAGCCTTGCCGACGGGTCTTGTCCCGCGTACGATTTCGTATGCGAGCGCGCCGACAACTCCGCCGACGAGCGGCGCGACGAGGTAGAGCCAGAGCGAATCGAAGACACCCGACGCGATCGCCGGCCCCAGCGAGCGAGCCGGATTCAGCGACGCCCCGGAGATCGGCCCGCCGACGAGCGAGGCGAGCGCGATCGTGCCGCCGATGGCGATCGCCGCCGCCTCTCCGACCGCGCGCGTGTCGGTGGCGACGGCCATGATCACGAAGAGCAGGATCGCGGTCAGGACGACCTCCCAGAGAAACGACTGCGCCTGGGAGCCCGAGGGCGTCGTCGCACCGACGTCGGCCACGTCTCCCAGCGAGATCCGCAGCAGCACCGCCGCCGACAGGGCGCCCGTGACTTGAGCCGCCCAGTACGCCGGAACGCGGGCACCGGGGAAGTGACGTCTCAGCGCAAACGCGAGCGTCACCGCCGGATTCAGGTGCGCCCCCGAGATGTGTCCGACGGCGTAGACCATGGCCATGATCACAAGGCCAAAGGCGAGCGCGACCCCGACTGATCCGAGGCCGCCCTCGTCCGCGTCGGCCATGATCGCGCCCGCGCCTACGAAGACGAGCGCAAACGTTCCGATCGCCTCGGCTCCGAGCAAGCGGATGAGCGCGGCGTCCACGCGCTCAGGCTCCAACGAGAGCTGCCGGCGGCGCGAGGAGACGGCCGATTCGTTCCAGAACGCCCGGCGTGAGACGGTAGTACGCGAACGTTCCGCGCTTCTCGCGTTCGAGCAGGCCCGCGCGGACGAGCTGCTTCAGGTGATGGCTCACAGTCGGCTGCGCGATCCCGAGAGTGGGCTGAAACTCGCAGACGCAGACCTCCTCCCCGCCTGCTTCGAGCAGGACGTTGAGGATGCGGAGGCGGTTGCGATCGGCGAGCGCCTTGAACAGCCGCTCCAGCTCGGCGGCGTCCTGGGTCGAGAGCGTCGAACCCGAGAGCGGGGTGCAGCAGTCGACCGTGGAGAGCGTCTTCATACGCGGAGATCCTATCCGTATATTTACCACGATCTATATTGACCTTCGCCGATATGTCTGGAACGATCGTCGGAGTTCAACGACCTGGAGGGATCCGTGACCGAGATGCTCGACCCCATCACCCGACAGCACGTCGAGAAGGCGGCCGAGGCGCTCCAAGACGAGTTCGCGGGAACGTTCTCGCGAGAGACGATCGCCCGCTTCATCGCGGAGTCCGTCGATCTCCTCGGCGGCTCGAAGCTCAACGTGTTCGTCCCAGTTCTCGCCCACCGCTTCGCCCGCGAGCGGCTGAAGGCGCTCGGGCAAGCTGAGGGCCTGATCACGAAAGAGCAGCCTGAGGTCCTCTTCGTCTGCGTCCAGAACGCGGGCCGCAGTCAAATGGCCGCGGGCCTGCTCACGCTCCGCTCGGGCGGGCTCGTCGGAGTGCGCTCCGCGGGCTCGGATCCGGGGGAGATCGTGAACCCGCTCGCCGTCCAGGCGATGGCCGAGCTCGGCATCGACCTCGAGAACGCGTTCCCGAAGCCGCTCACCGACGAGGTCGTTCGCGCCGCCGACGTCGTGATCACGATGGGCTGCGGCGACGCGTGCCCCATCTACCCAGGCAAGCGCTACGAGGACTGGCAGGTCAGCGACCCCGCCACGGCAGCTTCGCTTGGGGAGGTACGGGTCATCCGGAGTGAGATCGACCGGAGAATCCAGCAGCTGCTCGGTGAGCTCGACGTGCCGATCGTCACCTAGAAAATAGAGGGGCGGCCGAGTGGCCGCCCCTCGGACAGGCAGTGGTTCGAGGGAGAGATCAGCCCTTGTTCGACGCCTTCACGGCGAGAATGAAGTTCGTCCGCGCGCGCTTGAGCTGCACCTTGGTCAGCGGCACGAAGCGGGCACGCTCGGCGATCTTGACCTCGTTGTCGAAGATGTAGTCGAGGAACGCCTGCACTTCCTTGCGCTTGAAGGAGGAACCCTTCGCATAGATGAAGAGTGGCCGGGAAAGCGGCTTGTAGGCGTTGGCGTGTACCGACTCGACTCCCGGGGTGACGCACTGATCCGTCTTTGGATTCCGGATCTGGACGGCGTTCAGCCTGTTCCGGTTCTCGGTGAAGTACGAGTAACCGAAGTAGCCCATGCCGCCACGCTCACCGGAGACACCCTGCACAAGCACGTTGTCGTCCTCCGACGCCTGGTAATCGGTACGGCTGGCACGCGCTTTGCCGTTGATGGCCTCGGTGAAGTACTCGAAGGTTCCGGAGTCGGTACCCGGACCGAAGAGCTTGAGCGGCACGTCGGGGAAGCCGGACCGAACGTCCTTCCAGTTGTTGACCTTCGAGCTGGGCTCCCAGATCTTCTTCAACTCGGGGACCGAGAGACACGTTGCCCAGGTGTTCTGTTGGCTGACGACCACGGTGAGCGCGTCGTTGGCGACGGTGAACGCACGCCACGAGCCGATGTTGTTCGTCTTGCACGACTGAGCTTCCGAGATACGCATCGGGCGGGACGCATCCGAGAGATCGATCTCGCCCTTACAGAAGCGCTGGAAGCCGCCGCCGGTACCCGAAATGCCGACGGTGACCTTCACTTTGGATGCGCCGGCTCTCGAGAAGAGCTCGGCTGCCGCTTGTGTATATGGGCCGACCGTGGACGAGCCATCCGCGCTGATCGAGCCGCCGAGACCTTTCAGGTTGTACGTGGGGTTCTGGGCGGACGCTCCCACCGCTACCGATGCGATCGCGAGTGCGGCCACCACCCCGCCGGCGACTGCGCTGCTGCGACGCCCGAAGAAAAATTTCATGTCTGCCCCCAACTCCTCTGTTTGGATTTCCGTTCGCGGCGCGAATGGTCGCCTCAGGTTCAGGCGCGGTGGGCAGAGAAGGAGTGAACGGCTCGTGACGGAGTGGTGAAGCCGAACTAACGAGCGCAGAGAGTTCGCAAGCCGTTACACGCGGCCGACTTCACACCCCGGAGCGTTCGCGTCTTGGGGCACCCCCATAACGGCGTCTATCCGCTCGCAAAAGGTCACCCCGGACGCTGTCCGTCCTCGTGCGATGCGTCAGTGAACTCGGCGAACTCGCCGGTAACGATGAACGCCGTTTGCTCCCCGATGTCGACGGCGTTATCGCCGATCCGCTCGAAGCAGCGCGCGACGGTGATCTGGCGCATGCCCCACTCGAGCGCTTCGACATCGTTAACGTACCCGAGCACCTCCTGGAACACCTGCCGGTTCGCGTTGTCGACGAGATCGTCGAGCGAATGCAACGCACGCGCCTGCTGAACGTCTCTCGCGGCGAACGCGGAGAGCGAGACCCGGGCCATCTCCGCGCAGCGCTCACCCATGTCCACCAGGCCCTCCACGACGGCCTGCTGCGTGCCGAGATGACTGGAGAGCTTCGTCAGCTTGGCGATCGTGACGCATTGGTCGCCCATGCGTTCGAGATGGAGGGCCGAGTGCAGGATTGCCAGAACGAGGCGCAAGTCAGTCGCGACCGGCGTTTGCCGCGCGAGCACCATCTCGACCTGCCTCTCGAGCGCGAGGTAGCGCTCGTCCACCTCGTCGTCGAACGCGATCACCTCGTCACAGAGCTCGACGTCTTGTGTCCGCAGGGCGTCGATCGCGCCGCGGATCGACCGGAAGACGATCTCGCCGGCTTCCTGGAAGCCCGCTTCGAGGGCGTCCAGCTCGGACTGCAGCCCGATCCTCATCCGAACCTGCCCGTGACGTAGTCCTCGGTTCGCTTGTCGGACGGCGTCGTGAAGATCTTCGTAGTCATGTCGTACTCGACGAGGATGCCGCGACGCGCGCTCCCGTCGTCGTCCACGACGACGCTGAAGAAGGCGGTCATGTCGGCGACCCGGGCCGCCTGTTGCATGTTGTGGGTGACGATCACGATCGTGTACTCGCGCTTCAGCTCGTGCATCAGGTCCTCGATGCGGGTGGTCGAGATCGGATCGAGTGCCGACGCCGGCTCGTCCATGAGAATCACATCCGGCTCGACCGCAAGCGCGCGCGCGATGCAGAGGCGTTGCTGCTGGCCTCCCGACAACCCTAGCGCGCCGTCCTTCAGCCGGTCCTTCACCTCGTCCCAGAGCGCTGCCCGGCGAAGCGCGCCTTCGACACGTTCGTCGAGACTGCCTTTCATGTCGAGCACGCGAGGCCCGAAGGCGATGTTGTCGTAGATCGACTTCGGGAACGGGTTCGGCTTCTGGAAGACCATGCCGATACGTCGCCTGATCTCGACCGGGTCGACGTCAGGCCCGTAGAGATCCTCGCCGTGGTACAGCACCGTTCCTTCGACCTTCGCTCCAGGGATGAGATCGTTCATGCGATTGAAGCAACGGATGAAGGTGCTCTTTCCACACCCGGAGGGGCCGATGAATGCCGTAACCGTATTCCGGTAGACGTCGATGTCGACTTCCTCCAGAGCGGGCTTTCCGCTGTAGTAGACAGCGAGATCGGTCACGGAGAAGACCTTCTCGCGGCGTTCGATGTCGGCCCGGGCGAGGGCGCCTCGCGAGGCCTCTGCGATCCGGGTGCTGTCGATATGCGGCTGCGTCTCCATCTGCGTCATTGCCTCACCACTTCTGGCGGTAACGGTTACGAACGAAGATTGCCACCGCGTTCATAGCAAGGACGATCACGAGCAGCACAATCGCGCCTGCGGCTGCGACCGTCTGGAACTCCGGGTCGGGTTGTCTCACCCAGTTGTAGATCTGGATCGGCAAGGCCGTGTACTCGCCGAAGAGCGTCGGGTTAAATGCGACGTACACGGTCGCTCCCACCATGAGCAGCGGCGCCGTCTCGCCGACCGCGCGAGAGAGAGCGAGAATCGACCCGGTCGCCATGCCCGGGATGGCCGCCGGCAGCACCTGCCGCCACACGACCTGCCACTTCGTAGCACCGAGGGCGAAGGCGCCCTGGCGGATCGAGTCAGGGACGCCACGGATCGCCTCGCGGGACGCGACGACGACCGTCGGCAGCACGACGAGGGTGAGAATGAGCGCACCCGCGAAGACCACACGGCCGATCCCGATTCCGCGGACGATGAAAGCGAGGCCGAGGATCCCGTAGACGATCGACGGCACCGCGGCAAGGTTCTGGATGTTGACCTCGATCAGCTTGTTCCACCACCGCTCGCGGTTGGCGTATTCCTCGAGGTAGATCGCGGTCAGCGCGCCGATCGGGACGGATAGGAGGAGCACAGTCCCACCGAGGTAGAGAGTGGCAAGAATCGCGGGACGCGCGCCCGCCTCTTCCGGCAGCGAGGACGGCGCCTCGGTGAACAGCGTGGCGGTAAGCGCCGGCCACCCCGTGAGGACAATGTCGACGAGCAGGACCGCGAGCGTTCCGAAAGCGACCAGCATCGAGAACAGCATCGCGCCCTTGAAGAGCCGGTTCCTCCACACGCGTCCACTGCGGGCCGCCTGCTCCGGCGCGGGCTCGTAGTCTCGCTCGACGTGTGGCTCGATGATCGTCATAGGACGGACTCCGTCCTATGACGGTGGGGGTGCGTGGGGAACCGGGAGGTTCCCCACGCTCTCATGAAGAAGCGGGCAGGCGCTTCCCTCGCAAGACCGGGCTTCGCTCCCGCGAACCCCGGTCGCGGAAAGTCGTGGGGAAACGTGGTTTCCCTCGCGATCGTTTGCCGAAGGCGAACGATGGTCATTCGTACACCTCGCGGAACTTCCGCACCAACCTGATGGAGAACAGGTTCAGGATGAGCGTTATCACGAAGAGAGTGAGGCCCACCGCGAAGATGGTCTTGTACTCATTCGAGCCCGTCGGCACGTCGCCGAAACCAGTGGCGCCGATGAACGCCGTCATCGTCTCGATGGGCTCGCGCGGGTCGACCGAGATCTGCGCCAGCTGGCCACCCGCGATGAGAACTATCATCGTCTCGCCGACCGCACGCGAGAAGCCGAGGACGTACGCGGCGATGATCCCCGAGATCGCCGCCGGGACGACAATGCGCGTCGAGACCTGCAGCTTGTCCGCTCCGAGCGCATAGCCACCCTCGCGAAGGTCACGCGGCACCGCGGCCATCGCGTCCTCGGAAAGCGACGCGATCGTGGGGATCAGCATCACCCCGAGGACGAGGCTGGCTGCCAGCGCATTGAAGATCGCGACATCGAGGCCAATGTCCCGCAGGAGCGGTGTGACGAAGATGAGTGCGAAGTAGCCGAGGACGACGGTCGGGATCGCGGCGAGGATCTCGAGGATCGGCTTGAGGACACGCGCGGCCCGCTGTTTCGCGTACTCGCTCAGGTAGATCGCCACCCCGAGCCCGAGCGGGAAGGCGACCAGGGCCGAAAGGAACGAGACCACGAACGTACCGACGACGAGCGGCACGACACCGAACTGCCCGTCCAAGAAGAGCGGCGTCCAGGTGGTGCCGGTCAGAAACTCCCAGGGACTGACCTCGCCGAAGAACTCGAATGCCGGGATCAGGAGCGAGACGACGATTCCGAGCGTCGTCAGCACCGAGACCGCGGCGGCCAAGAAAAGCAGCCCGTGGATGAGCAGCTCACCCCAGCGGATCCTCTTGCGGGCCAAGGCGACCGGAGGCAGCCCGACGCTGGCGTCCTGCGTCGTCACCTAGTGGTCTCTCCGGAATGTCCGGTGCCGCTTGGCCGAGCGAAAACCGAGCAACGCTAGGACGCAGGGAGCCTCGATATCAGTAGATATCGAGGTGACTGAGGACGACGGGATGCGAAGCGTTTGCAGCCGGCCAAGCGGTGCCGTACTTCCCGGAAGGACCACTGGACTCAGCTCGTGGCTTCCCCGAGCTTCGACCGCTCCTCTGCAAGCTGCTCCTCGCTCAGGGGAACGAACTGGGCTTCCTCGGCGATCGAGGCGTTGTTCTCCAGCATGAAGGTGACGAAGTTGCGGACCTCTTGGTCGTCGTCGAACGAGCTCTGCTTCACATAGACGTAGAGCGGTCGGGACAGCGGCGCATAGGAACCGTCCTGCGCCGCGTCCGCGCTCGGCGCGACGCAGCCGCTTCCGCCGTCGACCTCGAGCGCCTTGAGCCTCGCCTGGTTCTGCTCGAAGTAGGAGAAGCCGAAGTAGCCGAGCCCGCCACGGTCGCCGGAGACACCCTGCACGATCACGTTGTCGTCCTCGCTCGGAGAGTAATCCGTCCTGCTCGCCCCCTCTTCTCCGTTGATGACGCCGGTGAAGTAGTCAAATGTGCCGGAATCCGTCCCGGGGCCGAATAGGGTGAGCTCGACGTCCGGAAACGATGGATCCACCTGATTCCAGTTCGAGACCTTGGAGCCCGGCCCCCAGATGGTCGCGAGCTGGTCGCCGGTCAGGCAGGTCGCCCAGTCGTTCTCGCTGCTGACCACGTTGGTCAGGGCATCGGTCGCAATGCGAATCTCGATGTACTCCACCCCTGCGTCGGCGCAGAGTGCTTGCTCGTCCTCGTCGATCGGCCGCGAGGCATTCGAAAGATCGGTCTCACCGGCGCAGAAGCGCTCGAAGCCCCCGCCGGTGCCCGAGATCCCGACGGTGACGTCCACTCCCTCGGCGTCCTTGAAGTCCTCTGCTGCCCGAGTGACGAACGGGCCTACGGTGCTCGACCCGTCCGCACTGATAGCCCCGCCTCCGTCGTCACCTCCCCCACAGCCTGCCCCGACGAGGGCAAGGGCGACCGTGGATAGGACAAATGTGAGCGCGCTACGCGATTTCATGTGGCCAGTCTCTCCGGCCGAGCCTCGGTTTCGGGAGGCCGGGTGGTGAAGATATGGTGAAAGTAAGGTGAACGTCCTACGGGGCGGGGAACAGGCAGCGGATCTCGAGCCCACTGCCGCGACCGCCGCTCGCCTCGACCGTGCCTCCGGCCTGCGTCACGATGTGCTTCACGATTGCCAGACCGAGACCGGTGCCGCGCGACGAGCGCGCGCGGTCGGCACGGTAGAAGCGCTCGAAGAGCCTGGGGAGCGCCGACGGCTCGACCCCAATCCCGTCGTCGCTTCCGGAGACGACGATCGAGCCGTCCTGCTCCTGTCGAGCCGAGAGCGTGAACGCCGTCCCGGGGCCGGCGTAGCGGATCGCGTTCTCCGCGAGGTTTCGCGCGACGACGCGAAGCATCCGGGGCCGGATCGTCAGCTCGATGCCCTGATCGCACACGAGCCGTAGCTCGACTCCTGCACGATCCGCCCGTTCCTCGAGCTCCTCCAGAGCCTGCTCCAGCACCG
>JBPCMD010000090.1:0-15926 GCA_051002595.1 Gaiellaceae bacterium
GCGTCGGCTTAAGGTTTCCGGGCGGTTTTCGAGGCTGGCAGCTCCCCCGTCCGTGCCTGGTCTACAGCGTCTACGGGCTAGGGCTCACGACCATCGCGCTCCCGCCACCACGGCGCACGGGCTCGGCGGCGGCGAGCAGGCGATCCTCGTCGAGGAACTCGATTCCGGTGGCTGCGCCGATCTCCGGAGTCGCTGTGAGCACGTGCCCGCGCGCTTGCAGCGCTGCGGCCTCGGGGGTCGCAAGGAAGGCCGGCTCTACTTGAGTCGCTGCCGTGTTTCGCTGGCTCAGCCGCGGGTCCGCGATCGCCTGGGGCAACGTGAGACCGAGATCGAGCCGGTCGATCAGGATCTGGAGGACGGTCGTGATGATCGTCGACCCGCCCGGCGAGCCGACCGCGAGCAGCGGGTCGCCGTCGCGAAGCACGATCGTCGGGCTCATCGAGCTGCGTGGTCGCTTGCCGCCCTCGACCCGGTTCGGGTGGGTCAGCGAGTCGAAGTTGAAGTCCGTCAGCTCGTTGTTCGCGAGGAAGCCATATCCGGGGACCACGAGGCCGGCGCCCCCGGTGGACTCGATGGTGAACGTGTACGAGACGACGTTGCCCCAGCGGTCGGCGGTCGTGACGTGCGTTGTCGTGCCCACCCGCGTCTCGCTCGCGGAGGCCTGGACGCTGGCGACGCCGCCGTTGAACGGATAGGGGTTCCCGGGCGCGACCGGGCTCATTGCGGCGGTTGGCGTGATCAGGGCGCGCCGCGTGGCTGCGAACCCATCCGAGAGCAACCCCGTCAGCGGGACGTCGAAGTACGCCGGATCGGCGAGATAGGCGCCTCGGTCGGCAAACGAGTAGCGCGAGGCCTCGAGGAAGTGGTGCAGCGCAGCCTCGCGGGTCATGGTCGCGAGCGGGTAGCCCTCGACGATGTTCAGCGCCTCGCCCACGGTCGAGCCGCCGCTCGAGGGCGGCCCCATGCCAAACACGTCGAGCCCGCGGTAGGTGACGTGCGCCGGAGCGCGCTCGGGGCTCGTACTCCAGGGCCGCTTGCCATCTGAGCACATCCGGGAATGTCTGGACAGCATGAAAACCGCGTCTCCAATTTCCTTCACGAACACCCCCACGTTCACAAGCTCTATCTGCAAGATGCTGTTGATGGCCGATTGAACGAAGAATTGGATTCGTTTCGCGGCCCTGTCGTTGCCATGCTCCACCATGAACTTGGTCGAAGCGACGAGGTCGACGAGCACGATGTAGCAGAGGCCGGTGCGCAAGACCCTCTGGGCCTGGAGCTCGATGACCTTGTCAAGCGCTGCCTCTGCCTCTTCCTGCGCGTAGGCCGGTGCAAACCTCCAGAACTCGCGGCGGATCTCTTCGAGGCCACTCCGGTGAGTGTGTCAAGTAGGACACCGCGTCGTCGCAAGGCAATCGTGATCGGTGCCGCGCCGCGGGCGACGCGTACGGGCTCGCACGTCGACGCGGGCATCACCCTCACGGCCCTCGCGCCGGCCACAGTCCCGCGAGTGACACGATCCGTGCGAGCTCCACCGCGGGAGCCAGGGTCAGGTTTTCGTTCTTCCACCCAGCCCAGCGGGGGACCCGGGGTACGTCTTGTTCCACCCAGCGGGGCTCAAGGACATGGATCGGCGCCGCAGTGGTCGGGATGGAGCGTGGAAGATCTGACCCCGGTTGTCAGCCCGGCAAGCGCTCACACGACGCCCTCCGCATCCTCGCCTGGTGGGTGCCAGGAGCCCGAACCGACATCAGCCTCGCCGAAGTGGAACCGCGTGGGCGTTTGGACGAGCTCGTGATCGGGAAGAAGCGGAGGGTGGCGGAATACAACTATCAGCACTTCTGGCTGAAGCACTTCGTCACAGACCTCGTGCACACGGCCCAGGGAGCCGGCGTCGAGCCCGGCTCGGAGGCGCCGGATTTCGATCTCGAAGCCGTCGATGGCACCCGGGTTCGACTCAGCGAGCTGCGCGGGCGAGCGGTACTGCTCCATTTCGGCAGCGGCACCTGACCGATCACTACCGGCTCAGTTGAGCCGCTGAAAAAGCTCCATGGGTGGTTCGGCGAGCAGGTCGAGTTCATCGACGTCACGGTGCGGCAGGCTCATCCCGGTGAGGAGCGCGGGGGGTTTGCGAACTACGGGGAGAAGCTCGAGGGCGCTCGTGAGTTCGCGCAGCTAGAGAGCATCCCGTGGCGCGTGCTCGTCGACGACTACGAGGGGATGACGCATCGCGCCTACAGCCGCGAGATGGCTGATCCGACGTTCTTGATCGACGTCGAGGGCCGCGTCGCCTTCTACAACATGTGGACGCATGTGCCGACGCTGAAGCGGGCGCTCGACGAGCTGCTCGCCAGCGGCGGCCGGGGCGTCGTCGCCGGCGGGATCGACCGGAGACCGCATCTGCTCGCGTCGTTCGTCGACGGCTACCGGGGGCCAAGACGGGGCGGACGGCGCGCAGTCCTCGAGTACGATCTCGGCGGATTCGGCGCGGGCTCGCTCAGCTTTCTCGGCAGCAAGCTGAAACCGCTCCTGGCGGGGTTTGCGTTGCGAGCGGCGCCGCGCGGCGACTCGATCGAGGACTGACGCGCCGGGGTGGTCGGGCGCCCTGACCGACGTTGATCATCAAGCCGCCGCCGCTGACGGCGGAGGCGAGGAAGACTGCCAGCCGAAGATCAGGGGCTGTTGCGCTCAGCCGCCAAAGGCTCCCTGGCCACCCCTAGCCAGGCAGCTGGTGGATCCTTGGGTCTACGGGCTCCCGAGCTGGACATTCAGCATCTGCCCGAAGAGGACGGCGCACAGCCGGTGGTCGCCCGTCATCGATGCTCGCGCCGCGAGGTCGTAGACGAGGTTGGCCGGGCGCGGATTGATCTGAACGAACGGAGGAAGTCCGTAGCGCGCCGCCAGCCAGTTCGCCCAGACGCGTGCCGTGCGTCCGTTCCCATTCGCGAAGGGGTGGATCCGCACCCATTCGCCATGCACATTGGCGCAGAGAGCGAGCACGGCGTCGTGATCATCCGAGGTCGACGGCCCCCCACCCGCGGGAACGACGGCGTCGAGCGCTTCGCAGGCCCGCTGGATCCTGTCCTTCAAGCGAGCGAGCTCAGCCGGCACTTCAGGGCGACGACGAGCACATCGCCATACGGCGAGGACCTCCAGAGGGAGTCCCAGACCTCGAGCACCTTCTGTTCTGGCAGGTCGTAGAAAGAAAATCCTTGCTTGACTCGTTTTCTCAGCTCGGGGAAGCGGATCCCCAGATGCTCGAGCTGCGAGCCGCGGTCCTTTCGAATGGCCTCGCCGACCGCGGGATTGCCGATGGCGATCAGCGCCTGCGCGACCTCTTCGTGGTAGCACGGCGATCGGATTATTCTGAGGCGGCGCCTACGCGTCCGCCGGCGGTGTGGGAAATCGGGGCGTCAACGAGCGACGGTACGCCGCGATCGTGCGGAGGCCGTAGGCGACGAAGCCGGCCATCGCGAGGAGGAACGCGAGCGCGCCGAGCGTCAGAGACGCGGCTGTGCCGAGGTCGAGCGCGAGCGCCGCGATGCCTGCGAAGGCGCCGGCGACCACCGCGTCGAGGACCGCGATGACGCCCGGGAGCGCCACGAAGACTTGCAGCGGGCTGCGCACCCGCGGCCGGGCGATCGCCGTCATGAGTACGCCCGTGTCGTCGTCGTATCTGCTCGTGACGAAGTACGGCTCGAGCTCGGGCGCGAGCTCGAGATAGGCGTGACGCAGCCGGTTCAGCCCCTGCACCCAGACGCTGTCTTCGAAGTTCACCTGCCCGATACGGGCGATCGTCGTCACGCCGCGAGAAAGAACACGACGGGAAGCACGACGGGCGCGAACGCGAAGAAGCCGTCTCCGAAGTCCGTCGCCTGCGCGACGAGCGCGAGCGAGACGACTGCGCCGCTGAGCGCGGCGATGAAAAGCGACGCTCGGCTCATAGCCTCCAAGTAGCCCATGCTGCGCGAGGCGAGGAGGCTCCAGTGCTCGGTCGTGAGGATCGTGAGCGCGTGCGGGCTCGTCTCCGCTCCGCTGGCGAAGACTCCTGGCGCCGGGGTGTGGGTCGAGGCGCGGGTAGAGGACTCGCGGTCGAACACGTCGCTGTGCGAGTCTACGGCGCACGTCTCGTTCTGTCCCATCTGTCGCTTCGCGCTGCTGCGATAGTTCGAGCGCGTGTCGCCGACGCCCGGGAAGCTCGAGGTTCCGCAGGTCTACAACGACACATGGCGCGGATGGCCGGTCCGGCCGCATCGCCAGCAGCACCCGATTCGCGGGTCGTTCCTCGATCCGCGCCCTGACCCCGAGCGCGGAGCCATCTACCACGAGGGCGTGGATGTCGCCGTCCGCGACGACCGGCCCGAGCGCGGCGCGCCGCCCGGACGGACGCACCGCGTGTTTGCAATCGAAGGAGGCCCGGTGTCGTTCGCAACCCCGCGAGGCCGTCGCGGCTCCGTGCGGATCGGACACTTCGGTTACGGACACATCGATCCAGTGGTGTTCGCCGGCGAGATCGTGACGCCCGGGCAGCACATCGGCTGGACGTGGGAGGGAGGGTGGCACGTCCACCTGAGCGAGTTCGTCCTCACCACGGGCGCGCCGATCGTCGTCAACCCGCTCCGGCCGGGAGGGAAGCTGCATCCGTTCGTTGACCGGTCCGCGCCCGAGATCCAAGAAATTCGCTTCCATGCGCCGGCCACCCCGGACTGGGCGCGGCGGCCGAAGACGAGCGTCGCTCGCCTTCCCCATGAAGGAGAACGACTCAGCCGGGACAGGCTGTTCGGCCGGGTCGACGTACGCGTCCGCGTGAGCGATCCGCAGACTCTTGTCGGCTGGTTCCAGGAGCTGCCGTGGCTTGCCGCCCCCCACCACCCGTTTCGGCTTGCGGTGACGATCCGACAGCTGCAGACCGGCCGTGTTGTGCGCCGCCGGGAGGTGTTCCGCGCCGAGCAGATGCTCGGACTCCCCGCCGGTCGCCACTTTGCTCCCGGCACCGAGCAGAATCTCCCCGCGAACGGCTGTATGGCGCTCCATCGTTCGGTGCGCTGCGACGGCATCTACTGGCTCCGGCTGTTTCCCCTCCGCTACTGGGACACGACGCGGCTCTCGGACGGCCGCTACCGCGTGGTCGTCCGCGCCTGGGATGTCGCCGGCAACCTTGCGACTGCGGAGGCAGCGGTCACGATCGCGAACGGCGTCTGAACCCGAAGACCGAGGTCAGGCTGAAGCCTGACCCCAGCTTCCTCTTACACGTCGGGAATCAAGCCAAGCCATGCGACCGCGCCGGGCAGCTGCAGCTGCGCGTAGCTCTTCGCCGTGTGGCTCCACGAACCCGTGACCTTCTCGACGCGGCCGCGGGGGTTCAGCTCCTTGAGTTCCTTGAAGAATCGTCCCGACTGAGTATGTTGATTGACGACGATCTCGTCCGCGTCGCTCCACCAGATCTGGAGCGGGACGCCCGAGCCCGCGACCTCGCGGATCCAGTGCGCCGGGCTTCGAAGGACGAACGCTCGCGGGTCGGTTCGAGGCGTCCCGCCGACCTCCATCCGGGCAAGAGCCTGGAGCCTGCGCCCTCGTGGGCTGCGCGCGAACTGCTCATAGCGAAGCCCGAAGTCGGTGACCGAGTCGAAGGCGACCGCGCCCGCGAGCAGACCTGGGTGCTGACCGAGGAGCAGGAGCGTCTCCTGGCCTCCCATGCTGCCGCCCACGGCATAGACGCGCTGCTGGTCGATCTCGAGCCAGGGCCGCGACGCTCGGAGGATCGACGGCATACGGGCGAGATCGTCGATCTGTCCGCGCCAGCCCCAGGAGTGGAGCGGCAGCCTGCGTCCCATCCCGCCTGGGCAGACGACAGCAAAGTCGCCGAGCGCGGGGAGCCTTCCCCAGAGCCGTGCGTTCGTCCGTGCACGCACGCCGCGGCCGTGAGGGGAGATCACGAGAGGGATGGGTGGCGAGGGACTACCCGGCCCGTACCGCGCCGGCGCGATGACGACAGTCCAGCGGAGCACTCCGTTCGCTGCGCGGTACCGGAGCCCCCACTGTCGGACATCGCCGCTCACGTCCGAAGGGCATGCAGGCGTTTCGAGTGGCATCACGAAGAATTCTCCGCAAAATGCGACTGATGCTCGTCACCCTTCTGCTCGCCGTCGCAGGAACGCTCGCGGTCGACCTCGAGCCGTCGGCGGCTCCGGCCGCCGCCATCGCGTCGAAGAAACCGGTGCGCATGGTCGCGGCTCCGGCTCCAAAGACCGTCGACGTCGGCTTCGTTCGCAACGGCAAGATCATCCGCGTCGAACGCGTGCTGCCGAGAGGGGTCGCGCCGGCGAAACATGCGCTTCGCGAGCTCACGCAGGGACCGACGCGCACGGAGCGCGCGCGAGGGATCGGCACCGCGATCCGGCCGGGGGTGCGGCTGCGCTCCCTCCGTACGAAGCGAGAAGTCTGGCTCGCGAGCTTCTCCCGGTCGCTCTTCGGGCCCGGAACGGCTGCGACGACACGAACGAGACTCGCGCAGATCGCATGGACGCTCTCGCGTCTCGGCGGCGCTCAGACGTACGCGTCGATCTCGGCCGAGGGCCGGCTGGCGACCGTGCTTCGGCTAGGCGTGCGCCCGGGCGCGTGGCGTGGCCACAAGGGCGAGAAGGGATACGAGTACAGCATCCGCGGCGTTCAGCTTCGGCTATGGCAGCTCGGTTATCTCTCTCGCGCCGACGTGAACGGGTCCTTCGACTACGCCACCTCGCAGTCGCTCACCGCCTTCCAGGGATGGGAAGGGCTCTCGCGCACGGGCGCCTTGACCGGCGAGACCCAGGTCGCCCTCGCTACCGCCGACCGCCCGCGGCCCCGATCTCACGGCAGCGGGAGTCGCGTCGAGATCCACCGCGACCTCGGCGTCCTCTTGCTCATCAAGGACGGGGACGTCGTCCGCGCTGTACACACCTCCACAGGCTCCGGCGGAGGTACGCCTTCTGGCTCGTTCCGGATCTACCGCAAGGAGATCATGTCCTGGTCGGTGCCCTTCCAGGTGTGGATGCCGTATGCGGCGTACTTCGTCGGAGGCATCGCGACGCACCAGTACCCGCACGTGCCGGAGTACCCAGCCTCGCACGGCTGCGTGAGGTTGCCGGAAGGCGACGCCGCCCGCGTGTTCCGTTTCGTCGAGATCGGCACACCGGTCGACGTCTTCTAGCGCGACCGACGTTTTTAGGGGCGAGACTTGCCTCGCCCTTCGATAGCGCACGCGGAGGCGAGGCAGCCTCGCCCCTACAACGACGGCGAAAGCGGCTCGACGTGACGATTTCGGTACGAAGTTGACACACGCAGTTGCGGAGTCTGCCCCTACGCTCGAGACATGCTCCGTTTCGCCCTCGTCGTTGCGCTTGCCTCGGCAGTAGCGCTCGGCGGCACGCCCGCGCTTGCCCACTTCGACGCCGCCGACCGGTACACGCACAAGGCCTGTCCGGCGAGCGCGGCGAACCGCATCGATCCGGTCAACGTCGTCTTCATGACCTGGGGCACGTGGGGACGGGCGGAGAGCCAGATCGAGTCTCATGCGGGCTGGACCGCGAGCTCGGGGTCGGCTCAGGCCTTCACGGACCAAGGCAGCTGCGCTTCGATGCACACCCAGCGGGCGAGCGGACACGGCTCGCGCTTTCACATCCGCTTGCGCGGCCAACATGCGGACGCGACGCTCGGCTGGACGGCGCTGGCCGCCGCTCACCACGAGGACCTCGTGCTTCTTCCCCTGGCATGTGGGCATGCGGTCGATGCGAACGGGCCGGCCGGAAGCGGTTTCGACCAGGGGCGCGATGAGCTCTTGAGGCGATTCACGGACGCCGGACACTCCTCGTCACGGGTGTGGTGGGGAAACACGCAGAGCTTCAAGCAATGCGATGGCGACTACGCCGGCTCGGACGGCTGGACCGTGTTCATCCAGCTTCATCAAGCGAGTCACCCGTGACGCACCCGTGGTCGATTGCGGCGGTAACCCTCGCGTACGGGCTCATGCTGGTGGGCTCGGTGTCCGCTGGAGGCGGAGGGTCGCCGGCGGCGCTCCAGAGTTTCCCGCTCTACAACGCCGGCGAGCGCGTCGACGGTCTCCCGCTCGCGGCCGTTCTCCGACGCGAAGACACCGCCCACTTCGTCTCCTTCGTCTACGGAGACTGCGTTGCGGGCGACGATGCCGGCTGTGCGCCGCCAGCCGAGATCCAGATCTGGCCTTCGTGCCGCCGAAACCTCGGCCTGTACGACAGAGTCCAGTCCGTCGGCGCCCCGGCGGAGCGGATCAGCGTGCGAGGCGTGCCGGCGCTCCTCTTCGACGACGGGACGAGGCTCGAGCTCGAGACCGGTCAGTCGACGGCGGTCGTCTTCGCGGGCACTCGCGCGCGCGTGCTCAGGATCGCGGGAGCGCTGCGAGCGACAGACGGGACGGTGTTGCCCCTGCGTCCCCTGCCGCAGCCGACGCGCGGCCAGGAGGGAGGCCCATCGAACTGTTGACCTGACTATCCGGCTCTCCCGCGGGCACAGACGTGCCGCGTGGCAAGATCGTCTCGCCGTGGAGACGATGCGCGCCGTGCGGAAGCGAGGATCCGAGCAGGGGCTCGTGTTGGACGAGCTTCCGGTTCCGACACCCCAACCGGACGAAGTCCTGGTTCGCATCGAGGCAGCGAGCATCTGTGGCACCGATCTCCACATCCGACGTTGGGATCAGTGGTCGTCCGAACGGGTGAACCCGCCGCTGACGCTCGGTCACGAGCTCTGCGGCACCGTAGTCGCGGTCGGGAAGAGCGTCCACGACGTCTCCGAGGGCGACTACGTGTCGGCGGAGAGCCACGTCACCTGCGGCGTGTGCTTCCATTGCCGGACCGGGAAAGCGCACATGTGCGAACGGACGCAGATCCTCGGAGTCGACCGCGACGGGGGCTTCGCGGACTTCGCCGTGATCCCGGCCTCCGTGGTCTGGCAGAACGACCGGGCGAAGCTGCCGCCGCACATCGCCTGCCTGCAGGAGCCGTTCGGCAACGCCGTCTTCGCCACCTCGACCCAAGTCCTCGCTGGGCGGACGATCGCGGTCCTCGGCTGCGGCCCGGTGGGGCTCTTCACGATCGCCATTGCGCGTGCGTTCGGGGCTGGGCGTCTGCTTGCGTCCGATCATGTGCCCTACCGGCTCGATCTCGCCCGCTCACTCGGCGCGGACGCGGTCGTCAACGTGGGCGAGGTCGATGACGTGCCGGCCTGGTTCGCCGAGCAGAACGAAGGCGTCGGAATGGGCGTCGTCTTCGAGATGTCGGGAGCGCTGAAGGCGATCGAGGACGCGTTCGGGATCGTGCGCCACGGCGGCAACGTCGTCCTCTTCGGCATCCCCGCGCGGCCTGCGACGATCGACATCGCCGAGTCGCTCATCTTCAAGAATCTCACGGTGTCGGCGGTCAACGGACGCGAGATCTGGGAGACGTGGTACACGACGCGCTGGCTTCTCGAGCACGGTGTCGTCGATCTCGCGCCGCTGATCACCGCTCATATGCCGCTCGAGCGCTACGAGGAGGCATTCGCCCTTCTCGAGTCGGGCGACGCCTGCAAGATCGTCCTCGAGCCGAACGGAGCAATCTCATGAACACGGCCCTGGTAGAGCAGGTCGGAAGCGAGCTCGACGGGCTGCGGGCTGCGCGCACGTACAAGCGGTTTCTGACGCTCGAGTCGGCGCAAGGACCGGTGGTCGAGATGGCCGGGAGAGGAGAGGTGATCGTGCTCTCCTCCAACAACTACCTCGGCCTCGCCGCGCACCCCGAGGTCGTGCGCGCGGGAATCGAGGGCCTCGAGCGCTATGGCGCTGGAACGGCGTCCGTCCGCTTCATCTGCGGGACCTTTGAGCCACATCACGAGCTCGAACGCGCGCTGGCCGACCTCTCCGGGACCGAAGCCGCGCTGACGTACGTCTCCTGCTGGAACGCGAACGAGGCGGTCATCCCGACGCTCACCGATGCATCGACTGTGATCTTCACGGACGAGCTCAACCACGCGAGCATCATCGATGCGGTGCGGCTGTCCAGGCCGGCGTCGAAGGTCATCTACCCGCATTCGGATATGAAAGCGCTGCGAGACGCGCTCTCGGCCGCGCCACGCGAGGCCCGCAAGCTCATCCTCACGGACGGCGTCTTCTCGATGGAAGGCGATCTTGCCAGGCTTCCGGAGATCGTCGAGCTCGCGCGCGAGCACGACGCTGTGATCATCGTCGACGACTCGCACGGCGTGGGCGTGCTCGGCGAGACGGGCCGCGGAACGGGCGAGCATTACGGCCTTCTCAGCGAAGTCGACGTGATCACGGGGACGCTCGGCAAGGCGCTCGGCGGCGCAGCCGGAGGCTATGTCGCCTCCTCCGAGGAGGTCTGCGACCTCCTAGCGCAGCGCTCACGACCTCAGCTCTTCTCGAACGCCCTGCCGCCGACTGTCGCATGCAGCGCGCTTCGCGCCGTCGAGCTCATGCTCGAACAGCCGGAGCTGCTTTCACGGCTGCGCGAGAGCTCCCGGGCGTTCAGGGAGATGCTCATCGAGGCCGGCTACGCGCCGCTCGAGGGCGAGGCCGCAATCATCCCGATCATCGTGGGAGAGACTGCCGAGGCGATGGCGCTCTCCGAGCGCTTGCTCGACGAGGGAGTATTCGTTACCGGCTTCGGCTATCCGGTCGTACCCGAAGGCGCCGCGCGGATCCGCGTCCAGATGTCGGCCGCTCTCGAGCCCGAGCACTTGGAACGCGCGATCGAGGCATTCAGGCGCGTCAAGACCTGACCGAACCAGGGAGCGACAGCGCGCCAATCCGCGTACCAGACGCGGAGGAATCCTCGAGTCAAGGGAGAACAGCTCGCCATGCTCCTCAATCTCATCCTCGGTGTCGCGTTCCTCGCCGTCGGGATCCTGCTCATGTTCGTAGGCGGGGTCTTCGGCGTTCTCGTCGGGATCATCTCGCTCCTGATGGGCCTCGTCCTCCTGCTTCGCGGGTACAGAAGCAGAGCGACGACGACCGCGTACTAGCGAGCCAACGCGTCGATTCGGGCAGCGGCGCCGGCGATCCCGCCGCCGTCACTCACCTCTTGGTGAAGACGTCGTCGTTCGACTTCGAGCACGTGGCAGCTCGTCAGCACGATGACCGTGCCATTCGGGCACTTGCACCCGAGATTTCCTGAACAACCTTCGAGCCGGTAGAACCCCGACGTGACTCACGATCACGGAGACGTGCGGGCCGGCAGCCGTCGCGCGCTTGCGCTAGCGCTCGGGATAACCGCTCTCTACACGGTCGTCGAGGTCGTCGGCGGGCTCGCGACCGGAAGCCTGGCCCTCCTCGCGGACGCGGTGCACATGCTCTCCGACAACGTCGCGCTCGCTCTCGCGCTTTTTGCCGTCTGGCTCGCCGACCGGCCGACGACCCCGGAGCGGACATACGGCTACAAGCGGGCGGAGGTGCTCGCGGCCCTCGCGAACGGTGTCGCGTTGGTCGCGCTCTCCATCTGGATCTTCTACGAGGCGTTCCAGCGCTTTCACGACCCGCCGGACGTGCTCGGGGGCTGGGTTCTCCTCATCGGCCTGGTGGGAGTCGCGGTCAACCTTGCCGTAGGCGTGATCCTATTTCGCGCTCGAAGCGGCAGCCTCAACGTCGAGGCCGCCTTCCGTCACGTCGTCGCGGATCTTCTCGGGTCGATCGGGGTCGTCGCAGCGGCAGTGGCGATCCTCGCCACCGGTTGGCTCGAGGCCGATCCCCTCGTCAGCGTGCTCATCGGAGTGCTCGTGCTCGTGAGCTCGTGGTCGATCCTCCGCGACTCGACAACGATCTTGCTCGAGGCGGCGCCGAGCGGGATCGACACACGCGTGGTCGGCCAGCGGCTGGCGGCGGCGCCCGGGGTCGTTGAGGTGCATGACCTCCACATCTGGACGATCACCTCGGGCTTCCCCGCGCTCTCCGCACACGTGCTCGTCGGTCGCGGCGAGGACTGCCACGCACGGCGACTCGAACTCGCCCGGCTACTCCACGACGAGTTCGGAATCGAGCACACGACGCTTCAGGTGGATCACGTGGGCGAACGCGCCGCGCTCGTCGAGCTGGAGCGCTTCTAGGGCGTGAGACTCGACTTGTGTGCTAGCCGCCTGCCAGCCGCAAGATCTCGTCCAGCGATGCTCGGCGAAAGACGAAAGAACGAAGTCGGCTTCGTCGAACGCGGCGCCGCGCGTGATCTCGTTCGGAACTGCTGCGCAAATCACCTGCGCCCGTTTGGCCGCGCGAACGCCTGACGGCGAATCTTCGAACGCCAGCGCCTGGGTCGCCTGAAGGTCAAGGACAGCTAGCGCGTGGCGATAGAGCTGGGCCTTGTCGCGCATCGGCTCTTCGTTCGCGCAGATGAGCGCTTGCCATTGATGGTCAAGGCCGACGAGGTCAAGGTGGGCCCGCACTCGATCATCGCGGTTCCGGGTGACGATTGCCGTCCTCATGCCGCGTTCCTGAGCTTCAGCGAGGCGTTCGCGTACTCCCGGCAGAAGCGGAGCGCGGGCGTACAGCTCAGCCTTTCTTCGGGTTCGATGAGCGATGACGGCTTCCCGATCAACCGTAGTTCCGGTCAGCTGCTCGAGATGTGCCACCGCATCGAAAGCGCCGGACGTGGAGCTGCCACTGCCAACTGCGGGCAGCCAGTCGTCGAGAGCAAGGTCCGCACCGTACTCGGCGTAGGTGTCTCGCCACGACTGGTATGTCGGAACCTCCGTGTCGACGATGACGCCGTCAAAGTCGAAGAGGAGCGCGGTGATCATGTTGTGTTACAGCGTGAGCTGGGCGCGCACCGTGCCTGCGCGCTCGTGTCGTGCGACCACGCTGACACGCTCGCCTGCCTTCGCCTCGACGACCCACTCGACCTTCGCGCGGTCGTTCGTGGAGTGGTCGACGTTCCACCACATGATCGCCCGCTTTTCGACACGTCCCTGGAGCTGGCCGGCCTCCTCCCGCTCCTTCCCCGTCACGATCTGCGCATCGTCCGGAAGCTCGAGGGTGACCTCTACGGGCCGCACCGCCTTGCGGTCGAGCGCCTTCTGGGTGACGTTCGTGGGCAGCCAGCCCGAGTTCTCGAGGACGAGCACGAGCCGATACGCGGTTTCCCCAACCGGTTCGGCGTCGAACGACTTGATCTCGAGCCGAGGTGAGACGAGGGCGAGGAAAACGGCAAAGTCGGCATGCGGCTCGACCTCTTGCTGCAGTCGCGACAGCGGAGGGTTGAACCAGAAGCGGACGAGGTCCCAACCGCCGAGCTCGACCAGGCCGAGCTGCGGATGCTCGAATGGATACCAGTCGACGTAGCCCTCGCCGATCTCGTCGGCGAGCTTCAGGAGCTTCAGGTCGTCCTCGGGCGGGTGGTCGCGGATCCAGTCGATGAGGTGGTAGTCCGTGAGGCCGGCCGTGCGCTGCGGGCTCCAGAACTCGGTCACCCAGGCGAACGCGCCAAGGAAGTCGTAGACCCAGTCGATGTCGCCGCCCTTGATGACCATCTTAGGGTCGTACTTGAAGTCGTGGAAGATCGAGATCGCCGGGTAGCCGGTCAGCCGCGTCGCCTCCTCACCCATCAGCTTGAACGCGCGCAGGTCGGTCGTCGGGAAGTCGTCGTCAGGGCGGGCTGAGTACGGGCGCAGGTGCACTCCGCTGAACGTGTGGTAGCCGATGTAGCTCGTGATGTTCTTGCGGTCGACGATCGCCTCCACCAGCGCGCGCACCTCGGGCTCCGAGGTGGGATAGGGGCCGGCGCCCAGCTGCTCGCCCTCGGGCGCCCAGTCGGCCGGCCAGTTGCGGTTCAGGTCGAGCCCCTCGAGCACCGGCGCGATCGTCACGTTGACCCCGTCCCAGTTCTGAATCGTGCCCTCGGGGAAGACCCGGAAGAACTCGCCGTCGACGTCGTCGGGGCGACGCGCTATCAACAGACGCGCATCGTCCGGGTGCGGCTTCCACGAGCCGTTCGGGTCCCGGAGACGCATCATCAGGAGCCGTCCGTCGCCGTCGACGTCCTCCCGGTGGAGCCCGTCCTGCGGCTCCTCGTGCGGGTAGGGACGAACGCTCGAGCGGCGGAAGCGCCCGTCCGCGAGCCCCGCGTCGGCGCCGTCCGGGTTCACGCGCGGGACGACGTAGAACGCGCGCGTGTCGAGGGCATGGGTCACCCGCTGGTCGTTCCCGTGTTCGTGGAGAAGTCGGTCGAGAAGGTGGAGCGCCGCCGTTGTCCCAGTGAACTCCATCGCGTGAATCTGGGCGTGGATGAAGACCGCGGGCTTCTCCTCAGGAGGACCCGTCTCGAGGTTCGTCACCGTCGCGAGCTGGATCTCCCGACCCTCGTACGACTGGCCGATCGATTCGAGCCGCAGCAGACCCGGGAACTCGTCCGCCCACGCGTCGAGCGTCTCCAGGAGCTCGGCGTAGGTGTAGAAGCGATCGAAGCGGACGCGCGTGGCCACGGATCGAGCCTAAAGAATTACCCTGCTGGTGTGCGCGAACTAGCGGACTACCGGTCGGAGTTCCCGATCCTCGAGCAAACGACGTACCTCGTCTCGCACTCGCTCGGCCCGATGCCGCGGAAGGCCACGGAGCGGCTCGCCGAGTTCGGACGGATGTGGGAGGAACGCGGTATCCGGGCTTGGGCCGAGGGCTGGTGGGAGACGTCCTGGACGGTCGGCGACCAGATAGGCCGGATCATCGGCGCGCCTCCCGGCTCGACCGTGATGCAGCAGAACGTGACGATCGCCGAGGCGATCGTGCTCTCCTGCTTCCGCCCGGTCGATCCGGCGCGGCACCGTGTCGTCTACGAGCGCGGCAACTTCCCGTCGGTTCGCTACCTGTACCAGGCGCAGCCGGACCTCGAGGTCGTCGTGTGCGAGAACGACGGCGAGATCGTCGAGCGGATCGACGATCGCACGCTGCTCGTCCCGATCAGCCACGTCCTGTACAAAGCTGGGGAGATCCAGGACGTCGAGCCGATCGTCCGCCGTGCGCACGAGGTCGGCGCGCATGTGGTTCTGGACTGCTACCAATCGGCCGGCATCGTTCCGCTCGACGTCACCGCTCTCGGAGTGAGCTTTGCGGTCGGTGGCTCGGTGAAGTGGCTTTGCGGAGGCCCTGGAAACGGTTGGCTCTACGTCCGGCCCGATCTCGCCGAGCGCCTGCAGCCCACGTTTGCCGGCTGGCAAGCGCACGCGCGGCCGTTCGCCTTCGAGGAGGAGATGGAGCACGCCGCCGGGGCAGCTCGCTTCTTGACCGGAACCCCGAACCCGGCCGCCCACTACGCCGGCACGGCCGGATACGACCTCGTGGAAGAGATCGGCGTGGCTCGCATCCGCGAGAACTCACTGCGCCAGACGCAGCTTCTGATCGACCTGGCGGATGCCGCCGGCTTCGAGGTTCGGAGCCCTCGCGATCCGGCGCGCCGCGGCGGGTCAGTCGTGCTTCGTGTTCCGGAGTTCGCGGCGGTGCACGCGGAGCTCGAGGCGCGAGGGACCCTCTGCGACTTTCGTCCGGATGCGGGCATTCGCCTCGGGCCGCACTACTTCAATACGGATGAGGACATCCGGTTCGCCATCGAGCAGGTCACGGACATCCTCGAGACGCGCGCCCACGAGCGCCATCTCGGCGCGGTCGCGCTGCACTAGGGGGGCCTATAGGTAGTCGACGATCGGCACCTCTGCGCGCGCCTTGAGGCAGTCCGCGGCGAACAGCGCGACGCCCAAGTCGCCCGCCCAGAGCGAATGGCGGCCACGACCGCGCTCCGCGCGCCAGCGCTCGACCTGCCCGAGCGCGTGGACGGCGAACCGCCGCGCCCGCTGGAGCCACAGCTCGTCGCCGGTTCGCCCGAACGTGCGCAGGAGCGCATACCCGTTACCAGCCGTGCCGTGACAGATTCCGGGCCCCTTCGTCA
>JBPCMD010000091.1:0-7382 GCA_051002595.1 Gaiellaceae bacterium
AGCTTGGCGTTACGGTGAAATTGCATCCGGCCCTCCTTCTGGGCGTCGTTGTGGCAGACGCACAGCCTGGAAGGAGGACCGGATTACCTCCTCAGCCGTTCACAACCTGTGTGGGCGGGACATCTAGGAGAGATTGGCGAAACGCCGTAGGCGAGTAGCCATGCGGGTTCGCTGGTCGCAGGTTCTCATCGGTACCCCTTCTGTCGGCGGGTCTTTACCCCACTACGGCATTCCAACGCGAACGGCGGCGACCGCCATCCGAAACTTCGTGAGAGCCAGAACAGCGTTGTTCAGTTCACCAACGGTCGGCGTGTGGCAGTCATAGCGAGCATTCCGGCTCAACTGCGATAGATGCTCGTATGGTCCCCACACCGTTCCTCGCCAGTGCTTTCGGATGAGAATGTTGCGCTCCTTGTGTGTTTCCGGGCGTTCAGAGGCCGCATCCACAATCAATGCCTGCACTTCGTGGACAGCGACGTAGAAGAGGAGTGTGGCTGCCCAGTCTGGCCATTTCGCGCGGATCGCATTGAAGATCTTTTCGTTCTGCTCGGCCCAGGCCAAGTGCTGGGCGGAAGTAGGATCGACCACGGGTTGCCTCCCATGTTTGGACGCTAACCGAGCAGCCGTTCTCCTCTTCGGCCAAGCTCCGCGCGGTCGTCCGTCTCCCCGTAGACGTGTAGCTCGGCATCGTGGTCGAAAGTCAAGTCAGCGAATACTGCGCGAAGCTCCAAGTCGCGGTCCAGCGAAAGATCCCGCACGATGACAGCGACAGTGAGCGGGTCTGCTTCTCGGACTCGCCACACCTCAGCGATGTCGGGGACACGCGAAATGCGCTCGACAAACGCTTCCACAAGCGCACGTCGCACCGTTACGTCCACCCCGCTCACAAGCTTCCTTGCTTGGGCAACTGACAGGTTCGCTGACGGCTCCCCCAAAAGGACGTATGTGACGGTGCCTTCGCCAATGAACAGGTCATAGGCCTCAACGGCTTTATCGACGGCGGGCACGAACTCCCTGAGCGTGACGTTTCCAGAGGCTGAAGCTTCAGGCATCGTCCGCCATCTCCTCCTCGATCATCCAGGCCGGGCGTGCCGGATGCACGGGAATCGGGCCGAAGTTTGACTCGTAGCCCTCCAACTGGCGTGTCATCACTGCGATCACAGAGCGCATGATGTTCAGCGGAAGCGTAACTTGCATGACCGGCTGGATTGTGCTCCTGATCTCCCCGCTCTCGGGACGCGCCTCTAAGGGTGGGAGCGAGTACCAGCCGAAAAACAGCGTGAAGTCCTCCGGAGTGAAGGTGACGCGCACGTTGTTGGCGTAGCCTCGTGGCGCGTCGGCCAAGCCTTCTGCGTCGAGGCTCAGGCCAGTCCGCTCGCCCTCGTCCTGGCGCTCGTTTTCGGCCATGGCGCAATCTTATGCTGTCCGACACCTCCCGTAGAATACGCAGTAGATAAGCCAAAAAAGAGCCCCCGCGAAGTTGGAGCTTCCGGGGGCGCGACCAGACGAGAGGAACCCTCGCTTGGCAGCCCAGACCGTAGCACCCTCGGCGGAGATCGCCGAGATTCTCGACTCTCACGAAGTGGCGGTGCTCGTCTCCGAGCTTGACGCGCTCAGGTGGACGGGTCGCAAGGGCTACGGCGCTCGCGCTCTCGTGGGCGCGTGCCTCGTCAAGTCGCTGTATGCGATCCCAACTTGGACGCGAGTGGCGACGCTGATCGCTGAGCATCACTCTCTCCAATCGGCGCTCGGGGGAGCACCCTCGCAGTGGGCGATGTACCGCTTCGCCACGAAGCTCCGCGAGCAGAAGCCGCTGCTGGATGCCTGCCTCGTCCGCGTAACCGATTCCCTCCGTGAGCAGCTTCCCGAAATGGGCCGCGACGTGGCTATCGACGCCTCGGACATGCCCGCATACGGAAATGGGCAGCGCACCCTGAGCAAGAACGGCCCGGAGCGCGAGCGGTACTCCGACCCGGACGCCTCCTGGGGCCACCGCTCCGCGATCAGTGTCCGCAAAGGGGGAGGCTTCTACGGCTACCGCATCCACGCGGCCGTTTGCGCCGTGACCGGGCTGCCACTCGCGTGGGAAGTCAAGACCGCCCGCGAGCACGAGACGACCGCCGTTCCCTCGCTTCTCGACGCCCTCTGCGCTCGCGGCTTCGTAACCGAGACGGTGGCGATGGACAAGGGCTACGACAACGGCGCGATGCACGACGCCTGCGCCGAGCGTGGTGCGGTGGCGATCTTCCCGCTTCGCCAGACCCCGTTCGTCAAGCGCGGCGATCATCTCGCGCCAACCTGCGGGCATGGCACCTGGACATTCGCGGGTGCCGACTTCAAGCGCGGCGCGTCCAAGTGGCGCTGCCCCACCGGGGAGTGCACTCCGAAGTCCCGATGGATCAAGGCGTCCCGCATGCAGCCGCTCATCCCGCGCGACTCCAAGCGGTGGCGCGATCTGTACCGGGGTCGCGCTGCCGTGGAAAGAGAGTTCGGAACGCTCAAGCATCGGTATGGGCTTGCACCCCTCCGGGTTCGCGGGTTGGCTCGCGTCCAGCTTCATGCTGACTTGACGATGCTGGCTCGGCTGTCGCAGGCGCTCGCGCGAGCGCGGGCCGTTCCACTCGCCGCCTAACGCACGCGCGCCGCAACTACAAGAAGGGCCAGCCCGGTCGCACTAAGGGCCACCATGACGACGAGTAGCACGGGGTCTGCGTAGACGCCGAAGGTCGTATCGCTAAGAAACGCCCATGCGATGACTGCGACTACCAAGACGAGCGGCGTGAGCAAGAGGCTCGCCACGAGAATCAGGGGCCAAAACCACCGGTGCGTCACGTCTGCTCATCCTATGTCGCGTTTCGCCAATCGAAACGCCAAGCCCTCCTAGTTCTCGATCCGGCTCGGCTCCAGCGAGACCTGGGCGCCGGCGGAGTTGGGACCAGGGCCCTCGACCTCGAGCCGCGGCAGCCACTCGAGCCAGCTCGGCAGGTACCAGTTCCAGCGCCCGAGCAGGGCCATCGCGCTCGGAAGCACCACGGAGCGGATGATCGTGGCGTCGATCAGCAGCGCGACCGCGACCCCGAACCCCATCTGCTGGAACATGACGAGATCGCCGCGGGCGAAGCCGGAGAAGACCGCGACGATGATCAGCGCCGCACCGGTGATAATCCGGGCAGTGGAGCCGACGCCGAACGTCACCGCGTCCGTCGTATTTCCCCTCTCGTCGTAGCGCTCCCTGATCCGGCTGAGCAGGAACACCTGGTAGTCCATCGAGAGCCCGAAGAGCACGGAGAAGAGGAAGAGCGGCACCCAGGCCTCGATGGTGTCGGTCTCCTGGAAGCCGAGCAAGTCTGCGCCGATCCCGTACTGGAACACGAGCACGAGCAGCCCGTACGCGGCGCCCACCGACAGCAGGTTCAGTCCCACCGCCGTCGCCGCGACGACCACCGAGCGAAAAACCACGGTCAGGAGAAGAAACGTCAGTACGAGCACGAACGCGATCACCAGCGGCGCTGGATCGATCACCGAGGCGAAGTAGTCGATGTTCTCCGACGTCGTGCCGCCGACGAGCACCTCCGCGTCCGTTCCCTCGAACGCTTGGGGCACGAGCTCGGAGCGGAGCTCCTCCACGGCTGCGACGGCCTGCGAGCTCGAAGCGTCTCCCACGACCGGCACCGAGAGAACCGCGACCTCACCGTCCTCGGAACGCCGTACCTCGCCGGCGCCGAACCGGGGGTCAGCGGCGAGCCTTGACCGCAGCCCGGCGAGCGCGTCCGAGACGTCGGCACCCGAGGCGCCACCGGAGACCACGATCTCCACGGGGTCGGTCGTCGACTTCGGGAAGTCGCGTTCGAGCGCGACGAAGCCCTGCTTGGAGGAGAAGCGGTCGGGCAGGGCAGAAACCCCGCTCGTGCCGACGTTCATGGCGAGGATCGGGAGCGCCAGAGCCACCAGCACGCCCAATGAGAGGACGAGGCTCAGCAGCGGACGCCGAAGCACGCTCCGGACGATCGCTCCCCAGAAGCGCCCCTCGCTGCCCGCAGAGGCGAGCGTGCGCCGGCCCACGATCGGAATCCGCAGGGAATTGATGCGGTCCCCGAGCAACCCGATCAGCGCCGGCAGCAGTGTCAGAGCCGCAACGACCGAGACGATGCCCACCAGGATCGCGCCGACCGCCAGGCTTCGCATGATCGAGCTCGGCACGAGCAGCATCCCGAACATCGCGACCACGAACGCGGTGCCACTGAAGAGCACCGCCCGGCTCGCGGTCAGCCCGGAAGCTGCGATCGCGTCGAGCTGCTCGCGACCGCGCCCACGCTCCTCGCGATAGCGAGAGACGACAAAGAGCGAATAGTCGATTCCCAGCGCCAGGCCCATGCCGGTGAGCATGTTCACGATGAAGATCGAGAGCTCGAAGGGCTGCGCGAGCAACGCCGTCATTCCCAGCGCGACGACGATCGAGACGATCGCCATCAGCAGCGGAATGAGCCCGGCGACGACCGCTCCGAACACGAGCAGCAGGATGATGAGAGCGGCGGGCAGACCGAACTGGAGCTCGCCCTTCTCGAGATCCTCCTGCGAGAGGAGGTTGAAGTCGTAGTCGAGCGTCTGCTCGCCGGTGACCGAGACCGAGAAGGCTGCGTCTTCGTCACCTCTCTCGACCGCCTCGATCACCGCTTCTGCCTCGTCCTCGTCCGAGATCCCGAGCGGAACGATCGTCGCGTGACAGTCGTCAGAGACGAGCGAGGCGTCGCCGTCCAGATACGTCTGCGCCCGCGCGAGCGCCGGCACATCGCTCTCGACGACGAGCGTTCGCACGACCGCCTTGAACTCCGGAGAGCCGACGGTGTGCTGATCCGAGCGTATGACCACGATGTCGCTGCTCGGCATGCGGCGCGGATCGGGCGGGAACGCCTGTATCTGAGCCGCAATCGCCCGCTCGGACTCGGGGTTGTTCGTGGGCGCATCGTCGCTCGTGAGACCGTCCCCGAGCAGAGTGACGATGGCGACGACAGCCAGGACGAAGACCGCGATCCAGGCACCCACGACCCGCCAGGGATGGCGTGCGCTCGCGGAAGCGAGCGGCCCGGTCGAGAACACACTCGAGAGCTTCATGCCGCTTCCGCCCGCGCGACGAGGACCTCGGACTCGCCGACCGGCGCCTCATCCATCCGGAGCTTGCGCGGGATCAGCAGGGAGATCACGGATCCGATCCCGACGACGATAGCGCCCACCCAGAGCGCGGGCACAAGGCCATCGTTGAAGATCAGTGGAGACTCGTACCCACCGGCGCGCGCGAAGATCGTGGCGAGCACGGCTACGCCGAGAACGCCTCCGACCTCCCGGATCGCATTGTTTGCGCCGGACGCCTTGCCCTCCTCCTCGGGCTTGACCGCCGAGAGGACGACGTTCGCGACCGGTGCGAAGAACATCCCCATCCCGATCCCCGAGAGGATGAACGGGCCGACAAAGGACGAGTATCCGATCGTGGCCGTCGAGACCGCGGCGATCCAGCCCAGTCCGATCGCCTGCAGCGCCAGGCCCGTCGCCATCAACGACCGCCCGCCGATCCGGTCGGAGAGCGCGCCCGCGATCGGCGCGACGAACATTGGCATGATCGTCCACGGGAGGACGCGCAGCCCCGACTCGAGTGGAGAGTAGCCCTGCGCGGTCTGAAAGAACTGCGTCAGCAGGAAGATCGATCCGAACATCCCGAAGTACATGAGGAGGGATGCGCCGTTGGCCGCGGCAAAACCACGGTCGCGGAAGAGCCGCATGGGCAGCATCGGCTGCGGCGAGCGGAGCTCCCAGATGACGAACGCCGCGAGCAGCGCCGTCCCCGCGACGAGCGCGCCGGCGATTCCCGGGCTCGTCCAGCCGTCTCCATTGCCGTGGATGATGCCCCACACGACGCCGAGCATCCCGCCGCTCGCGAGCGCCAGGCCCGGGAAGTCGAGCGCGCGGTCCGGCCCGGTCGACTCTGTGAGCCGGGTCGCGAGCGGAAGAAGAACGAGTCCGACCGGCACATTGAGCCAGAAGATCCACTGCCAAGAGATGCCGTCGACAACTGCTCCGCCGACGAGCGGCCCCATGGCGACGGCGAGGCCGGCGATTCCCGACCACGCTCCGAGCGCGACGCCACGCCGCTCGCGTGACACCGCCGCGCTCAAGATGGTCAGGGTCAGCGGGGTCACGATCGCGGCGCCGAAGCCCTGCAACGCCCGAGCCGTGATCAGCCAGTCGGCCGAAGGAGCGAGCGCCGCTGCTGCGGAGGCGGCGGTGAAGATCCCGACCCCGATCATGAACATGCGCTTCCGCCCGAAGCGGTCGCCGAGCGCTGCGCCGGTGAGCAGGAAGACCGCGAACGAGAGCGTGTATGCGTTCACGGTCCACTCGAGCTCCTCGAGCGAGGCGCCGAGGTCGACGCGGATCACGGGGATCGCCGTCGAGACGACGAGGTTGTCGAGCACGACCATGAAGAGCGCGATCGAGGTGATCGCGAACGTCCAGATCGTGCGGGTGCCGGCTTTCATCGTGTCCTCCTTTCCGGTGTCTTCTGGTAACGGTGTAGTGATTGATCACTCATAAGAAGGTGAAAAAAAGAGTCGCTACTTGGAGTCCCCGCAGCCCTCGGCGAGACGCGCGACCCAGGAGTGGCGCGAGTCCGCGCCGATCGAGTACTGCATCGCCGCGAGCACGTTGAAGAGCATCCCGGTGGCGAAGAACATCGCGATCGTCTGACGGTCGGCGCCCGAGACGGTCTCCACGTAGTCGACGAGCCGGCCGTACCCGCGCGCGGTCGACTCGCGGACTTCCTCGTCCTCGACGGAGGCGGCGTACGACTGGAGCTGACCCTGCAGCATGCTGCGATCGCTCTCGATCAGACCCCTGTAGGCATCGCCGATCGCGTGTAGCGCGTTCTCCCCGGACTTGCCGGACGCGGCCTCGCGGAAGACCCCGAGGGTCTCCGCGAAGCAGGCATCGTTGACGGCGAGGAAGAGCTCCTTTTTCGAGCCGAAGAGCCGGAAGAGATAGGGCTGCGAGATTCCCGCCAGGCGCGCGATCGCGTCCGTCGAAGCGCCGTGCAAGCCGTGGCGCGCGAACTCACCGCGCGCGGCCTCGAGCACGGCCTCGCGCCGTTGCTCGGCAGTCTGTCTCAGCATCTTCACCATCGGAGGAAGTGATTATTCACTAACAATCCTTTCCGTGTCAAGTCGAGTAGGGCTGCGCCGGGATGCCAGGACACGGTCGCGATCTTCACGGGTGAGTGGACGTTGGGGCGGACGTGCTCCGCTCCTGCATGTGCGTGGTCGTAGGGGCCGGGCATGCCCAGAACCTACACCGACAACCCCATGAGCCAGCGGAGCCAAAAGGTCACGGTGACG
>JBPCMD010000092.1:0-13083 GCA_051002595.1 Gaiellaceae bacterium
GGTTGTCTCGAACGAGCTCCGTTTTTGGCAGAGGACCGTTTCTCCCTTTCTCCCGGGGCTTGGGGGAACCCTCTTTGTTCCCCACACCCCTCCACGTTCACGGGCGAGGAGCTTGCCCGTGAACGACTCCAACCTTTCCCGCAGGAATCTCCGCTTCGGCTGGGCGCTCTTCGGCCTCTTCGTTCTGCTCTTCGCGGGCACCTTCCTCGTCGCTCTGCTCTACCTCCAGCTGGATTAGCCTTTCCCCGATCTGGCTTCGCCGCGCTGTTCTCGCGGCCGAGGAGTTGCGCGAGGCAGCACTCGCGTCCTGTCAGGGCCATCCCTCGACCGAGGGACAGTCGGCGGTGGGCGGGTGCCGAAGATCATCCCTAGTGCGTGCGGCCCGCCTAGCAATTCTCTCTCTCGTGCTCCTCGCCACCCCGCTGGTTGCATCGGCGTCGGCGATGGAGGCGGGGCCGTCGGCTGCGCCCAAAGGACTGCACGGATTCCTTCTCCGCCCCAACGAGCCCGCGACGCACACGTTCTCGCGGACGCCCGCCTTCGCGTGGGCGCCCGTACGCGGCGCGTCGTGTTACGAGTTCGAGCTCGCCACGAGCCGGACGTTCGGCGGAAGCTCCGTCGTCTGGTCGAATGTCTCGACCGACCGTCATTCAGGGAGGCACTGCCGGCCGGTGAAGGTCTCGTTCCCCGCTCAGGACGACGGCTCGGCGGGAGACCAGGAGAGCCAGGAGGCAGGCTCGGCGCCCCAGATGGTGCGTACGACCGTGGCTCCCATCAGGATTCCTGCCGTCTCGATCAACCTCGTGCTGCCATGGTTCACGGGCAAGCCGTACGCCCTCTACGCACACGTGCGCTCGGTCACGACCACAGGGGCGTCCAGTTGGAGCCGGCCCTTCGGCTTCGACATGCGCTGGGAGGAGCTTCCCGTTCCGATGCCCAGCCGGCCGGGGCTCGTCCGCTGGACTCCGGTCGAAGGCGCGACCGCATACGACGTCTGGTACCCGGACATCGGCAAGCAGCTTCGCACCCACACGAACGTCGCCGACCAGCGCGAGTTCTATGCCTTCCACTTCGATGACGGTTGGTGGGGGACGATCAAGTGGCGCGTGCGCTCGGTGCGCCAGGTCGTCGGGAGCATTCCCAACGGACTCCCGGCCGTGTCGTACGGTCCCTGGAGCCCGGAGTATGCGACGACCAACCCGAGTTGGGTGCCTGGAAAGCTCACGCTCGGCTCAGCTGTCTCGGATCGAGTCAGCTCGCCGAAGACGGCTGGCGCCCATCAGCTGATGCCGGCCTTGACGTTCACCGGCGACCAGGATTTCAAGGGCACGGCATATCGACTCTTCCGCCTGTATGCGTCGACGGACCGCGACTGCGTCAACGTCGTCTTCCGCAGCTCCGTGGTGGGCGGGCCGGCGTTCGCGCCGCGGGTCAGCGGGCCTCTTGCGCTGCCGACGAACCAAGACGGGCTCGATGCCGCGCTCTTCGGGATCCTCCCGAGCGCGAAAAGCGAGGTCGCGAAGGCCTACATGAGCGACGGAACTCCTCTCGTCTCGAATGAGACCATTCGCGAGGGTGGCGGCCTGCTTCGCGTCGATCTGCCCGACCTCGATGTCACGACCACCCGCTACTTTTGGACCGTCGTCCCCGTGGGGATCCGCGTGGACGAGGGCGGAACATTCGAGTACTGGGACACGGACATCCCGCAGGATGCTTGCCAGGCAGGGCGTTTGGCGACCTTCGGCAAGCAGTCGCACGCCGCGGTCACGACAGCGGGCTCGCCCTTCGTGTCCGGCCTCACGCCGAAAGGGCGCCTGCTCGCCCAGGCGGGCCGGCAACCGGTCGTGTACTCGACCCCTCTCATCGCGTGGAGACCAGTCGTTGGCGCGACCCAGTACGAGGTCGAGTGGTCGCGCAGCAGGTATCCGTGGCGCAAGCGCGGGTCGACGAGGACCTTCGCCACGACGTCGGTGCTCAAGCTCTCCCCCGGGGTCTGGTACTACCGCGTCCGCGGCCTGAACGCGGCGCAGGTCGGAACCCCGGCGATGACGTGGTCCGCTCCGGTGCAAGTGCGCGTCGTTCGCCCGACATTCACGATCGCCGGCGGGTAGCTTCGGGGGCGTGGGGCCCCGACCTCGAGCTCGCACTCGAACTCGCCGACGCCGCGGACGCGATCTCCCTCCCTCGCTTTGGCGCTGGGCTCGCGGTCGAGACGAAGCCCGATCTGACACCGGTCACCGGGCGTGGGCCGAGCGCATGGTGGCGCGTTCGGGAACGAGGAGCTGCTACGCGTGTCCGAGGTCGCGCGGGTCGAGGATGCGGTGCTCAGCTTCGCCTACGAGGACGGCGTGCCGGAGCTCGCGAGCCGCGCCTGGCACGTGCGTGGATTCGGGCGACTTCTGGGCGCACATGCTCGTCGCCGAGGGCGCGGTCGACGGGGCCTTCGACGCCACCGGAGTGAGCGAATGGGATCTGGCAGCGGTGCAGGTGATCGTCGAGGAGGCCGGCGGTCGTATCTCGGACTTCTCGGGCACCGCGCGGATCGACGGTCGCGGCGCGATCACGTCGAACGGCCTCCTCCACGACGAGCTCGTGCGCGCAGTCGCCGGGCGGGCCAGCCTCGACTCTGACCTGCCCGGCTCGACGAGCGCCTTGTGACACTGTGTCACTAGGCAATCGAACTTAGATCGCGGGCGTCGGCTCGGCCGTGACCGGCGTGGTCTCGGCCTCGTCGCGCAGACGCTTGATCAGGTCGTGGATGTCCGCGATCTCCTGCTCGAGATCCTTCTGGCGCTCTTCGAGCGCGCTCAGGAACTCCGCGCGCTTGGGAGCGCGCCTTGTCCTTCTATGGCTGCGATGTTCGTGTTTTCGGCACATGTTCACCTCCCTTCTGAAGAATCGTCAAGAAATGTCGTTAGCTCGTCGCGAAGCGCGCCGAGCGCTCTCAACCACTCGCCGAGCAGCGCCCGGCCCTCGTCGGTCAACGTGTAGCTCCGCTTCGCGGGACCCGGGAGGTCCGCGCTCCACTCCGAGACTACGAGCCCTTCGTCCTCAAGCGCTCGCAGCGCCCGGTACACGTTCCCCACGTCCACCCGCTCGTCGCCGACCAACGTTGGAAGCCGTTCGAGGAGCTCGTACCCATGTGTCGGCCCGTTCGAGATGAGCCGCAGCAGGGCCGGCTCTCCGAACCGCTCGACCCTGGGTAGCACGGACCAGCCTCCGTCAACGAGACGGCGGCGATTACGCGAGCGAGTGTGCTTTCGACGATGCATGACGGCAGTATATGCAAATTACATATGTCATGGGACAGCGGTGAGCGCAAGAGCCACCCGCGATGTGTGGGTGGGCTCGCGAGCGTGGGTGGGCTCGCGAGCGACTAAACGAGCGCCGCGCGCTTGGACTCGATGCCGTCCAAGAGCTGCCGGAACGAGTCCGAGAACTTCTCGACGCCTTCTCGCTCGAGCGTCGCGGCCACGTCGTCGTAGTCGACACCGGCATCGGCGAGCGCGTGGAGGTGCTGCCGCGCCTCGTCGACTCCTTGGGTGAGCGTGTCCTTTACGGCGCCGTGATCCTGGAAGGCGACGATGGTCTCGAGCGGCATGGTGTTGACCGTCTCCGGCCCGATCAGCTCTTCGACGTACAGCACGTCGCGGTACTCGGGATTCTTGGTCGAGGTCGACGCCCACAGACAGCGCTGCGCACGCGCCCCCTCGGCGGCGAGCGCCTGCCAGCGCTCCCCGGAGAACGCCTCGAGGTACTGCTGGTAGGCGAGCTTGGCGTTGGCGACCGCGAGCTTTCCCTGGAGATCGTCACGGCCGGCCTCGGCCAGACGGCGATCGGCCTCGGTGTCCACCCGAGATACGAAGAAGCTCGCGACCGAGGCGACTGGCGCGGGATCTCCGCCGTCGGCGACGAGCCGCTCGAGCCCACGGATGTACGCCTCGATGACCTCGGCGTGACGTGCGAGGGAGAAGATCAGCGTGACGTTGATCGAGCGTCCTCGGGCGATGCAGTCCTCGATCGCTCCCAGGCCTGGCTCGGTTCCCGGAATCTTGACGAAGACGTTCGGACGGTCGACGAGCTCGTGCAGGCGCATCGCTTGCTCGTACGAAGCGTCTCGGTCGTACGCGATATCCGGATCGACCTCGATGGACACGTAACCGTCCACACGGCCCGTGTCCTCCCACACCCGGTGCAGGAGATCGCACGCACGGCGCACGTCCTCGGTGGCGAGGTCGATGAAGACCTCCTTCGAGTCGTCGTCTCCCCCCAACACCTCGCGGAGCTGGTCGTCGTACCAACCGCCGGCCGAGAGCGCCTTCTCGAAAATGGTCGGATTCGAGGTGACGCCGACGACCGCGTCCTCTTGGATGAGCCTCGCGAGCTCGCCTGTCTCGAGCATCTCGCGGGACAGCGAGTCGATCCAGACGCTGACGCCGTGCTCCGACAGCTGATGTAGTCGACTTCGAGCCATTCGAGAGAGGTTACCTCGCGACGCCAACGGGAAACCCCGTCGTAGAATGCCGTCCATGACCGACGCCGATCGCCGCTCCGAGCTGGGACAACAGCTCCGGGTCGACTCGATTCGCATGAGCGCGGCGGCGAAGTCCGGGCACCCAACCTCGGCCATGTCCGCCGCCGACCTGCTGGCGGTGCTCGCCGACGGCCACCTGCGCTACGACTTCGACGCGCCGAAGAGCCCTGCGAACGACCGGCTGATCTTCTCTAAGGGGCACGCGTCGACGCTGCTCTACTCGATCTATCTGGCCGCAGGCGTGATCTCGGACGAGGAGCTCCTGTCGTACCGCCAGCACGGAAGCCGCCTCGAAGGGCACCCGACGCCTGTCCTGCCGTGGGTCGACGTGGCCACCGGCTCCCTCGGCCAGGGCCTGCCGATCGGAGTCGGAACGGCGCTGGCCGCCAAGCGCCTGGATCGTCTCCCGGCTCGAACGTGGGTCCTGTGCGGGGACAGCGAGATGGCGGAGGGCTCGATGTGGGAGGCGTTCGAGCACGCCGCCCACTACTCGCTCGACAACCTGACTGCGATCCTCGACGTCAACCGGCTGGGTCAGCGCGGGGAGACGATGGTCGGCTGGAACCTCGATACCTACGTGGCGCGAGCGCGCGCTTTCGGCTGGCATGCGATCGCGATCGACGGCCATGACGTCGACGAGATCGATCGCGCGTTCGCGGAAGCCGGCGAGACCACCGGAAAGCCCACGCTGGTAGTGGCCCGCACGGTCAAGGGCAAAGGCGTCGCCGCCGTCGAGAATGAGAACGGATTCCACGGCAAGACGCTCGACGATCCGGAGGACGCGATCGAAGAGCTTGGTGGGACTCGAGAGATCCGGATCGAGATCGCTAGGCCCGAGCCGGGTGAACCACATCGGTTCTCTACTGCGAAGCTCGAGCTCCCGACCTACGAGCTGGGCGCCGAGGTTGCGACGCGCAAGGCCTACGGTGAGGCGCTCGCGGCTCTCGGGGGCGCGCGCGGTGACGTCGTCGCGCTCGACGGCGAGGTCTCGAACTCGACCTTCGCGGAGATCTTCAAGGACGCGCATCCCGAGCGCTTCTTCGAGATGTACATCGCGGAGCAGCAGATGGTGGCGACCGCCGTGGGGCTTCAAATCGTCGGCTGGCGCCCGTTCGTATCCACGTTCGCCGCTTTTCTGTCACGCGCCCACGACTTCGTGCGGATGGCTGCGGTGAGCCGCGCGCGCCTCGTTCTCTCGGGGTCTCATGCCGGCGTCTCGATCGGTGAGGATGGCCCCTCGCAGATGGGCCTCGAGGACATCGCCATGTTCCGCGCGATCCACGGCAGCGTCGTGCTCCATCCCTGCGACGCAAACCAGACCGCCAAGCTCGTCGCCGCTCTCGCCGATGTCGATGGGATCGCGTACATCCGCACTCTGCGGCCGGCGACGCCGGTCATCTACGCGCCGGACGAGGAGTTCGAGATCGGCGGCAGCCGCGTTCTGCGCTCCTCCGACGAGGATGAGGTCGCGCTCGTCGCCGCGGGGATCACCGTGCCCGAGGCGCTGCAGGCCGCCGACCGGTTGGCGGAGGATGGAATCGCCGCCAGGGTGATCGACCTCTACTCGATCAAGCCCCTCGATGCCGAGACGCTGCTGGCAGCAGCGGAGGTGACGCAAGGGCGGATCGTCACGATAGAGGACCACTGGGCCGAAGGGGGCCTCGGGGATGCCGTGCTCTCAGCGCTGGCAGATGTCGACGCGCCATCCCGCGTCGTGAAGCTCGCTGTCCGGGAGATGCCCGGCTCGGGCAAGGCGGGGGAGCTGCTCGCGGCCGCCGGCATCGATGCCGAGCACGTCGCCGAGGCCGCGAGCCAGCTCGTCCGTCAGACCGTGCAGACCGCGTAGACGGAGAGCGCGATCGTCACCGACCCGCCGAGGTTCTGGTGAACCTTGACTGTCGCCGTCCACGCGCCGCGGCGCTCGGATAGGAATCCACAGACACGCGGCTGGTCTGGCTCGCTGCCGAGACCGTGTAGGTATACCCGCCGCCGAGGATTTTCTTCCCTGCCGGACAGGTGTTCGTCAGCGAGTACGACTGACCTGCGTTCAGGGCGGCGGCCGACGTGCCCGAGGCCGCGGCACCTGGGAGTCGGCAGGCCCGGCAGGCCCAGGAGGTCCGACGGAGCCGGGAGGTCCGGGAGGACCGGGAGGATCGGGAGGATCGACGGGACCGGGAGGCCCAGGTGGGCCGGCCGAACCGGGAGGCCCGGGCGGGCCAGCCGCGCCCGGAGGACCTGCGGAGCCAGGTGGGCCCGCGGCGCCGGGTGGGCCGGGCGGCCCGACAGGTCCTGGGCGCCGGGTGGGCCGACAGAGCCGGGGGGGCCCAGCGCTCCCCGGAGGCCCGCAGGCCCGGGCGGGCCGGTCGGTCCTGCGGCGCCAGGCGGGCCTTGTGTCCCCGGTATGCCCATGGCGCCGGGTGTGCCCATGGCCCCGGGTGTGCCAGCGGCTCCTTGCGCGCCGATGGGTCCTTGCGGACCGCCGGGTCCCTGCGCGCCCTGAGCTCCGTTCTCACCTCGTCCGCCCGCAGCCCCCTGCAAGCCCGCCTGACCCTGGACTCCGCGACGCCCTATCGGGCCGCGGCGACTCCAGGTCACACGCCGCTGAACGCCAGGCGCTGGCTGATTCGTCGCGGAGCCCTTGGACCCTTCGTTCCACTTTAGTGGTTTCTCCGAGAAGTACAGCCCCACTTGGCCGGCTGCAAGCTTCGCATCGCGTCGTCCTCAGTCACCCCGATATCTACTGATATCGAGCCTCCCTGCGTCCTAGCGCTGCTCGGTTTTCGCTCGGCCAAGCGGCACCGGAACTTCTCGGAGAGACCACTACGCTGTTGTGGATGGCCGTGTTGATCGCATCCAGCCTCCGCAAGGAGTTCTCCGGGGATCCGCTCTTCCAGAGCGTGTCGTTCACCGTCGGGCGCCGCGATCGCCTGTCGCTCGCCGGGCCGAACGGAGCGGGTAAGACAACGCTCCTGCGTGCGATCGCGGGCGAGAGCTCGCTGCAGGGCGGCGAGCTCGCGTTCGCGAAAGGCACTCGAGTCGCTCTCCATGACCAGCGCCCGCCGCGTGACCTCGGACTCACGCTGCGCGAGTACGTCGTCTCTGGCGCGCGCGACCTCCTCGCGCTCGAGGAGGAGCTCCGCGCGCTCGAGCGCGCCATGGAAGGCGGGGCGCACGACGAGGGCACGCTTCGCCGCTACTCGGATGCCCAGTCTCGGCTCGAGCACGCGGGCGGGTGGGCCTGGCGTGAGCGGGCGACGCGCGCGGCTCGCGGCTTGGGATTCGAGGACGCGGCGCTCGAGCGGCAGCTTTCCACGTTCTCCGGCGGCGAGCTGACGAGGGCCTCGCTCGCGCGCGCGCTCGCCCTGGATCCCGATCTCCTGCTCCTCGACGAGCCGACGAACCACCTCGACGTCGAAAGTCTCGAGTGGCTCGAGGCCGAGCTTGCGACCCTGGATGCAGCCGTCATCCTCGTCGCCCACGACCGCTGGTTCCTCGAGGCCGTCACCACCGCGGTGCTCGAGCTCGCCCCGGGAGGCACGCACTATTTCGCAGGCCCCTGGCACGAGTGGCGCCGGGAGAAGGCCGCGCGAGCTACCGCAGCTGAGAAGACCGCAGACCGCGTGTCGGTGGACATCGCCCGCCTCGAGCGCTTCGTGGAACGTTTTCGCTACAAGAAGGACAAGGCGCGTCAGGCCCAGGCGAAGCTGACGCAGATCGGACGCCTGGAGAAGGAGCGTGCCGCCGCGCGCGGGACGCTCGTGTCGCTCACACAGGGTCGACGCACCCTCGGTTTCGATTTCCTGCAGCCGCCTCGAACCGGGCGTGTCGTGCTCGATGCCGAGCACATCTCGCTCTCGGCCGGAGACAAGACGCTGCTCGAAGACGCGAGCATCGTCGTCGAACGCGGTGAGAAAGTCGCGCTGGTGGGGCCGAACGGATCGGGCAAGACCACCTTGCTCGAGTCGCTCCTCGGCCGGCGGTCACCGGACGGGAGCGTCGCCAGCCTCGGCCACGGCGTCGTTCCCGCGTACTTCTCCCAGCACACGCAGGAGCTTCCCGCCCACGGGTCCGTGCTCGACTGCGCGGTTGCCGGGACCGGATTGCCACGACCGCAGGCGCAGATGCTCCTCGGAAGGTTCCTGTTCTCCGGCTGGGACATGCACGAGCGCCCCGTGTCGGCTCTCTCCGGCGGCGAGCGCAGGCGGCTCGCGCTTGCGCTCCTCGTCGCGTCGGGCGCGAACTTCCTCGTCCTCGACGAGCCCACGAACCACCTCGACCTGGAGAGCCGCGAGGCGCTCGAGGCGGCGCTCGAGGCGTTTCCGGGGACGGTGCTCATCGTCTCGCACGACCGCGCCCTGCTCGACGCCGTGCCGAATCGCATCGTCGCTCTCGAGGAACGCGGTCTTCGCTCCTACGACGGCGGCTGGGCGGACCTGACGCGCGAGCGGAACGCGGAGCTGGCGCCTCTGATCGAGCCGGTTCGAGAGCGCAAGCGCGTGCAGGAGCAACGAACTCGGCCGAAGCTGAAGACGCCGTCCGAGCTCGAGCTCGTCGAAGCGCAGATCGCCGCGATCGAGGCGCGCATCTCGGAGCTCGAGGGAACACTCGCCGAGGACTGGGCGAACATGGACGTCTTGAGCGCGCACCGAGCCGCGCGCGACGAGCTGAAGACGCTCCTCACGCGCTGGGAGACGCTCTTCGAAGCGCGGCAACCCTCGCCCACGTGATCGACCGCAACAAGTAACAGACTGTTACTTGGGATGGGTGCGCGAGCGGTTGGTGACGAGGAGGCGCGCTGCGGCGTAGTTGGAGCATGCACGCAGTGAGCATCGAGGCGCCGCGCCGCGCCGACACCGCTGCCGCCTCCTTCGCAGCCGTCGCCGAGGAGCACCTCGATGACGTCTACGGCTACCTCTTGTATCTGACGAAGAACTGGGCGCTCGCCGAGGATCTGACGAGCGAGACGTTCGAGACTGCGCTTCGGCGCTGGCGTCGATTCGACCCGCGCCGGGGGACGCACCGCGCCTGGCTGATCGCAATCGCCCGGTCCACCGCTCTCGACTGGTTCCGCGCCGACGCGCGGAGGCAACGGCGCGAGGAACGCGCCGAGGCCGGTGAGCTCGACAAGAACCGAGACCACGCTTTCGGAGAAGGATTCTCACCCGAGCTCGAGGAGGGACTTCGCGCGCTGACAGCCGGCGAGCGCGAAGTCGTCGCGCTCCGGGTCGTGCTCGATCTGGACGGCGACGAGACGGCACGCCTGCTCGGGATCACAGTCACCGCGGTCTCGACACGGCTGCACCGGGCACTCGCAAAGCTGGAAGAGAGGATGAGACACCATGACGTCGCCTAACCTGATCAACAAGCTCACCGCGAGTCGGCCGGTGGCTCCCACCGCCCTGCGCGCGCGGGTGCGCGAGATCGCCGCTCAGGAGGCGGCGCCCCATGCTGCACGTGGGGCCTCCTTCTGGCCGAAGCTTCGCCTGCCCGTCCGTCGCATCGCGCTCGTCGCCGTTCCGGCGGCTGCCACGATCGCGATCGCGAGCGCCGGCGTGCTCGGACTCGCACGCTCGGACAGCAACGTCGACGCGTTGAGGAATCAGTCCTTCACCGACAAGGTCCAGTCCGAGGCAGCGCCGGAGACGAACCTCGCCACGCCTGCACAGGACCTGGGCTCGACGGTAAACCCGACTCTCGATCGCGCGCAGCGGATCAGCGCCATGCTGACCGTGGAGGTCGCGGACTCGGACGGCGTCTCGCGCGCAGCTCAGAAGGCGCTCGATCTAACGGAGTCGCTCGGCGGCCATGTCGTGAGCGCAAGTGTCGCGACCGGTGACCAGGGGAACGCGGCACTCGTCGTGCGTGTTCCGGTGGCCAAGGTGCAGGAGGCGATCGTGCAGCTCTCCGCACTCGGCCGCATCGTCTCCCAGCAGGTGACGATCGACGATCTGCAGGCGAACCTCGACCAGCTCGAGCGACGGGAGCGGTCGGTGCGGGCCCAGATCGCCGTCGTCGTCGCGAAGCTCGAGGGCGATTCGCTCGACGCGACCACGCGGGCGCAGCTCGAGTCTCGTCTTCGCACGCTGCGGCAAGAGCTCCGCGGGCTCCGGCGAGACACCGCCGCGACGAACGCCGAAGCGCGCATGGCGACTATCCAGCTCACCGTTGTCACCCCCGGCGTTCTCACCGCCGTCCCGGTGCCTTCGCGACTCGACCGAACGCTGGACGAGGCGCTCAACGTCCTGGTCTGGGAAGGCGTGATCTCCCTGGCGATCGCAATCGTCGCCGCGCCGTTCGCGCTCCTGTTCCTTGCTACCTGGCTCGGTCGGAAGCTCTACCGGCGGCGGGAAGAAGATCGGCTGCTCGCGACGTAAGCCGGTCGCGGCGGGGAAGGACTTGGGATCAGGCTTAAGCCTGACCCCGGCTGTCCGCCCCGAGGGTCGCAATGAGCGCCTCGGCAACCACCTTGAGCGGCCGCCCGGAGATCTGGCTCGCCTTGCGCAGCCGCGCGAACGCCTCTTGCTCGGTCAGCCCCTCGCGCTGCATGAGGAGCCCCTTCGCCCGCTCGATTGCCTTCCGCGCAGCCAGCGCTTCCGCGAGTGAGTCCGCCTGCTCGCGAAGCGCCGCCAGCTCCTCGTGCCGCGCTCTCGCGGTCTCGATCGCCGGCAGCAGGTCGGTCTCCCGGAACGGCTTGACGAGATAGCCGAAGACACCGGCCTCGACCGCGCGGGACACGAGCTCGCGCTCCCCGTACGCCGTCACCATCACGATCGGGATCGGGCGCTCGTCGAGGATCCGGCGCGCGGCCTCGATCCCGTCGAGCTGCGGCATCTTGACGTCGAGGAGCGCGACATCGGGCTCGGTCTCGCGCGCGAGGCGAACGGCCTCCTCCCCGTCCCGCGCCTCGGCGCACACCTCGAAGCCCGCGCCTTCGAGCATTCCCTTCAGATCGAGGCGGATGATGGTCTCGTCCTCGGCGATCAGCACACGCGTCATGCCGGGAAAACCACCTCTGCGCGAAGACCGCCGTCGTCGGCGAGCTCGATCTCGCCGCGCAGCTCGTCCTGGACGAGAGCGCGGACAATGGAGAGCCCGGTGCCCGGCTCTTCGCCCCCGATCCCGGCGCCGTCGTCGGCGATGATGAGCGCGATGGCGCCGTCCCTGCGCGCCAGCGAGATCGAGACCCGCGCGCCGCCGTGCTCGAGCGCGTTCTGAAAGAGCTCGGTGAAGACGAGAGCCAGGGCCGTCGCCTGCTGACCCGCAAGCGAGACCGGCGCGAGCTCCGCGGTCACCTCCTTCCCGGCGACGAGACCCTGGACGAGCATAGCGCGCAGCCGATCGACGAGCTCGCCGAGATCGACGTCGTCCTCACGGTGCTCTGTCAAGACCTCGTGCACTGCCGCGATGGTCAGGATCCGGTTGACGGAGTCCTGGAGGGCCTTGTGCGGATCGACGTTCTCCGCCCGCGCCTGCAGACGAAGGAGCGACGCGACGGCTTGGAGGTTGTTCTTGACGCGGTGGTGGATCTCCTGGGCGAGGACGCCTCGCATGACCGCACGCCCGTGCTCGAGCGCGACCGCCGCATGGTGAGCGATCGCCTCGAGCAACGCCTCCTCGTCACTGGAAAAGGGCGTATCGCGGTCGCATACGAGCTCCCCGATCTGCCGACGCTTCCAGCGAAGCGGCAAGCGAACCGCGTATGCGCCTGGGCGACCCTCGGGCCAAGCGATCTTCCCGTCCTCGAGCACCAGCGCGGCACCGGTCGCGTGCAGCGACTCCATCGTCGTCTTCACGATCGCCTCGAGCGACTCCTCGAGGTAGAGGGACTCCGAGACCGCCTCGGAGATCCTCGCCAGCGCCTCAAGCTCCACGACGCGGCGCTGAGCGCCGGCGTACAGCTGCGCGTGCTCGATCGTCTGGGCGACCTGGGAGGCGATCGCCACCAGCAGCTCGATCTCGGCCCCGGTGAACTCCCGCGCCTCACGGGTGCGAACGTTGAGGGCGCCTTCGAGCTTCTCTCGAGCCAGGATCGGAACGGCGAGGATCGACTCGTACTCGTCCTCGGGCAGGTTCGGGAAGAGCTTGAAGCGAGGATCGAGGTGGGCTTGGGCCGGGATCATGACCGGCGCTCGCTCGGCCGCTGCCACCCCCGTGATTCCTTCGCCGGGCCGCATGCGCGGCGTGCGCGTCATCTCCTCGACCCGGCTCCCATGCGTCGCCCGCAGCACGAGCTCGTTCGCGCGCTGGTCGTAGAGGTAGACGAAGCACGCGTCGGTGCCGAGCGCGTCGGCGACGTTGCGCGCCACCAGCTCGAGCACCTCCTGGAGGTCGAGGGAGGAGTTGACTGCCGCGATCGTGTCGGTCAGGAGACGGAGGTGGCGCGCAGTCGTGTCCATTCCTTCATTCTCGCGGCTGCGGCCGTCTAGATGTCCCGCCCACACAGGTTGTGAACGGCTGAGGAGGTAATCCGGTCCTCCTTCCAGGCTGTGCGTCTGCCACAACGACGCCCAGAAGGAGGGCCGGATGCAATTTCACCGTAACGCCAAGCT
>JBPCMD010000093.1:0-38168 GCA_051002595.1 Gaiellaceae bacterium
GCACGCTGCCGGCGCAGCTGCTGGCCGCGCTGGATACGTCTCCGCTCACATACCGGCTTGCCGGCGGCTTCTTCCTGCTGGCGCCCGCGTTGGTCGTCATCTTCTTCATCCGCAAGTACCTGCTCACCACGTGGGGGCGGGTGGCTCGATGATCTACCTCCATCGCCCCGGATTCAAGGGCCTGTCCAAAAAGTGGATCAGGATGCCTGGCAGGCGCCACGCACCACGACCACTTTCTGGACAGACCCTTAACCGGGCCGGCCCGAAAGGGGCGCTCGAGAATGGCTGACATCCGTTTCGTTGGTGTGCACAAGAGGTTCGGCGACTTTGCCGCGGTGGACGGCGTCGACCTCGAAGTGAAGGACGGGGAGTTCATGGTGCTGCTCGGCCCATCGGGATGTGGAAAGACCACGCTGCTGCGCTGCCTGGCGGGACTCGAGCGAGTCGACGACGGGCGCGTCTACATCGGCGATCGAGATGCAACGGACCTTCCTCCGAGGCGGCGGCGCATAGCGATGGTGTTCCAGAGCTACGCGGTCTTCCCGCACATGAAGGTGTACGACAACATCGCGTTCGGCCTCAAGATGCAGAAGGAGAAGAAGCCGGTCATCGACGAGCGGGTGCGCTCCGCCGCCGAGCTCTTGCACATCGAAGAGCTCCTCGAACGCTATTCGTCGCAGCTCTCCGGTGGGCAGCGGCAGCGGGTGGCCGTCGCCCGCGCCATGGCGACGAAGGCGGAAGTCCTGCTGATGGACGAGCCGCTCTCGAATCTCGACGCGCTGCTCCGCCTGGAGATGCGCGCGGAGCTGAAGACGCTGCTGCAGAGCCTCGACGCGACCACCATCTATGTCACACACGATCAGATCGAAGCCTTGAGCATGGGCGACCGCATCGCCGTCATGAACAAGGGCCGTATCGTCCAGCTCGGCAATCCTCTCGAGGTGTACGACAACCCCTCCGACACGTTCGTCGGCGGGTTCATCGGCACACCGCCGATGAACTTCCTCGAAGCAGAGGTGTCGAGCTCGGGCAGCACCGTCGTCGTCGAAGTCAGCGGCGGCTCGTTCGAGTTCCCGAGTGACGTCGCGGCGCTGGCGGGACACGATCTTCTGCTCGGCATCCGCGCGGAGGCGATCGGGGTGGAAACCGCCGCGGCAGACGGGCTGGTCCGCGCCAAGGTGATCGTGCTCGAGCCGCTCGGCTCTCACAACCTCGTGACGGTGCGCTGTGGCGAGGACACACTCAAGGTCTCGATCCAGGCGGACATCTTTCCGCAGCCAACGAGTGATGTTTGGCTGCGGCTCGAGCCTGCGCGCATCCGCTGGATGGACCGCGACACTGGCACGGCGATCCACACGGGCGCGGAGGAGCTTGCGACGGAGACGGCTGTCGTGATCTCGTAAGTGCGCTCAGGAATCCTGACGGAAGTAGAGGACCCGGCTCAGGGCCATCCCTCCCCGCTCACTAACGCCTGTTAGCGTCGCCGCGATGGAGCTCGCGTTCCTCCCGGCGATCGAGCAGGCGCGGCTCATTCGGGACGGAGAAGTCACTGCGCTCGAGCTCGCGGAGCTCTACCTCGAGCGAATCGAACGGCTCGATCCCGCGCTCAACTCGTTCGTCACCGTTCGCGGCGAGGAGGCGCTCGAGGACGCAAGGGGCGCTGACGCCTCCGAAAGCCGCGGCCCGTTCCACGGCGTCCCGATCGCGGTCAAGGATTTGACGGCGACGAAAGGCGTCCGGACGACCTACTCGAGCCGCGCATTCGCCGACAACGTCCCCGACTTCGACACCGCCGTCGTCCGCCGGCTGCGCGAAGCCGGCTTCGTCATCCTCGGCAAGACGAACACTCCGGAGTTCGGGACGGTCGCGTTCACCGAGTCGGAGCTGAACGGCGCCACCCGGAATCCGTGGAATCCCGAGCGCACGCCCGGTGGCTCGAGCGGTGGCGCCGCTGCAGCGCTCGCGGCGGGGCTCGTCCCGCTGGCGCACGGCACGGACGGCGGTGGATCGATCAGGATTCCCGCTTCCTGCTGCGGTGTCTTCGGCCTCAAACCAGCGCGCGGTCGCGTGTCGACGGCGCCCTTCCCATCGCTCGAGGGGCTTTCCACCTCGGGCCCGATCACCCGCTCCGTCGCAGATGCCGCCGCGTTCATGGACGTGCTGGCCGGCTACGAGCCCGGCGACCCGTGGTGGGCGCCTCCTTCCGAGCGCCCGTTCGCGGAGGAGCCCGGCTCGCCGCCGGGCCGCCTACGGATCGCTGTGACCGCCGAGCCACCGATCGACGTGCCGGTCCACCCCAACTGCGTAGCTGCGCTCGAAGCCGCCGCGGAGCTCCTGGCCGACCTCGGTCACGAGGTCTTCGACTCGACCCCTCCGTGGACCGAAGCGGGACTGCTCGACGCCTTCATCACCGTGTGGCAGGTGAGCCCGGCGCTCTACTCCGTCGACCCCGAGCTCCTGACGCCGCTGAACCGCGGCCTCGTCGAGTCCGCGCACGCCACGACCGCGGCCGACTACGCAAACGCCGCATTCCATCTCCACACTGCCGGACGCCGCATCGTCACGTTCTGGCAGCACGCCGACATCCTTCTCACCCCCACACTCGCCCTTCCCCCAGTCCCGATCGGCTGGCAGGAGGAAGGCGTCGACGGCGCGGTCGAGCAGCTCCGCCGGAACACGGTGTTCACACCCTTCACCGCGATCGCGAACCTCACCGGACTCCCGGCGATCTCCCTCCCGCTGCACTGGTCGAGCGAAGGCCTGCCCATCGGCGTCCAGGCGATCGGCCCGCCGGCAGGCGAGGCGCTCCTGCTCCGCCTCGCAGCTCAGGTGGAAGAGGCGCGACCGTGGGCAGCGCGTCGGCCGCCGATCTCATAGCGTCCGAGAGAGAGGCTAGGTCCGAAGCGCTATCCGCATCCGCTGCCCTGTTGCAGCGTGCAGCATGCGCTCCGCGCTCCCTCGCGAGATTGCGACGGACATGTTCCCGTAGCTGTCCTCGTACAGGATGACATCGCCCGGCCGAGCGTCCGCGAACGTCCGCGCCATGACCGCGTAGTAGCGCTCGCCCGCGTGCTCGAGCTCGAGCTTCGACCCCGCTGCGATTCCGAGCTCGTCGACATCCTCGCGGGTCAGGTTGAGCGCGATGTTGCCGAAGCTGTCGACGTAGAGAAACGTCGCCAGGAGAACACCGCCCTCGGAGGTGGGCCTCGGAACCTCGAGGCTGACGAGCGCGTCGAGATGGAGCGGCGGCCCGAGCTCCTCGAGCGGAACGCCCTTCGCGAGGTGCGCGGCGGCTGGGCTGAACAGGTCACGCCCGTGAAACGTGCGCGATACCGCCTGCAGCGCGTACTCGGGATTGGCGAGCTCGTGCGCCTCGGCGACTCCCGCCCGACTCGCTGCCGGGAGAAGAAGACCGTTGTCGGGCCCGACGAACAGCCGGCCCGCGTCGTCGCGAAGCGCCAACGGACGGCGCGGGCCGCCGACACCGGGATCGACCACGGCGAGGTGCACCCCGATCGGCATGTACGCGATCGTGTTCGCGAGCACCAGCGCCCCCTCGAGCACCGCCTGCGGCGGAATCCCATGCGTGATGTCGATGATCTGCGCGTCCGGAGCGATCGTCTTCATCACTCCGTGGCACGTGCCGACGAAGTCGTCCTCGAGGCCGAAGTCGCTCAGGAACGTGATGAACACACGCGGAGCGTAACGAGGCGTCTCCGGCGAAGCTCAGGGACGGCGCGCGTGAGCGGGCGGGCAGCGGCGGAGCCCCTCGGTCCGCGCCTCGCCGCAGGCGCGAAGGCCGCGGCGGCGTATACGGACGAAGGCGGTCGGAACCTGCAGCGGGAGCGGCCTCCCAACCAGCGTGCGCTTTACGCTCAAGCGGGATCCCCTAGCCAGGTCTTACGCACGCGCGCAGGATAGTCGGACGAGCGGTCGGTCACGCGTCCTCCCCGCGCCGACGCGCGAGCTCCAGCAACTCGGCCGTATCCCGCTGCAGGCGCACGAGCTTGGCGGCGATGATCGCCACGTACACGAGCACGAAGACGAACACGACCCCGTAGGCCGCGGCGACGTACTCCCCACCCGTCACTCCAGAGCCTCGCGGAGCTCTCGGAGATCCGTATGCAGCCGCTTGCCGACGAGCTCGACCCGGTACAGGACGTAGGCGAGAAGGGTCACCGCCGCCCACGAGACGCAGAACGCCGTGAACATCGTCCCGGTCATCTGCGGGCCGTCGCGTGTGAACGTCGTCGGGTGGATGAAGTCCTCGGCGAGACGAATCGCGAGGAAGCTGACCGGGATGAGCGCGACTCCGAAGAGCGCGTAGACCGCGGACGATCGAGCTCGCCGCGGACCCTCGGGAAGCGAGAAGCGCAGCATGAAATATGCGCAGTAGAAGAGAAAGAGAGTGAGGAAGAGGACGAGCTGGTTCGAGTCCCAGCTCCACCACACACCCCATGACGCCCTCGCCCAGATGGCGCCCGTGATGAGCGTCAGCGTGCCGAAAATCGTCCCTTGGTGGATCGCGACGTAGCTCTCCAAGTCATGCCGCTCCTCACCTCGCCAGAGGAGGAGAAGCGCCTTCCAGGCGCCGAGACCGAAGCAGAAGTACGCAGTCAAGGCGATCGGCACATGGATGTAGAAGATCCGCTGCGAGATGCCCTGGTCCCCGTCCTCGGGCGCGATGAAGAAGGCGAGCAGGAGCGCGAGCCCCATCATTCCCGCGGCAAACGCAGCGAGCGCGGGAAGGCCTTGGATCCGGGCGAAAGCGCTGCTCATGACTCCGTCACGACGTACTCGAAGGACGCCCACGAGAGTACCGCGAAGATCCCGTCGTACAGCGCCAAAAGCACGAGGTAGCGTCCGGGCTCGGTCGAGATTGCGGCGCCGACGCCGCCGACGATGAGCGGGATCGAGAGCGGGAGCAGAAGCAGCGGGAGCAGCAGCTCCCGGGCACGACCCGCGGCTGCCATCGCCGCCAGCAGCGAGCCGACGGCGCAGATCCCGATGTCGGCAAGCAACACCCCGACGAGGGCGACGCCGTCGAGCGGGGCGAAGAACAGGGCGAACGCAGGCAGAGCCACGACCTGAGCGGCGAGCAGGAACGCGAGCGTGGCCACGGACTTTCCGACCCAGATCGCGCTGCGGTCGCAGGGCGCGAGAACGAGTCCGTCGAAGACGCCGTGCTCCTGCTCCGGCACCCACGCTCGGGCGAGACCGAGCAGCGCTGTGAAGACGATCGCGACCCAGAGCAGCCCGTACGCCGCATCCTCGCCGGTCCCCTCCGGTAGCGCGAAGTGGAAGACGACCAGCGTCGAGAGGACGAAGAGAAGCATCGCGGGAAGCGTGTCCTTGGCGCGAAGCTCCACTCTCAGGTCCTTGCGGGTGAGCGCCGCGACGTCCGCCAGATAGCTCACACCAGCACCAGCCGCTGGGTCGCCAGCGGCTCGACGCGCGCGGGATCGTGCGTCGACACGACGAGCGTGTGAGCTCCGGCCAGCTCGTCGAGCTCGTGGTCGAGCAGCGCTCCGCCTTTCTCGTCCAAAGAGGCGTAGGGCTCGTCGAGAATGAGGAGCTTGGGATCGTGGAGGAGCGTGCGACACAAGGCGAGGCGCTGGCTCATGCCGCGCGAGTAGTCCGCGACCCGCTCGGAACGGGCATCCCAGAGGCCGAAGCGCTCGAGCAGCATTCCGATCCGCTCACGTCGCTCCGAGACGCGGTAGAGCCGGCCGAAGAGGTCGAGATTCTCGAGCGCGGTGAGTTCACGGTACACGAGAGGCTCGTGGGCGAGAAAGCCGACCTGACCACGATGGACGTCGACCTCGACCTTTCCTCGAGTCGGCGCGGCAAGACCCGCGAGGACGCGCAGAAGCGTCGTTTTCCCGGATCCGTTCGGCCCTGTCACGAGGAGGAATCCCTCGCGGGGAAGCTCCAAGTCGATCCCTCGCAGGACGCGGCGGGCGCCGTAGCGCTTCTCTAGACGGTCCGTGCGAATCACACGAGGAGCGCGTCCAGCGCGACGAACGCGAAGAACACGATGCTGATGACGCCGTTCACGGTGAAGAACGCGGCGTCCAGCCGACGAAGGTCTCCCGGGCTGACCAGCCGATGCTCATACGTCAGCAGCATGGCGACCGCGGCGACTCCAGCCCAGTACCAGGCGCCGATCTCGAGCCCCAGCCCGGCGAGTGCGAGCAGCAGCACCGTGCCGGCGTGAAACCAGCGCGCACCGAAGAACACTCCGCGCTCCCCGAACCGTGTCGCCCACGAGAGCAGGCGCTCTCGGCGATCGTGCTCGAGGTCGAAGAGCGAGTAGAAGAGATCGAACCCGGCGACCCACAGGAGAACGGCCGCGCCCAGCGTCCACGCCTCCCACGGGGCCGACCCCGAGACGGCGAGCCAGGCGCCCACGGGCGCCAGCCCCAGGCAGGCGCCGAGCCAGAGGTGGCAAAGCCAGGTGACTCGCTTCAGGTAGGGATAGACGACGAACATCGCCACGGGGACCGGCCACAGCCAGCGAACCACCGGGTCGAGCTCGGCGGCGGCGACCAGGAACACCGCGAGCGCGCCGGCGCAGAGGCCGAGCACCTGGAAGCGTGTCAGCATTCCGCTCGGAAGCTCCCGATTCGCCGTGCGCGGGTTCCGCGCGTCGAGCTCGGCGTCGATCAGCCGGTTCAACGCCATCGCGAGGGTACGAGCGCCGATCATGGCAACCGTCACCCACATGAGATCGCCCCAACCCGGCCAGTCGGCGGTCGCGAGAAACGCTCCCGCATATGCGAACGGCAACGCGAACACCGTGTGCTCGATCCGCACGAGCGACGCAAAGCGGCGAGGCAGGGCGACGGCAGAGGCGGTCACGTCTGCCGGTGCGGAGTGGCCGTGTCGCCGGCTGCCAGCTCCAGGCCGTGGCGGAGCGCAGGTTGGATCACGGCGAACCCGTCGCGACAGCCACCAGGTGAGCCCGGAAGATTCACGACCAGCGTCTTCCCGCGAAGACCCGCCGTGCCGCGAGCCAGGAGCGCGTGCGGCGTCCGGGTGCGCGCATCCGCCCGAATCGCCTCGGCGATGCCCGGCGCCTCGCGGTCCAGCACCGTCCGGGTGGCCTCGGGAGTGACGTCACGCGGTGCGAAGCCTGTTCCGCCCGTTGTCAGTATGAGCAACGCATCGGACGCGAGCTCGGCTATGGCGCTCGAGATCCGCTCGGGATCGTCCGGAACGACTCGCCGCACGACGTCGAATCCGTCGCTCTCGAGCAGCTCCTCCAGCACGGCGCCACTCGCGTCGTCGCGCTCGCCCGCGTGCACGCCGTCGGAGACGGTGAGCACCGCTGCCTTCAGATCGGCTCCTTCGTCTTCTCGACCAGACGCACCGCGTCGATTCGCATCCCCTTGTCGACGGCTTTCGCCATGTCGTACACCGTCAAGGCCGCCACGGTCGCCGCGACCAGCGCCTCCATCTCGACGCCGGTCTGCGCGGTGGTCTCGGCGGTGGCCTCGATCTCCACCGTCGAGGCGCCGACCTCGAGCCGCACCTCGAGATGCGTGACGGGAAGCGGATGGCACAGTGGAATGAGCTCCGCCGTGCGCTTCGCGGCCATGATCCCGGCAAGCTGCGCGGTTACGAGCGCGTCACCTTTTGGAAGCGCCCGAATCGTCTCGGCGGTGCCGCGAGCCATGTGCACGCTCGCCGCCGCGACCGCGCGGCGTCTCGACACGGGCTTCTCGCCCACATCGACCATCTTCACCTCGCCCGTCTCGCCCACGTGCGACAGCCCGCTCATACCCTGGATCGTAGACCGACGGGACGCCTCACCCGTGGTCGGAGTCGTTTTCACGTGAAAACGGGCGAGCGCCCACGGCTGCCGACTCGGGGTGCTCGGCGCCGGGAAGGTCGAGGGTGACAACCGCGCCCGCGCTGTCCGAATCGAGCCGCACCGCGCCGTGCATCAGGCGCGCCAGCTCTCGGGCGATCGCGAGCCCAAGCCCGCTTCCCGAGGCCTTGCCGCCCTCGACGCGGTAGAAGCGCTCGAACACCGCCTCACGCTGTCGGGTCGGAATGCCCGGGCCGTCGTCGGCGACCTGGAGCTCGGCTCGGCCACCGCGCCGCCGGGCGCGCACCGCGACCCGCGTGCCGGCCGGCGTGTGGACGAGCGCGTTCACCACGAGAGCTCGCCCGATCTGGAGCACGCGCTCCTCGTCCGCCGTGCACCAGGCATCTCCCTCGAGGTCGGTTTCGAGCAGATGCCCAGAGCCCATTGCGACGTGCTCGAGCTCGCGGGCCAGCGTCAGGACCACGGCCGACAGGTCGACCGGCTCACGCTCCACCCTGAGCTGGCCCGCATCGACCCGCGAGAGGTCGAGGAGGTCGGTCGAGAGCTTCGTCAGCCGCTCGACCTGGCTTCGCATCGTCGCCAGGAACTCCTGGCGCGTCTCCTCGTCCAGATCCTCCTCCGTCAGGAGCTCGAGAAATCCGCCAATGGAGAACAGGGGCGTGCGGAGCTCGTGCGAGGCGTTGGCCACGAACTCCTTCCGAGCATTGTCGAGCTGCGCGAGTTGGACACGCATCCGGTCGAACGTCGCCGCCAGCTGCCCGATCTCGTCGTCTCCGCGATCGACGATCGGCGCATCGAAGCTCCCGCCGGCGATTCGCTCCGCCGCCGCCTCCAGGCGGCGCAGGCGATACGCGAACATTCCCGCCGCGGTGAGGCCGAGAACGAGGGCCAGCACGAGCGCGAAAGCAGTGGCCACGAGCAGCCGCCTCTCGACGAGCCGGACCGTCGCGAGAGAGTCGGCGAGCGATGCGCGAAAGAGGACGACGGCATCTTCGTCGCGCGGGACTGCCACCTCGGCGTAGTCGCCGGTGGCGTCCACGACCCTGCCGCGCTCGACGCCGTCCGTCTCGGCGGCGAGAAGAGCCGTCTCGTTCCGAGCGACGTCCCGCGAGCTCTCCCCTTGCCGAGAGTCGGCGACCACGGCCAGCCCGGGTGGGGTGGCCTCGAGCACGCTGAATGCCACCACGCGGGCGTTCGCGGCCACCGCGAACTCCTCCACCTTGTCGTTCCACAACAGCGTATCCGTGGGGAGCTCGTCGGCCAGCGGCACGGCCTGCTTCTCGAGCTCGTCCAGCCGCGCGTCGACCAGCTGCTTCTCGAGCGACGGGACGACGATGAGATACGCGGTTCCGAGGGCTCCGGCGACAATCGCGACAAGCCCGAGGGCGAGGCGGACCCTGATCCCGCCGGGGATCCTCATGAGCCGCTCCTTGGCTCATGAGGGGGAAGGAGTGTGAAGGGGGTACGAGGGGGAAGCATGGTTTCTCCCTCGAACGCGAGCCGGAGGGGCGCGTTCCTCACTCCGCTCGAAAGCGGTACCCGGCGCCGCGGATGGTCAGGATCAGCTCGGGGTTGCTGGCATCGCTCTCGATCTTCTCGCGCAGATGCCGGATGTGGACGTCGATCGTCCGAGGCTCACGATAGTCCGCGCCTCCTCGCAGCCGCTCCAACAGCTCGCGCCGCGAGAACACGACACCTGGGCTCGAAGCCAGGAGCACCAGCATCTCGAACTCGATGAACGTGAGCTGGACGCTCTTTCCTCGCACCTCGACGGTTCGGCGCGGAAGGTCGATTCTGAGCTCGCGCTGCTCGATCACCTCGACGCGGTCGCGTCCGACATGTGGCGCGGCGGCCCGTCGCAACAGCGCCCGGACACGACTCCGAAACTCGCGGATCGAGAACGGCTTCGTGATGTAGTCGTCGGCTCCGAGCTCGAGGCCCAGGACCTTGTCGAGCTCCTCTCCCCGCGCGGTGAGCATGATGATCGGGACGCTGCTCTGGCTACGCAGCCGCTTGCACACCTCGAGACCGTCGAGCCGCGGGAGCATCACGTCGAGTACAACGAGATCGACGTCCTCGTCGTCGAAGCGGCGCAGCGCGTCCTCTCCGTCTCGGGCTTGGACGACGCGGTAGCCATCTCGCTCGAGCGGAAACGTCAGCAGCTTCTGGATCGACTCCTCGTCGTCAACGAGAAGAATGGTCGAGGCGTTCGGCATCGGGTTCTTCGACCGCGCTCGAGCGGCCTGCCCGCCTACTATAGCCCGGCGATGGAAGCGGCTCGGCCCCGTGAGCATAGGCGTCGGGCGCGTCGTGGCACAGTCGACAGACCTCTCAACACGCGTCTCGTACGCGTCGGCGCGCTCGTCCTGGCGCCCGCGATTCTCGCGCTCCTGTTCTCTCTTTCGCCAACGACCGAGCTGCCGCGACCACAACTCGAGCCGGTCTTCAGCGGCGCCGCGGCGGCAACTCTGGCAAGAGAGCTCTCGACCGAGCTCCCGTCACGGGTGCCCGGCAGCGACGAGGCTGCGAGCGCCGCGCGCTGGTACAGCGAGACGATCTCGTCGCTCGGGCTCCAGGTGGAGGAGGACATCTGGAGCGCCGATCTGGTCGATCTCGGCGAGGTCGAGCTGCGAAACCTCGTAACGGTCGTGCCTGGGCGGTCGGAGGAGGCGATCGTCCTCGTCGCCCATAGAGACAACATGGGCGCAGGTGAGCCGCAGGGTGAGAACGCATCCGGCACCGCGGCGCTGATCGAGCTCGCGCGCGGATTCGCGCCGCAGGGCGCGGCGGCGGCGCCGCTTCCCAACAGAACGTTGATCCTTCTCTCGACCGACGCCGGAGCATACGGCGGCGCCGGGGCGGCGCGCTTCGCACGAGCCTCTCCGCACGCTCCACAAGCGCTCGCGGCCATCGTCCTCGACGGTCTCGGGGGTGGAGGTCGACCACGGCTGGCTATCGCAGGTGACGGCTCGAGCTCGCCGGCGCGGACGCTCGTCAAGACAGCCTCGGCGCGGGTGGCCGAGCAGGTCGGGCAGACGCCGGCGATGCCCTCGATCCTCGCACAACTCGTCGACCTCGCTGTTCCCTACGCCGACGCCGAACAGGGTCCGTTTGTCGCCGAGGGCATCGCGGCGATCTCGATCTCGAGAGATACGAGGGGCAACATCGTCGAGCCCGGCGTTCTCTCCGCAGGACGCCTCGGACAGCTCGGACGCGCCACGGAAGCGCTGCTGAGCTCGATCGACACGAGCGTCGGAGTCGCGTTTCAGACGCCCAGCGCGGTCTTTCTCGAGAGTCGCGCGACAAGTGGATGGGTCGTGCGGCTCATGCTCATCGTCGCCGTCGTGCCATTCGCGCTCGGCATCCTCGACCTGGTCGCCAGGGGGAGACGGCGTGGGCTTCCATTCTTGCCCGCTCTCCGCGCGCTGCGAACACGCCTGCTCGTGTGGCTTTGGGCAGGTGCTCTCATCTGGATCGGCGGGCTGACCGGAGCCCTCCCGACCGGGACAGCGCTCCCGCTGCCCACAAGCTCGTCGTTCGTCGTCGACGCGAACATCGCCGGCCTGGCCGTCCTGGCCCTGGCGTTCGTGGTCGGTTGGCTGGTGGCGCGTCGGCCGCTCATTCCGGTATCGGAGCCCACTCCGGAAGAACGCCTCGCCGGCTACACCTGCGCGCTCACATGGCTCGGCCTTGTCGCCCTGACAATCGCCCTCACCAGGCCGTTCGCGCTCATCTTCGTCCTTCCGCCCCTCTACGCCTGGCTTTGGCTTCCGCTGCGGCTTCGCCGGTGGCAGCGTGCGAGCCTCTACGCGATCGGGCTCCTCGGACCCATCGGCGGCATTCTGCTTCTCGGGCACGAGCTCGCCCTCGGCCCTGCCGAGGCGGCGTTGTATATCGCCGGCCTCGCGACGGTCGGCTACGTGTCGATCTTTTCGGTTCTCCTCACGATCGCGTGGCTCGCCGCCGCCGCGCAGCTGGCCGCGCTCGTGTTCGGTCGCTATGGCCCCTACACCCGCGCGTCCGGACTTCGCTGGGCCGTGCCGGGGCGGAGCGAGGAGTAGACGCTACGAGAGGTCGAGGTAACGCACGGGATCGCCCGTGGCGATCTCACCCGCGCCGCGCGGCACATGGAGCAGGGCGTCCGCAGCCGCGGCGCGCACGATCATGTGCGACTCCTGACCGGTCACCGGCTCGAGCACGACACCGCGCTCGTCGACGGCGAGCCGAGCGCGAATGAACTCGTCCCGATGCTCGTTTCGGCGGACTGCGATCTCGATCCGCCCGACCTGAAAGCGCGGCCTCGGGTCGGAAAGTCCCTGCAGGGCGAGAAGCGCGGGCCGCACGAAGACAAGCGCGCCGACAAGCGCGGAGACGGGATTGCCGGGGAGGCCGAAGGCCAGCGTGTCCTCACGGATGCCGAAGGAGAGAGGCTTTCCCGGCTTCACGGCCACGCCCCAGAAGATCTCCTCGACGCCGAGCTCCCCCGCCACGCGACGGACGAGATCATGGGGTCCCATCGAGACCCCGCCCGAGGAGACGAGCACATCGGCGGCGAGCGCGCGCTCAAGCGCATCGCGGTGAGCCGATTCGTCGTCTCGGACGACGGGCAGCAGGTCGACCTCCGCTCCGCTCGCGTCGAGCACGGCGGCGATCGTCGCCCGATTCGACTCGAAGATCTGCCCCGGCGCGAGCGTCTCGCCCGGCGCCCGCAGCTCGCTGCCGGTGGCAAGCACGGAAACACGAGGTCGCCGGAAGCACCGCACCTCCGCGACTCCGGCCGCGGCGAGCGCGCCGATCTGGGCCGGGCCAATTCGGACACCCGCCGGGAGCACGACCTCGCCCTCGCGCACATCGCCTCCTCGTGGACGGATGTGCGCATCGGCTCGGGCTGGCTCGGCGATCCGGACGTGACCGTTCTCTTCGACGACCTGCTCGACCGGCACGATGGTGTCCGCGCCCTCGGGAACCGACCCGCCGGTTGCGATCGCCGCAGCTGAGCCCCACTCGAGCCGGCCCGAGGACGGGCTCCCGGCTGCGACCCTGAGCGCTATCGGCAGCGTCCCCGGTGTCTCGACGCCGCGGACTGCGAACCCGTCCATAGCCGAGCTCGGGAACGGAGGAAGGTCCGCGCGGGCGAGCGCAGGCTCGGCGACAACCCTTCCGACCACGCGTTCGAGCGGGACAATCTCCGACGAGAGCGGCTTCGACCGCTCGAGGATGCAAGCGAGCGCCTCCTCGAGTGAGAGCAGGTCAGGCACCTCTAGGTCGTCCTAGAGACCTTGACCCGGCGAGACGAGCGGCTTCTCGGGCTCCTCCTGCGGGGGCTCAGGCTCCTCGGTCTCGGGCTCCGGGGTGTAGGTCTGCGTGTAGGTGGGGGTGTAGCTCGGGTCGTACGAGAGCGCATACTCGCCACGCGTGAACGGCTCCCACGTCGGCCAGACGGACGGCTCAGGAAAGGCCCTTGGCTCGATCGAGTCCAGCGACGGCTCCATGAACAACCGCCACATCTCGGCCGGAAAGCTGCCGCCGCTGACAGCGATTCCATGCACGTTCCGCATGGGGATCTCGGCCCTCGTGTACCCCATCCACACCGTGGTCGCGAGATCCGGTGTATACCCGGCGAACCACGCATCCTTGTGCTCTTCGTTCGTGCCGGTCTTCCCGGCCGCCGGGCGACCGAACGCGGCGCGTGTCCCGGTTCCCGACTGCATGTTCTGCTCGAGGATGCGAGTGACGATGGCTGCCGTCCCTTCCGAGATGGCGCGCCGGCGTCTGGGCGCGCCCCAGCCTGCGTCCCTGTCCTCCTTTCCACTCGGCAGCACCACGCGGCGGATCGCCATCGGCTCCGCGTACACGCCTTCCGCGGCCAGCGTCGCGTACGCCGAGGCGAGATCGAGCGGAGAGACTGCGACGGACCCGAGCCCAATCGACGGGACTTTCGCCAGGGGCGTCCGGACGCCCATCTTGCGGGCCGTCTCCGCGACCTTCTCCGGCGTGACGTCGAGCGTGAGCTGCGCGTAAACAGCGTTGTCCGAGCGGATTGTCGCGCTTCGGATCGAGCTCCAGCCGTAGTAGTCGTTGGCGTAGGTGTGCACGCACCACCAGCTTCCGTCGTCACAGTTGCCGGCCGGATGCACCTTGTAGGTGAAGGGCGCGGACACGTAGTAGGTCGAGTCGGGATTGATCCCCATCTCGACCGCCGCCGCGAGGACGAAGGTCTTGAACGTCGAGCCCGGCTGACGCCTCGCCTGCGAGAGGAGGTTGAACTCGTTCTTCGGACGGTTCGGGATCACCGCGGCCATGGCGCGGATGGCGCCGGTCCGCGGGCTGATGGAGATCAAGGCGGCGGCGGGATCGCTGGGCTCGGTGAGCGTGTCTCGGATAGCCGCCTCTGCCAGACGCTGGTACCGCGGCTTGATCGTCGTGTACACGCGAAGCCCGCCAGAGCGAACCACGGCGGGACCGTACTCCTCGATCAGGCGATCGCGCACGTAGCCGAAGAAGTACGGCTCGCGAATCTGGCTGTACAACCTTCCGGGCGCGAGCTCGAGGCTGGACTTCATCGCGCGCGCGTGCTGGCGCCTGGTAATGACTCCGGTATCGAACATGGCCCGCAAGACCACGGCTCGGCGGGCGCGGGCGCGGGCTGGGGCCGTGAACGGGTTGTAGACCGACGGCGCCTGCGTCAAGCCGGCGAGAAGGGCCGACTGGGAAAGGGTGAGGTCGAGAGCAGGTCTCGAGAAGAACGTCTGCGACGCAGCCTCGATCCCGTAGGCCTGGCTGCCGTAGTAGACCTGGTTCAAGTAAGTGGTCAGAATCCGGTGCTTCGTCCAAGCGCCGTCGAGCTTGGTCGCGAGACACGCCTCCTTGACCTTTCGCTGCACGGTTCGCTCGCGTGAGATGTAGAGATTTCGAACGAGCTGCTGCGTGATCGTGGAGCCACCCTCGACGATGCTGCCGGCCTTGACGTCGGCGACGGCCGCGCGGGCGATTCCCTCGATGTCCACGCCGTCGTGCTCGAAGAAACGGCGGTCCTCGACGGCGATGGTGGCCTTGCGGATCCAGGGGGACATCCCTTCGATCTGCACCGGCTGGCGGTTCCGCTCCGCCGGAATCGAGCCCAGCAAGCTTCCGTTCGCCGCATAGAGGAACGAGTTCTGGCCGATCCGGATCGAGCGCAGCGAGCTCAGGTCACACGACGAGCCGTACGCGAACACCGCCGCCCCGCCTCCGACACCGGCGATCACTGCGAGGACCGCGACGACCGCGAGGGCAATGACGGCGCCGTGTTTCCGCCGCCTGCGTCTGGCCGCACGCTTATGGCGGCCTTTTGGGAGGAGCGTCTCCGGATCGAGGGACGTACGCCTGCCGCGAGTCGTGCTCATGGACTGATGCTAGCCATCATGTGTTGGATTTCGACGGCACGCAGCGACCTCCTCAAATCGCGAGACTTCAAGAATGAAGTCTTCAGTCACACCAGACGCCGCCCTACGCCCCTCGCGCTGGCGCCTCGTCGCTTGGCTGGTCTTGGTGCTCGCCCTCACCGCGCTCGGCTACGCCGGCCGCCTCGACGGGTCGGAGCCGCCGGATGACATCGCCTTCCGCTACGCGTACGCGCTAGGCGCGCTTGTCCAGTACGGGGTGATGCTCGGAATTCTGCTCTTGATGGCGCGTGGTCTTCCCGTCCGAGAGTTCTTCGCGCTACGACGGCCCGCATCCTGGTGGAAGGCTGCGGGGCTGGCCGCCGCCGCTCTAGTCGCGATCTGGATCGTCGGAGCGGCGCTCGCGCCGTTTCTCGATGCGACCGAGGAGCAGGGCCTCGTTCCGGACGAGTTCGATTCCAGCCGTGTCGGCGCGTTCGTCGCATTCTTCGTGGTGGTCGCGTTCGTTGCGCCCGTGGTGGAGGAACTCACGTATCGCGGGCTCGGCTTCGCACTGCTCGCGCCCTACGGCGTCACGGTCGCGATTCTTCTCACGGGCGCGTTGTTCGGGCTCGCCCACGGCTTGCTCATCGCGCTTCCGGTGTTGACCTTCTTCGGAATCGCCGTCGGCTGGCTTCGCGCCCGAACGCACAGCATCTACCCGTCGATCGCGCTGCACTCGCTGTTCAACGGGACGGCGCTGATCCTGTCGGTTTCCGGCGTGGGCGACTGAGCCGGTCTACGCGCGCTCGTTGTCCTCGTCCTCGTCGTCCTCGTCCTCGTCCTCGTCTTCAGGCTCCTCGAGACTCGTCAGAAAGTCCTCGACCGTCACCGTCTCGAGAAACTTGCGGAACTCGGCGGGATCGAGATCGGAGAGACTCGAGACGGTGACCAGGCCGGGCTGCTCCTCGTCCTCGGTTTGGAAGTCGATCCCGGACTCCTCGACGACATCGTCCGCGGCGAAGATCTGCGCGTCACAGCGAACGGCGAGAGCGATCGCGTCCGAGGTGCGCGAGTCGATCTCGACCTCCCGGCCGTCCTGGACGATGGTGATGTTGGCGTAGAACGTGTTTTCACGAAGCTCGGTCACGGTGACCTTCACGACCTCGCCCTGGAGCTCGGAGATGATGTTCGAGAGCAGGTCGTGCGTCATCGGACGCGGAGCGGCGGCGCCCTGCAGCTTCATCAGAATCGCAGCCGCTTCAGCATGGCCGATCCAGATCGGAAGGAACTTGTCGTCGTCGGCAGTCTTCAGGAGCACGATCGGCTGCTTGCCGATGGGCTCGAAGCTCACGCCGTACAGGGTCATCTCTCGCATCACAGGAGCCTTCATTCATGTTAGTGACCGATGACGAACGCACGGGTGACGTGCGCTACAGTGGCGAGCCGAGCAGTACGCAGCGGGCGATTAGCTCAGTCGGTTAGAGCGCCGCTCTGATAAGGCGGAGGTCCGTGGTTCGAGTCCACGATCGCCCATCGGGTGAGCCGATTGCCGATGAAGCCGGCCAACGGCAGGGATCGTTAGGCGCCGATTTCTACGGCGCCGCGGCCTCGAGGGTCTCGACGAGCTCCGCGAGCGCGGTCTCGTCGCGGAACTTGATCTGAAGCGAGCCGTTCAGCACGCTCGCCGACAGGCCTGTCAGGCGTTCGGCAGCGGCTCGGGCGCGGTCTGCGAGATCGGGGTCGACCGCGAGGCTCCGCCGAGGCCGGCGGCGGGCGCCGCCCTCACGTGCGGCTTGCTCGGCGTTACGCACCGTCATTCCCTCTTTGGCGATCCTCCGCGCAAGGCGGCGGCGGGCATCGTCGTCGGGGAGCGAGAGCACGGCGCGCGCGTGTCCCTCGGTCAGGTCTCCGCGGGCGAGCATCCAGAGCACCTCCTCCGGAAGCTCGAGCAGGCGCAGCCGATTCGAGACCGCAGACTTCGAGCGGCCGACCTTCTCGGATACCTCGCCCAACGAGAGCTCGAACTCGTCCACCAGCGACGCATAGGCGCGAGCCTCCTCGACCGGGGACAGCTGCTCGCGCGCAACGTTCTCGACGAGCCCGAGGAGGAGCGACTCGCCGTCCTCGACGTCGCGGACCAGCGCGGGCAGCGTCGGCATGCCGGCAGCTCTCGCAGCGCGCCAGCGTCTCTCGCCGGCGATCAGCTCGAAGCCGCCCTCCGAGCGGCGGCGCACGACGATCGGCTGCAGCACGCCCTGGAGACGAATCGACGCCGCGAGCCCGGTCGCCGCCTCGGGCTCGAACCGGCGGCGGGGCTGCCGGGGGTTCGGGTGGACCGTCTCCACCGGGAGATGGAGCAGCTCCGGCTGCCCGCTCTCGCCCAGCAGCACCTCAAGGCCGCGCCCGAGGCCCCTCCGCTCCTTAGGAACGCTCGACAAGCTCCATCGCCACCTTCCAGTAGGCCTCCGCGCCAGCCGAGCGGCGGTCGTAGGCGATTGCGGGAAGCCCGTGGCTCGGGGCCTCGGCGAGGCGGACCGAGCGAGGCACTGTCTGAGTGAAGACGAGATTGCCGAAGTGCTTGCGCAGCTCGGCTTCGACTTGGGCCGCGAGGCGCGTCCTCCCGTCCGCCATCGTCAGCAGGATGCCCGCGACTGCGAGCTCCCGGTTCAAGCGCGCCTTCACGAGATTGATCGTCCCGAGAAGCTGAGAGAGCCCCTCGAGCGCGTAGTACTCCGCCTGGACGGGGACGAGCGCACGGCTCGCGGCCGCAAGCGCGTTGACCGTGAGCGTGCCGAACGAGGGCGGACAGTCGAGAAAGACGAAGGAGTACGAGTCGAGCGAGCCTCCGAGCGCGTCGGCGAGGTAGCGCTCTCCGCCGTCGCGGGTCGAGAGCTCCACCGCGGCAGTCGCGAGATCGTTCTTGGCCATTACGACATCGAGATTCGGGAACGCCGTGGGTCTCGCGAGCGCTGAGAGCGGCGTGCCGTCGAGGAGATCGTGGGTCGAGGCGCCGTTGGCCCGCATGCCGAGCCCGGAAGTCGCATTCGCCTGCGGGTCGAGGTCGATGAGCAGCACTCGCTCGCCCGCCTCGGCGAGACAGGCGCCGACGTTGACAGCGGTCGTCGTCTTGCCGACGCCGCCCTTCTGGTTCGCCACTGCGTAGACCCGGGCGGGCACCCGCCTCAAAGTAGCGATAGGGGCGGACGCTCCCCGGTAGCGTGGCCCGCGTGGATGAGGAGCTCGAGGCTGCGAAGGAGGGCGGCTGGAAAGAGTTTGCCGCCATCGATGCCGCCTACGAGCTGGGCACGCTCGGCGACGCCGGCTGGCACGAGGCCGTCACGTCGCTGGTCGTGCCTGCGTATCTGGCGGCTGTCACCGCCGAGGGCGGCTCGGGAAGCAGTCGCGACGCCCAGGGCTGGGAGTACGCCCGCTCGCTACTCGCGGACGCGGCGACACCCGGTCAGACGTTTCTCGACATCGGTTGCGCGAACGGTCTTCTGATGGAAAGCATGGCCAACTGGGGAGGTGTCGAGCCGTACGGGGTCGAGATCTCTCCGGAGCTGGCAGCTATCGCTCGAAGTCGTCTCCCGCAGTGGGCTGAGCGGATCTGGGTCGGAAACGCCCTGGACTGGGAGCCGCCTCACGGCTTCGACGTCGTTCGCACGAATGTCGACTACGTTCCGGTTCCGCGCAGGCGTGCGCTCATCGAACGCCTGCTCTCCTATTCGGAGAGACTGCTGATCGGCGTTTTCAACGAAGAGCGGGAGACCCGGTCGCTCGAGCGCCGTGTCGCCGCCTGGGGTTTCGCCATCTCAGGTCGGAGCGAGCGCTCGCACCCACACCCACGGCTCGCGTATCGGGCGTTCTGGATCGATGCCGACGACGCCAAGTAACAGTCTGTTACTTGGCATTCCCCGGCCGTCGCTATGCGAGCGGGCGCTTCTTGGCCATACCGGCACGCCGCGGAAAGCCCGCGGGCGTCGGGCCGAGCTTCCTCAGCGCCAGGAGCCCTTCGGCGCAGGGCTCGAGCTCGCCGGCGAGACGCAGCGCGACCTGGGCGACAGGCTCGACCTCGGCTGTGGCGCCCACCCAGATGATCGCAATCCCTCCCGGCCTCACGAGCGGGAGACAGAGCTCCGCGGCCACTGGCGGCTTCGCGAGCGCTTTCGCGAGCGCGACCCCGAACGTATCGATTGGCTGCTCCTCCGCGCGTCCCCAGACCACATCCACGTTCGGAAGCTCGGCCGAGACACCGAGCAGGAAGTCGCACTTACGCCGTTCGGCTTCGAGCAGGGTGAACGAGCGCTCGGGGAGCGCGATCGCGAGGGGGATCCCAGGAGAGCCTCCTCCGGACCCGACGTCGACGATTGCCCCAGACGTGCCTTCGATCAGCGGTTGCGCTCGAAGCGCGTCCTCGAGCAGAGCAAGTCGCGCGGCGGCGAGGTCGCGGAGCCCTGTGAGACCCGGAGTCGTCAGCACGCCCTCGAGCCAGCGCTCGAGGAGCTCCCCCATCACGTCAGGCGCTAGATGATTGATCGGGAATTGACGCGCCGCCGGGGGCGGTCACGACCAAGCCGGGCGAGGGAGGGTGGCGATCCGGCGCCGTGTCGTGGCCGTCATCCGGCCCGCCGTGAATTCCTGATCAATCATCTAGAGGTCCGCGGCAGCACGACGACGTAGCGATTCGGCTCCGAGCCTTCGCTCTGCGTCTCCACCTCGGGGTCGTCCTTCAACGCCTCGTGGACGATCTTCCGTTCCACCGGCGTCATGGGATCGAGCTCCACCGCGTTTCGCGTCGTTGCCGCGCGTCGCGCGGAGCGGCTCGCGACCGCCTCGAGGGACGCGTTACGACGCGCGCGATATCCCGCCGCATCCACGACGATCTCGTGCTCGCGTCCGTCAGCGCGCGCCACCGCGTTCGCCAGGTACTGGATCGCGTCGATCGTCTGTCCGTGCTTGCCGATGAACAGGCCGAGATCCTCACCTGTGCACGTGACCGTGACGATCCCGTCCCGCTCAGCTGCGGACACGGTCACACTCGCGCCGATCGCGGCGGCGATGCGCTCGACGACATCGCGAGCGACCGTCGCTGTCTCGCCCAACGGGGAGCTCTCGGCCCGCTGCCCTGGCACGCTGGCCACGACTCGGGCGGGCGTATACCCGACCCCGAGCAGGCCCCGCTCTCCCTCCGAGAGAACCTCGAATGCGACCTGCTCACGGTCGAGGCCGGGTACGAGCTGCTCGAGCTCCCGGAGCGCCGACCATTTGGCTTCGCCCACCGTCTCGCCGCTCGCCTCCACGCGAACCTCGGCCTCGCCGCTCACCGCTTGCGTCCTCCGCTGCCCTTCTTCTTCTTGACTCGGCGGGGAGGACCGGTGCGCGTCGCGCTCGCCGCAGGCGCGCCGTCGAGCGCCGGCTCGGGGTCGACCGCTGCTCCGTCTTTCGGCGGTGTTCGGCTCGACCGCTTGGGAGGAGGGACGGCCCGTGGCATCTGCCGACGCGTGATGAGCCCCTGTCCCGTCGTCCACAGGTTCGTGGTCAGCCAGTAGATCATCAGGCCCGACGGAAAACCGAGGATGAAGGGGATGAAGACGATCGGGAGCACCATGATCATCCAGCGTTGCGCAGCGCTCTGCATCGAGGTCGACATGAGCCAAGTCGACGTGAGCTGGCTCAGGACGTAGATCACGAGCAGCACCGGTCCGAAGCCGTCCTTGGTCGGCTCGGTGATGTCGATGAGGTTGAGCCACTCGAGGCTCGACTCCGGGAACTTGGGAAAGATCTCCTTCTCGAAGCCCCTGAGAACGTAGAAGAGCGAGATGAAGATTGGGATCTGGAGGACGATCGGCAGGCAGGACGCGTACGGGTTGATCTTGTTCTCCTTGTAGAACTTCATTAGCTCTTCGCTTTGCTTCTGCCGGTCGCCTTTGTAGCGCTGCTGGATCGCCTTCATCTCCGGCGCGTGGATCTGCAGGCTCTGCATCGAGTGGATCTGCCGAATCGCCACCGGTACGAGGAGCATTCGCACCATCACAGTCAGCGCGACGATCGACCACGCCCAGGTAAGCCCACCCGAATCGTGCAGCCAGGTGAGAACCTCCGTGAGGACGTTCTCGATCGGCGTGAGGGGGTTGAGAGCGCCGACGATCACGCCTGCGCCTTCCGCGAGCGGCCGAGCGGGAACACCTTCTGGTCACGCGCATAGTCGACCCCGCCGTGGCTCCAGGGGTTACAGCGGAGGAGCCGAAACGTCGCGAGCGCGCCGCCGCGGGCGAGCCCGAGCTCGCGGAACGCGTCGATCGCGTACTGCGAGCAGCTCGGGTGGTACTTGCACGACCCGGGCGGGGTGAGAAGGCCGAAGGTCCACCGCCAGGCGAAGACGAGAGCGATGCCGAGGTACCTCACGCGCGGACCCTCTCGAGCACGCCCGAGAGCTCGGCCGCGAGCCACTCCGGCCCTCGTGCGTGCGCCGGCTCGGCGAGACCGGGTCGCGCGACCAGCACGTAGTCGTGTCCCGTGGGCACCTCCGGCAGAAGCTCCCGCCACGTCTCGCGCAGGACCCGCTTCACGCGATTTCGCACCACTGCCGAGCCGACCGAGCGAGGGACCGCGAGCCCAAGCCGCGGATCGCCCTCCTCGTCCTGCTCGCGCGGAAACCAGTGCAACACGAGATACCGGGTCGAGGCGGAGGCGCCGCGCCGATAGACGGCGTCGAAGTCGCGGGAGCGGGAAAGCCTGTGGCGGCGCTGCACAGTCAGGAGCACGTGGGGCCGGAATCCGCGAGCGCGGATTCGATCCTCGTGCAAGATCCGAATCCGCCGGCGCGGACTCTGCTGGCACAGGCGGCGTGGCGCGCGAGCATTGCTGGGCGCCCCCTCAGGCGGACAGCCGCTTTCGCCCTCTCGCGCGGCGACGCTTCAGGATCGCGCGCCCGGCACGTGATGACATCCGCGCTCGAAACCCGTGTCGTCGCTTGCGGCGGCGCACGTTCGGCTGATAGGTGCGTTTCATAGTTCTCGAATGTCCGGAAGCGAGGGGAGCGGGCGGAGCGCGCAGTATAGACGAGGACTTCTCACCCCCGGTTTTCCACAGTCTGGGGACTCTCTGCCCGTTCCGAAATCGCTGCTCAGGCGATCGCTCTGTTGCCAGTAAGAGAAACGGGAGGGTCGGTTTCCACACCTGTGGGAAAGCTGTGTGAAACACATGAAATACCTGCAAATCCGGCTCTTATTTCGGCTCTCTAACGCCTCTGGGTCGCGTTTGAGAGGACGCGGTAGCGCTGCTATGCTCGCCACCTCCTGAAATCCAACACACTCGAGGGTGGGTGAAGACCTCGACCGAACCGACCGCGGAAGGTCTCTGGAACGCGATCTCCGACAGGCTGAGAGAAGTGCTGAGCGAGACGAGCTACGACACGTGGCTCGCGCACGCCGAGCCGCAGTCTCTCGCAGAGCACCGGCTCGTTGTCGCAGTCCCGAACGAGTTCACCCGCGACTGGATCGAGAGCCACTTTCGAGGGTTCGTCTCCGCCGCCGCGCGAGAGGGTTCGGGCCGCGATGATCTCAGCGTCTCCTTCGTGGTCGGAGACCGCCCCGTTGCCGCTCCGACCGGGCCGCCGCCTCAGGCCGGCACTGGGGCGCGAGCACGCGAGCCGGAGCTCGAGCCTCACGACTCGGCGGAGCTAGGGCTCAACCAGAAGTACACCTTCGACACCTTCATCATCGGCTCTTCGAACCGCTTCGCGCACGCAGCGGCGCTCGCGGTGGCGGAGGCGCCGGCGCAGGCGTACAACCCGCTGTTCATCTACGGCTCGACCGGCCTCGGCAAGACGCATCTCCTGCAGGCGATCGGCCACTACGTCCGCCAGCACTCGCGGCGTCTGACCCGGCGCTACGTCACGAGCGAGACGTTCATGAACGACTTCATCGACTCGCTCCGCGACAAGCGCATCGAGGGCTTCAAGCGCAGGTATCGAAACTACGATGTCCTCCTGATCGACGACATCCAGTTCTTCGAGGGGAAGGAGCGGATCCAGGAGGAGTTCTTCCATACCTTCAACTCGCTCTACGAGGGCGGCGCGCAGATCATCATCTCCTCGGATCGCCCGCCGCGCGAGATCGCGACGCTGGAGGAGAGGCTTCGCTCGCGGTTCGAGTGGGGTCTCCTCACCGACATCCAGCCACCCGACCTCGAGACGCGAATCGCGATTCTGCGCAAGAAGGTGAACACGGAGCGGATCGCGGTCGCCGACCCCGAGGTCCTCACGTTCATCGCAGGGAGGGTCTCCTCGAACATTCGCGAGCTCGAGGGTGCGCTGACACGCGTGGTCGCGTTCTCGTCTCTGACCGATCGCGTCATGACCGTGGAGTTGGCAGAGCACGTGTTGAAGGACGTCTTCCCGCAGGGAGATGCAGCGCCCGAGGTGACCATTCCGAAGATCCAGGAGATGATCTCGGAACGTTTCGGGGTGACGCTCGACGAGCTCGTGAGCCCACGTCGCTCCCAGTCGGTCGCGTATCCGCGACAGGTTGCCATGTACCTGTCACGCGAGCTGACCGACTCGTCGCTCCCCAAGATCGGGAGAGAGTTCGGTGGACGCGACCACACGACGGTGATGCATGCGAACTCGAAGATCACCCGCCTTATCCGGGAAGATCGCTCTGTGTACAACCTTGTGCAAGAGCTGACCGCGCGGATCAAGCAAGCGCGGTGAAGGTGGGGGTCCCGGGACGAGCCGCCGTCTGCCGTGTGGGACCTGTCAACGCGGATCCACATATCTGTCAACGGGTGATTCCCCCGCTCGTAGGGCACAATGGCCCCGTCTTCCACGTGATCCACACTTCTACTACTGCTACGAGTTCTTTTCTTTAGATCATGAACACAGACCTAGCCACGACTGTCGAGATCCGCGCGACCTGCTCCCGAAGCGAGCTCGCCGCCGCTCTCGGCACCGTCGCGCGAGGCCTCTCGACGCGCGGCGCGGTGCAGGTGCTGAGCGGGATCCTCCTGAGGGGCGAAGAGGGGAAGCTCATGCTCGCGTCCACCGACATGGAGATCTCGCTCCGCGCGTCGATCACCGGGGACACCACCGGCGAAGGCGCAGTCGTGGTGCCTGGGCGTCTTCTCACCGACCTCGCGAGGCTCCTTCCGGATGACACGGTGACGCTGTCCTACGAAGAGGGCGAAGGTGTTCTGAATGTCGCTTCCGGAAGCCACGCCTCGAAGCTGAACGTCTATAGCGCCGAGGATTTCCCCCGTCTCCCACCGACGGACGTCCAACTCCACACGATCGCCGCGCCGGCGCTGCTCGCGACCATCGAGAAGGTCGCACGCGCCGCGTCGCGCGACGAGTCCCGGCCGGTTCTGACGGGGATCCTCGTCCGCTTCGAGGCGGACCAGCTGATCATGGCGGCCACCGACTCGTACCGCCTCGCGGTGAAGGAAACCGGTCTCGAGGAGAGCGGCCCCGAGCTCGACGCGATCATCCCGGCTCGCGCGCTGCAGGAGCTCGCCCGTCTTGCGGGAGGCGCCGACGAAGTTCAGCTCGGCGTGCACGAGAACCACGTCATTTTCAGCGCGGGCGACGTCTGGCTGACGAGCCGCAGGATCGACGGGCAGTTTCCGAACTACAAGCAACTTCTCCCGGAGACCTTCGAGGCCGAGATCACCACTGCACGGGCGCCCTTGCTCGAGGTCATTCGCCGCGCGGGCGTCCTCGCTCAGCGAAACGCCCCGTTGCGCCTGCGCTTCTCCGAGGGCGAGCTGGCCGTGTCGGCGCAGACGCAGGACGTCGGAGAGGCGCACGAGTCGATCCCGATCGAGTACGCGGGCGAGGTGCTCGAGATCGGCTTCAACCCCGATTTCCTGAGAGACGGCTTGGAAGCCGTGAACGGCGAGACCGTTCAGCTGAAGCTCATCAATCCCCTTCGCCCGGGGCTCATCGTCTCGCCGGACGAGCGCTTCTCGTATTTGATCATGCCGATCCGTCTCCCGGACTGATCCCAGCCTCAGGGGGCGGCCTGATCGTCCGCGAGGTCACGCTCCGCGACTTCCGCTCGTACCCACGCCTCGAGCTCGCCCTCGAGCCCGGAGTCGTGCTTGTCTCGGGGCCGAACGGGGCGGGTAAGACGAACTTGCTGGAAGCGCTGCATGTCGGCACGCAGGGCTTCTCTCCACGCTCACGCTCGGATGCCCAGCTCGTCCGCTTCGACGCAGCGGCCGGCCGCGTTCGCCTCCAGGGGGTCAACGGCGAGACGCGCTTCGAGACGGAGGTGAGCCTGGGCGCGCGGGACGCAAGACGGGCACGCTTGAACGGCGGCGTCCTGAGCTCGGCCGAGCAGCTTCGACACGAGCTCGAGACGCTCGTCTTCACGCCGGACCGTCTCGCCGTCGTCAAGGGCGCTCCGGTTATCCGCAGGGCATATCTGGACAGGACTCTCGGACGTCTCTTCCCCGCTCGGGCGGCTCTGCCCGTGGAGTACGCGGCCGCGGTCGGCCAGCGGAACGCCGCGCTCCGGCGCCTGGCCGCCGGCGCCTCGTCACCGGACGCGCTCCCGCCGTGGACCGAATCCGTCGCATCGCTCGGCGCCGAGCTCGTGAGCGCCCGCGAGCAGGCCATCGGTCACCTGGCGCCTGCTTTCTCGAGCTGCGCGGACAGCCTCGGCCTCATGGGAGCGACGCTTGCGTACGAGGGTGGGCCGGTGACGGTCGCCGAGTACGAGCAGCGCCTCGCGCGAGACCTCGAGCGGGGGCTCACGGGAGCGGGACCGCACCTGCACGAGGTTTGTCTGCAGGTGGACGGACGCGATCTGCGGAGCTACGGGTCGCAGGGCGAGCAGCGGATCGCGGTTCTCGCGCTCGTCCTGGCCGAGGCGGAGACTCTCACCGAGAGGACCGGCCTCCGCCCGCTCGTTCTCCTCGACGACGTGCTCTCCGAGCTCGACGGCGATCGCAGGCTCGCCCTCGCCGCGCTCGTCACCGGCCCAGGGCAGACGCTGCTCACCACGACCGCCGCCGCGGCCTTCCCGCTGGAGCCGGCGCAGTCGCTGCTTGTCGCCCCGGGCGAGGTCCGAGAGCTGTCGTAGGGCGAGGCTCGCCTCGCCCTCTATGCTGCACCGAAGAACGCGGGCGAGGCAAACCTCGCCCCTACGAGGGCGTTTCCACCGCAGCAGATGGAGCGAATCGGAAAATCCGTCGAGCATGTGCTCTCGCGAAGCGGTGGCGAAACGGCGCTCGCGCTCACGGAGATCACGGCCGCCTGGCCGAAGGCGGTGGGGGAGACGGTCGCTCGTGAGGCATGGCCGCTACGGGTCGCGCGGGACGGGACGCTGCACGTGGCGACCACGTCCTCGACCTGGGCATTCGAGCTCGACCGCCTGTCGCCGGAGATCGAGGAGCAGCTGCGCACGCTGATCGGCCCCGCGACCCCGAAGAGGCTCCGCTTTCGCATCGGTCCTGTGCCCGAGCCGGGCGCGGACCTCCGCGAGGCCGCCGAGACCTCCGCGAAGGCCGCTCAGTCGACGCCGGAGACAGACGCGGAGACAGACGCGGAGACAGACGCGGAGGCAGCCTCGCTGACCTCCGAAGTCGAAGATCCGGAGCTCCGCGCGCTCATCGCCAGAGCGGCGCGGGCGAGCCTTTCTCGAGTCTCGTCCGGCCGTCGTTTCTGATACACTTCTCGAAGCCCGCAAAACCTGGATTTTGCAGGGCTTTTTCATGGCCGAAGCAGCCTATACCGCAAAGGACATCACTGTCCTGGAAGGCCTCGAGCCGGTCCGACTTCGACCCGGAATGTACATCGGCTCGACGGGCCCGCGAGGACTTCATCACCTCGTCTACGAGGTGGTCGACAACGCCGTCGACGAGGCTCTCGCAGGACGCAACGACCTCGTCGAGGTAGCCATCCATCCCGACAACTCGGTGACAGTCAGAGACGCCGGCGCCGGAATTCCGGTCGACATGATCCCGGAGCAGGGCCTGCCGGCGCTGACGGTCGTGCTCACCAAGCTTCACGCCGGAGGAAAGTTCGGCGGGGACGGTTACAAGGTCTCCGGCGGCCTCCACGGCGTCGGCGTGTCGGTTGTCAACGCGCTCTCCGAGTGGCTCGTCGCCGAGGTGCGCCGCGACAAGAAGGTCTACCGCCAGGAGTTCGCCCGCGGGGAGCCGACCACCGACATGCAGACGGTCGGTGTAGCGGGTGCTGACGAGTCGGGAACGACGATCTCCTTCCTTCCCGACCCGGAGGTGTTCGAGGAGACCGAGTTCGACGCCGCGACGCTCCTGCAGCGCCTGCGCGAGACCGCCTTCCTCACCCGCGGGCTTCGCATCATCCTCGCGGACGAGCGCGCGGGCGGAAAGACCGAGGAATTCTACTACGAGGGTGGCATCAGGGACTTCGTCGCGTACGTCAACGAGTCGAAGGATGCGGTGCACAAGCACATCGTCTATCTCGAGGGCGAGAGCGACGAGGGCAATCTCGAGGTCGCGATGCAGTGGAACAGCTCGTACGTCGAGTCAGTGTTCTCCTTCGCCAACAACATCAATACGACTGAGGGCGGGACGCACCTGCAGGGATTTCGCGCTGCGCTCACCCGCACCCTCAACCAGTACGCCCGGAACGAGGGGCTGCTGAAGGAGAAGGACGACAACCTCGAAGGCGAGGATGCGCGCGAGGGTCTTGCCGCCGTCATCTCCGTCAAGCTGCGAAACCCGCAGTTCGAGGGGCAGACGAAGACGAAGCTCGGCAACCCGGGAATCGCGGGTCTCGTCGAGCGGATCGTCAACCAGAAGCTCTCCGAGTTCCTCGAGGAGAACCGCACCGAGGCGCGCCAGATCGTGCAGAAGGCGATCGCCGCCCGTAACGCTCGCCAGGCCGCCCGCAAGGCGCGCGAGCTCACGCGGCGGAAGAGCGCGCTCGAGAACTCCTCACTCCCGGGCAAGCTCGCGGACTGCACCATCAAGGATCCGGACTCGGCCGAGCTCTTCATCGTCGAGGGCGACTCGGCCGGCGGCTCCGCGAAGCAGGCCCGCGATCGCACGACGCAGGCGATCCTGCCCCTGCGCGGGAAGATCATCAACTCCGAGAAGAACCGCATCAACAAGGTTCTCTCGAATACGGAGATCCAGGCGATGATCACCGCGATCGGCACAGGCTTCGGTGACGAGTTCGACATCGCCAACCTGCGCTACGGCCGCGTGATCGTGATGACCGACGCGGACGTCGACGGCGCGCACATCCGCACGCTCATTCTCACCTTTCTCTACCGGACGATGCCGGAGCTCTTCGAACGCGGTCACATCTACATCGCCGTCCCGCCCCTGTACCACGTGAAGCTGGGAAGCCGCGGGATGTACTTCGAGAAGGACGCGCAGCTCGAGGAGCTGCTGGTTCGTGAGCGCGTCAAGGACATGACCGTGACTGCCCGCGGAGAGCTCGAGACGACGCTGACCGAGGCTCGCTGGACGCGCCTCGTTCGCGAGATCGGCCATCTCGAGGCCTGGGCCGCGAAGCTCGAAGCCGAATTCGGCTCTGCGGCGCGATTTGCGATCGCGCACCGGCTCGTTGAATCCGAGGCGGGGGAGAGACCCGATGCGGCCGCGCTGATCTCGTCTCTTCCGGCGAACGGCTACGAGCTGACGGTCGTGGAAGAGCTCGGCGAGCTCCTTCACGTCCGTGTCGTGGAAACCGAGACGAGCACCGCCCACCGGGTCGACCTGCCGCTTGCCATGCTCGTCTCCTCGACCTACGGCGCCGTGCAGCGCGCATACGCGAAGGCCGGGGACATCGTCGGCCTCCCACCCTTCACGGTCGCCTTCGGGAGCAAGTCGTTCCACGCGGAGACGTTCGACGCTTTGCGCTCGAGCTCGCTCGACCTGGCGAAGGAGGGCATGCAGATCAGCCGCTTCAAGGGTCTCGGCGAGATGAATCCCGAGCAGCTCTGGGAGACGACCATGGATCCGACCAAGCGCATGCTGATCCGCGTGGAGGTGGAGGACGCCGCTGCCGCCGACCGAGTCTTCTCGACGTTGATGGGCGACCAGGTGGAGCCGCGACGGCTCTTCATCGAGCAGAACGCCAAAGACGTGAAGTTCCTCGATGTCTGACGTCGTCGAGCCTCTGGGCGCCGGCCGTATCGAGCCGCGCGAGCTCGAGCAGGAGATGCGCTCGAGCTACCTCGACTACGCCATGAGCGTTATCGTCGGCCGTGCGCTGCCGGACGTGCGCGACGGGCTCAAGCCCGTGCACCGCCGCGTTCTCTGGGCGATGCACGACTCGGGTCATCAGCCGAACCGCCCGTACGTGAAGTGCGCTCGCGTCACCGGCGACGTGATGGGGAAGTACCACCCGCACGACTCGAGCTCGATCTACGACGCGATCGCCCGCCTCGTGCAGGCGTTTTCCCTCCGCTACCCCCTCGTCGACGGCCAGGGCAACTTCGGCTCGATCGACGACGATCCGCCCGCTGCCGAGCGCTACACCGAGTGTCGGCTTGCCAAGCTTGCCACCGAGCTTCTCCGAGACATCGACTCGGACACGGTCGACTTCGGGCCGAACTACGACGAGTCACGGCGAGAGCCGCAGGTTCTGCCGGCGCGCTTCCCAAACCTGCTCGTCAACGGCTCGACGGGCATCGCCGTCGGGATGGCGACGAACATTCCTCCGCACAACCTCGCCGAGACCATCGATGCGGTCGTCGCGCTGATCGACAAGCCGAGCGCGAGCGTCGAGGATCTGATGAAGCACGTTCGAGGGCCTGACTTTCCCACGGGAGGAATCATCGTCGGCCGCTCGGGGATCCGTGACGCCTATCGGACCGGTCGCGGACGCGTCGTCATGCGCGCTCGAGCGCATATCGAGGAGCTCCGCGGCGGCAAGAGCGCGATCATCGTCACTGAGCTGCCGTATGGAGTCAAGAAGGGCGGAGACGGCGGCGTGATCACGAAGATCGCCGCGCTCGTCCGCGAGAAGGTGGTCACCGAGGTGTCCGATCTCCAGGACTACTCGGACAAGACGGGCATGCGGATCCAGATCGAGCTGAAGCGCGAGGCGGTGCCTCAAGTCGCGCTCAACAAGCTGTTCAAGCACACCTCTCTGCAGACGACGTTCGGCTACAACGCCGTCGCGCTCGTCGACGGCGTTCCCCGCACGCTCTCGTTGCTCGAGTTCGTCCGCCACTACCTCGACTTCCAGCGGGAGGTCGTCACGCGGCGGTCGCAGTACGAGCTGCGAAAGGCGCTTGCTCGCGCCCATGTTCTCGAGGGCTACTTGATCGCGCTGGACAACCTCGACGAGGTCATTCAGCTGATCAGGGCCTCGGACGACGCCGACGAGGCGCGCTCCGGGCTCATGGAGCGCTTCTCTCTCAGCGAGCTGCAGGCGCAGGCGATCCTCGATCTGCGGCTGCGCGCGCTTACCGGGCTCGAGCGAAAGCGCGTCGAGGACGAGTACGCGGACCTGCAGGAGCGCATCTCCGAGCTCCGGGTCCTCCTTGGCGACGAGTCGCGGATCGCCGCGCTCATCAAGGAGGAGCTGCTCGAGATCAAGGAGATCTACGGGAAATCGGACGACCGTCGCACCGAGATCGTCGCGGGCGAGAACGATCTCGAGCTCGAGGACATGATCGCGGAGGAGGACATGGTGATCGCCATCACCAAGTCCGGCTACATCAAGCGGCTACCGGTGACGACCTACCGCGAGCAGCGACGCGGGGGGATCGGGGTGATGGGGATGGACCTGAAGGACGAGGACTACATCGAGCACCTCTTCGTAGCCTCGACCCACGACTACATCCTGTTCTTCACTACCGTGGGAAAGGTCTATCGGCTGAAGGTGCACGAGCTCCCGCTCGGCTCGCGGCAGTCGAAGGGCCGTGCGATTGTGAATCTCCTTCCCTTCCGCCAAGACGAGGACGTGCAGGCCGTCATCGCGACGCGGAACTTCGAGGAGGCCAAGCACCTCGTCTTCGCGACGCGGAAGGGGATGATCAAGCGAACCGAGTTCGCCGCGTACAACACGCCGTTGAAGGCCGACGGGATCATCGCGATCAAGCTCCGAGACGACGATCAGCTGATCGGGGTCCGGCTCGCCAGCGAGTCCGACGACGTGCTCATCGTCTCGCGCCTGGGTCAGGCGGTGCGGTTCCACGGCAAGCAGGTGCGCTCGATGGGGCGGGACACCTCGGGCGTGTCGGGAATGAAGCTCCGCTCCGGCGACGAGGTGATCGAGGTCGACATCGCCGACGAGAGCGCCGACCTGCTAGTCGTGACCGAGAACGGCTACGGGAAGCGGACGAGAGTTGCGGACTATCCGGTGAAGGGTCGCGGCACGATGGGCGTGAAGACGGTGCAGCTCGTCGACCGCAAGGGCAGGCTCGCCGGCGCGCGCATCGTCCGCGACGGCTACCAGGTGATGCTGATCTCCGACGCCGGCACGGTCATCAAGATTCCCGTCGAGGGCATCCGACGGGCCGGCCGCTCGACGCAGGGCGTGATCGTGATGCGCCTTCGCGAAGGCGAGAAGGTCGCGACGTTGGCCCCCGTCATCGGCTCGGATGAGGATCCGGACATCGAGCCCGCCGCAGGTGGTCCGGATACCGAGCCAGCGACGGACGAAACACCGAAAGACGCGCCGGCCTGACCTTCGCTACGACGAGTTGCCGCCGCTGTCGGCGAGGTTCGAGAGCGCCGTCAACAGATCGATCGGGATCGGGAAGACGATCGTGGAATTGTTAGACGCCCCGATCTCGAGCAATGTCTGTAGATAGCGGAGCTGCACCGTGATCGGCTCCTGCGACATGACCGCCGCCGCATCCTTCAGCCGCTCGGACGCTTGGTACTCGCCCTCGGCGGAGATGACCTTCGCGCGCCGCTCGCGCTCTGCTTCTGCCTGACGCGCCATCGCCCGCTGCATGCCGCTCGGAATCTCGACGTCTTTGACCTCGACGACCGAGACCTTGATCCCCCACGGCGAAGTCGACTCGTCGATGATGCCCTGCAGGATCGCGTTGATCTTGTCCCGCTCGGACAGGAGCTCGTCGAGGACGTGCTGGCCGAGCACGGAGCGGAGTGTCGTCTGGGCGATCTGCGAAGTCGCGACCATATAGTTCTCGACCTGCACGATCGAGGCGTTCGGCTCCACGATCCGGAAGTACGCGACCGCGTTCACGCGCACCGGGACGTTGTCCTTCGTGATCACCTCTTGCGGGGGCACGTTCAGCGTTACCGTGCGCAGATCGACCCGGACCATGCGGTCGATGACCGGGATCAAGAGGAAGAGACCCGGGCCTTTGGGCTCCGGGAGCAGCCGCCCCAGCCGGAAGATGACGCCGCGCTCGTACTCGCGCGCGATCTTGACCGCGGCGAACAGGAACAGGATCACCACGATCAGCGCAGCGACGAGAACGATCAGACCTACGGACACTCCATCCATCTCAGCTCGGCTCCTCCCCAGTGGGTGACGTCATGGATCCTACGACGAGACGCAAGTCCTCCGCGACCTTGCCCACGCGCACGTGCTCGCCTGGGATGAGCGGGGAGCCGTCGTCCCGGGTCGCCCGCCAGAGCTCCCCGTTCAGCGAGACTAGCCCGTCCCGGCGCACCACGCCCTCGCCGCCGACTAGCCCATGCACTCCGACTGCGGCCGGACGCCGCGCGACACGCACGACCCGGCTCAACGCAAAGCCGAGCAACAACGCGAGTGTCGCGGCGATGCCGATGGAGACGGGGAGCGAGACCTGGTACGCGTCTCCGGCGGGGTCGAAGAGAATGAGCGACCCTAGGACGAACATGACCCCTCCCGCGACCGTGAGTGCTCCGTGCGTGGGCACGAAAGCCTCTGCGACGAAGAACGCGGCGGCCAGAATCATCAGAAACAGTCCCGCCAGCGACACCGGGAGCACCTGCAGGCCGTAGAGGCCGAGAATCAGCGAGATCGCGCCGACCGTGCCCGGGAAGATGAGCCCTGGGTTCCAGAGCTCGACGACGATCCCGATCAATCCGATCGAGAGCATGAGCGTGATCAGGTTCGGGTCGACGAGAAGGTCTCGGGCGCGCTGCCAGAAGCTCATCTCGATCTCCTCGATCGCCGCTCCGGCGGTCTCGAGGACGAAGCCCTTAGGCACGGTCTTCGTCCCGTCGACCTGGTTCAGCAGCGCTCTCAGCGTGGGCGCGACCACCTCGACGAGGCCGATGTCCTTCGCCTCACGGGCGCCGTAGTTCGACGCCTTGGTGACCATCCGCCGAGCGGCGGGAACGTTGCGGTCGTGCTCGCGCGCGACCTCGCCCACATACGCGGCGGCGTCGTTCACGACCTTCCGGCGCAAGTCCTCGGAGATGTCCTCGCCACCGAGTGAGATCGGGGTGGAGGAGCCGATGTTGGTCTGCGGCGCCATGGCCGCGATATCCGCGGCCATCGCGATCACGGCGCCGGCCGAGTCGGCGCTCGAGCCGGGCGGCGACACGTAGAGGATCACCGGGACGGTGGAGGCGAGGAACCGCTTGACGATCCCTCGCATCGAGGAGGAGAGTCCGCCCGGCGTGTCCAGGATCACGACGACCGCGGCGAACTCCTCGTCCTCGCCCCGGTCGATCGCGTCCTCGAGGTACTCCTGCGTGACGGGGTTGATGTCGTTGTCGAGATGAACGGCGAGGACACGCGGGCTGTCACTCTGGCCAATGGCGACGGCCGGCGCGAACAACGCGAGAATGACAAAGGCGAGAAGAAATCCCCGCAAAGGGCGGATCCGCACCGGTGTAAGAATTCTATCAACGGAGGTTCGTCGCCCTTGCTCGCGAAGGGCATGCCCGTCACCCTGCCTCACATGCGCCGCCTCATCCCCATTCTCGTCGCGGCACTGGCCGCCTCGATCGCCGCCCCTGCAGCGCTCGGCGATTCGTTTCCGGTCAAGTCCGTCGATCTAGTCTCGGGGGACACGCGACAACCGGCGTCGGCGGGCCGCTTCACACTCGCGGGCATCCACTGGCGCGGTCCCGGCCGAGTCGCTTTTCGCACACGTTCGCTGGAAGGACGCTGGAGCGCATGGCGTCCGGCCGCGCCCGAAGACGAGGACGGACCGGATACCGGCGCCCGCGAGACGCGCGCGCGCGCCAGCTGGCGCATCGGCAACCCGTGGTGGGTCGGCCCCTCGGACCGCGTCGAGGCCCGGACGACTGGACGGGTCACGCGCGTGCGCGCCCATCTCGTCTGGAGTCCGGAGACGCGCATGCCGTACCGCATCCCGGCGGCGACCGCCACGCCGTCGATCGTCCCGCGCCTCTCTTGGGGCGCCGACGAGTCGATCCGCCGCGCGCCCACTCTCTTCGCCGATCAGATCCGCTTCTCCATCGTGCATCACACCGCCGGCCAGAATGACTACTCCCGCGCCCAGGCGCCCGCGATCGTCAAGGGAATCCAGCTCTACCATGTAAAAGGGAACGGCTGGAACGACATCGGCTACAACTTCCTCGTCGACCGCTTCGGCACGATCTACGAGGGACGTTTCGGGGGCGCCGAACGGAACGTCATAGGCGCCCACGCGCAGGGCTTCAACACCGGCTCCGTGGGGGTGGCGCTACTTGGAAGCTACGGGGGCGCCGCACCCTCGCAGGCCGCCGAGGACGCGATCGCCGAGCTCCTGTCCTGGCGCCTCGACCTTGCGCACGTCGATCCGGCGGCCTCGCTGACCTTCGTCTCGGGCGGAAGCAACCGCTTCCCGTCCGGCGTCCCGGTGCTCATGCGCGGAGTGTCCGGCCACAGGGACACCGGCTTCACGGAGTGCCCGGGCAACCAGCTGTACGGACGCTTGAACACCATCGCCGCCGCGGCATCGCAGCAAGGCCAGCCGAAGATCTACGAGCCACGTGTCGAGTCGGGTGAAGGCTTCGCGCGCTTCCGCGCCCGGCTCTCGTCCCGCCAGCCGTGGGTCGTCACGGTCACGGACGCAGGAAGGCTCGAGGTCGCGCGCGGCGCCGGCACGGGAACGACCGTCGACTGGACGTGGGATTCCACGCTTGTCCCGACTGGTCGCTATACGTGGACGATCAGGAGCGGATCCGCTCGTCCGGCGACCGGGCCGCTCCGAATCGGACGGACGACAGCGCCGGCGCTAGCGCTTCAGGAGATCACTGCGACGCCGGGGACGATCACGCCGAACGGCGACGGCCAGAGTGACACCGCAACGCTGGCCTACCGGCTCACCGTTCCCGCGAACGTCACCGTGGAAGTCGTGGACGAGACCGGATTCGCCGCGTCCACCGTCGTGGATCGGGTGTGGACTCGGGCGGGGAAACACGTGATCACGATTCCTGCGACTGCGCTGGCCGACGGCGCGTACAGCATCGTCGTCAGGGCGGGTACCCACGCGGGCGTCGAAGTCGAGAAGGTCGTTCCCCTGCTCGTCAGCCGCGCCGTGGGGCTCGTCTCCGTCGCACCGAGCCTCTTCTCGCCCAACGAGGACGGCCGGAACGACCGTCTGGCGATCGCCTTTTCTCTGACTGCGCCCGCCGACGTCAGCATTCGCATCCTTCGCGATAGCCGCTGGGTCGCGAGCCCGCATGCGGCGAGCTACGACGCCGGCGCGCATGTCTTCGAATGGAACGGGCTGCGCGGGACCGGGCCGTTACGAGACGGGTCCTACTCGGCCGTCGTCGCTGTCACTGACGCGCTCGTCGGCGAGGTCTCGGTGGTCGTTCCCTTCGTCTCGGACACGACCCCGCCACGCGTGCGACTCCTCCCGGCACGCGGCATCCGTGTCCAGGTGAGCGAGCCCACGATCCTCTATCTGACGATCGACGGCGCGAGACGCGAACGCGAGGTGAAGCGAGCCGGTGTCGTGCGCATCCGCTGGGAGGGAGCGGCCAGGCGCGTCCGCGTCGTCGCTCGAGACACGGCCGGCAACACGAGCGCCCCGGTCGTGCGTGTCAGGGAGCCCTCCTCAACCGGCGAGTAGACTCGCGATCGTGACTCAGTCGTTCCCCGCCGTCCCCTTCGGCCGGGACGAGATCGAGACGATCCTCCCGCACCGGGATCCGTTCCTGCTCCTCGACGAGGTGATCGAGCTCGAGCCGGGCCGCCGCGTCGTCGCCCGGCGGGAGGTGCGAGGAGACGACTTCTGGGTTCCGGGTCACTTCCCCGCGCGACCCGTCATGCCGGGTGTTCTCATCGTGGAGGCGATGGCCCAAGCTGGCGCCGTGGCCGTTCTGGTCGAGGAGGAGAACCGCGGCCGAATCGCGTTCTTCGCCGGCATCGACGACTGCCGTTTCAAGCGGATCGTGTCCCCTGGTGACATCCTCACGCTCACCTGCGAGATCGACACCGTCCGCGGGCCGATCGGGCGCGGCAAGGCCACCGCACACGTGGGAGAGGAGCTCGCTGCTCGCGGGACCCTGACGTTCGCGGTCGAGCGATGATCGGGTCGGCGACAGCAGCTCGCATCGGCATCACCGGGCTCGGGACGTACGTTCCCGAGCGCGTAATGACGAACCACGAGCTGGCGCAGATCGTCGACACCTCAGATGAGTGGATCTTCGAGCGGACGGGAATTCGGGAACGCCGTTTCGCTGCAAAAGAGGAGGCGCTCACCGATATCGCGCGTCCGGCGGCGAAAGCGGCGTTGGCGGATGCAGGCGTAGAGGCGAACGAGATCGACCTCCTGATCTGCGCCACTGTGACGCCGGACATGATGTTCCCGACGTCCTCGGCGCTCCTGGCCGACGAGCTGGGGATGCCGAAAGCGGCCGCTTTCGACCTGCTCGCCGGGTGCACGGGATTCGTCTACGCGCTTGCTCAGGCTTACGGGATGCTGGCGTCGGGTCTTTCGCGCCGATGCCTCGTGATCGGCGGCGATGTGCTCTCCAAGATCCTCGACTGGGAGGACCGCTCGACGCTTGTTCTCTTCGGAGACGGCGCGGGCGCCGTTGTCATGGAGCCCGTCGAGGAGGGCGGCTTCCTCGGCTTCGAGCTGGGCGCGGACGGAGGCGGCGGCGAGAATCTCTGGCTTCCCGGCTCCGGATCGAGGCACTTCGACGACCCGGACGCCCACGTGAAGATGAACGGGCGCGAGGTCTTCAAGTTCGCGACCCGGATCATGGTCTACTCCGCGGAGCAGATCCTCTCCGAATGCGGCAAGAAGGTGGACGACGTCGATGTGTACATCCCTCACCAGGCGAACAAGCGGATCATCGACTACGCGGTCGCTAAGCTCGGGATCCCTCCGGAGAGGACCGTTGTGAACGTCGACCGTTATGGAAACACCTCGTCGGGCTCGATCCCCCTCGCGCTCACCGACGCGCGCGTGGAAGGACGCCTGCGTGATGGCGCTCTGGTCCTGATGACCGGCATGGGAGCGGGTCTCACCTGGGGCTCTGCGCTGATCGAATGGACGAACGGGAGGCCTCGATGAAGATTGCATACTGCTTCCCCGGACAGGGGTCGCTCGAGATGGGCATGGGTCGAGATATCGCGGAGGCGTTTCCGGTCGCGAAAGAGGTCTATCGCCTGGGCTCGGCGGCCACCGGGCTCGACCTCGAGCAACTGTGCTTCGAGACGCCGCTCGAAGATCTCGTGGACACCGAGCTGCAGCAGCCCGCGCTGGTCGCGACGAGCCTTGCGATCCTCGCGGCCATGCGCGATCGCGGTCTGGAGCCGGATGTCGTCGTCGGACACTCGGTGGGGGAGTTCGCCGCGCTCGCGGCCGCCGGGTCCCTCAGCACGGGCGAGGCGATCGGGCTGGTTCGAGAGCGCGGGCTCGCGATGGCCGAGGCCGCGCGCCAGCGGCCCGGGACGATGGCGGCGATCCTCGGACTCGAGGACGCGGAGGTCGAGAACCTCTGCCGGAAGATCGTCGGAGTCTGGCCGGCGAACTACAACTGCCCAGGGCAGATCGTGATCTCGGGTGAGCGCGACGCAGTAGAGGAGTGCTGGGGAAAAGACCCACGCACCTACGCCCCCCGAAACGACCAGCGCCAAGGCTCCG